>JBLMWC010000143.1:0-59713 GCA_050257015.1 Bacillota bacterium | reverse complement strand
AGCCCGACGAAGACGTCGAACGTGCTGGCGACGCTCTCGTTGCCGATCGCGTCCTTGGCGGTGCAGGACACCGTCGTGTTGCTCCCGATGGCGAGCACCGTGCCGGTTACGTAGTCACAGGCGTACGTGGACGGCTCCGAGACGCCTCCGACGTCGGCGACGGTGATGTTGAGCCCCGGCACGTCGAGCACGGCACCGTTGATGTTCGCGGCGATGAGCGTGATCGTGCCGGTGGGAATGCTGGTGAAGTAGGCCGGCGTGGTGTCGACCACGGTGACCTTGAAGCTGCCGGTGGTGGTCAGGCCGCCGTTGTCGGTGACCGAGCAGTTGACCGTCGTCTCGCCGAGGGCGAAAGTCGAGCCGCTGACCGGCGCGCAGACGACGCTGGAGGTGAGGTCGCCGTCCTGGGCGTCATTCGCGGTCACGAGGAACGTGACCGATGCGCCCGAGCTGCTCGTGGCCTCGACGGTCATATCGGTCGGAAGGACGAGCGTCGGAGCGGTATTGGTGACCGGGCACGCGGCGAACGCGACGTTGATCGTCGCATTTGGATGGGCATTCGTTGTGAGCGAAAGCGCGCCCGGTGCCGTGGTGGACAGGTTGAACGGGGCTACTACGAAGCTGGAAGTACCAGACGACGTGGCGCTCGCGTTGAGCACGGTCAGTGTCACTTGGTAAGTGCTGCCAGGCGCATTCGCGACGGGCCGGGCGGCGACGTTTACGGTAGTAGGCACGGAGCCCGTCCACGCCGACCCGTCGAACGTCCAACTGGTGTTAACGTCGAAGGACGCCACGTTGTTCTGCTTGCCCGTCACTGTATAGGTGATGACGACTTGCTGGCCCGCATCGCAGCTCTGCGGCTTCAGACTCAACGGAGTCGAACTGGACCCGCCAAGACTTGCCGAAGCCGAGGCAACCTCGGACAGCGACGGCCGGTAAGGACGCGCCGCCGGCGCCGGCGCCGCCACCCCCTCCGTCACCACGATCTCCCCACTCAGCGGATCCGACGTCCCCGTCGGGGTCTCGCCGCAGGCGGCGAGGGTGGCCAGTGCGGCCATGCTCAACAGCGCAACACGCTTGGACATGCGAAGGTCTCCCTGTGACCTCAGAGGTTGACCGGATTCGCCCCGGCCATGCTCCTCTTCGACAACCCGGCAGTCTCCCGAGGTGGAGACCCGTGGCTTTGCGGACCGGCCTCGCGGCCGGGGTGCCCTCGTCGAAGGAGATGTTGATTGGAGTGCGTGGCCGGGGCAGTCGCAATCACAGGGCCAGCGAGACGGTTGGGTCACCCATACATCGCAGGTGCCAAGCGCGTGCCGATATTGAAGATGGGATCGCGCCGACACATGCGTTCCGACGCACGCGTCGCGCCTGTGGCGAGGATCCCACGTGAACGCGCATCACCAGCCCGCACTTGGCGCAGCCGCCCGCCCATGCGATTCTAGGGTTCCTCCAAACCGGACTCACCGCTTGCCGCGGACCGCATCGCACGCCGTCACCGGGCTCGACCGCTCGCGTCTCCAGAAGAACGTGACGCTCGCCCCCTACACGACATTCCGGATCGGCGGGCCCGCCGACCTCTTCTACACCGCCACCAGCGCCGACGATCTCGCCGCCGCGATCCTCGCCGCCCGCGAGGCCTCCCTTCCCTACTTCGTCCTGGGACTCGGCGCGAACATCCTGATCGGCGACGGCGGCTTCCGGGGGCTCGTCATCCGGAACACCGCCTCGGCGCGCGGCTGGAGCGACGGCGGCATCCTCCGCGCCGAAAGCGGCGCAATCATGCAGGACCTCGTGCTGGAGTCGGGGCAGCTGGGCTGGTCGGGGCTGGAGCACTACATCGGGATTCCCAGCACGGTGGGCGGCGCGATCTGGCAGAACCTCCACTTCCTGTCGCCCGCACCCGAGCGGGAGCGGACGATGTTCATCGCGGAGGTCTTCGAGTCCTGCGAGATCCCGTCAGCGGAGGGCCAGCGGGCGACGGTAGGCGCCGACTACGTGCAGTTCGGCTACGACGATACCGTCTTTCATCATCGGGCCGACTACGTGCTCGCCGCGACCTTCCGGCTGGCGCCGAGCCACCCCGACATCCTCCACCGCATTCATCAGGAGAACCTCAGCTGGCGCGGATCCCGGCACCCGTGGCTGGCGATCCACCCGAGCGCGGGCTCGATCTTCCGGAAGATCGAAGGCGTCGGAGCCGGCCGGCTGGTCGATCAGTGCGGCCTCAAGGGAGCGACGATCGGCGGCGCGCAGATCTCCCACCTCCACGCCAACATCATCATCAACCTCGGCGGCGCGACCGCGGCCGACGTGCGGGCGCTGATCGCGCTGGCTCAGCGCGCAGTAGAAGAGAAGTTCGGGCATCGGCTCCAGCCCGAGATCGGATTCGTCGGCGAGTTCGACTGAAGCGCGTCAGCGCCGCCAGCGCACCGACTGCCGGCATGCCACCGTCGCCGGATGAAAGCCCGCGATCGTCGTGCGGCACCGCTCCGAGGTTTCGTCGTAGGTCCAGGCGATCAGCGACGCCGACGCGTTCGCCTCCGGCGGCACGATGTCACCCCCCGCACTCAGGCCGAAGATCGTGTCGTTCACGATGGCGATCGGGTTGACCAATGCCACCGGCTGCGGCGTCCGCCGCGCGGCGCTGCCCGGCACCGAATCGATCCAGGTGATCACTACCTCCAGGTTGGCCGCGTAGCTCGTCTCCCCCAGACGGGTGAGCTGGGCGCTGCCGCTGACGACGTACGCCCCGATGTGACGCAGGCCGTCGGCGCTGTCACTGACGTTGGTGATGTCATAGACGGTGGAATCGGCGACGTGCCAGGCGCCGGACAGATCGAGCGGATTGACATACTGGATCGGCGCAGTGCTGTCGCCGCAGGCCGAAAGGGCCGCCGCGAAGAGAGCGGCGTGGACGGGGCGCTTCGGCATCGGATCTCCAGGGAGGGTGTTCCTTGGCGACGCGGCACCGGCCGCCCGGCACACACCCGCGACTAGATCGCCTCGAAGACGATGCGGTAGTGATCGAGGAGCTCGCGCTCGAACGAGACGCTGTTGGCGCTGATCCCCGAGGCGAAGGCGTTGCGGAAGTCTGCGCTGGTGAGGAAGCGCGGCAGGAGCGCGGCCTTGGCGGCGAGCTTGCGCCAGCCGAAGCGCCCGAACCGGAGCCGCCACTGACGAATCGTCTCGATGTAGTCGAGGCGCCCGCTGCTGCTGAATACGACACGGAAGTAGGGCGCGGCGGTCCGAACCAGCTGCTCCCGGCCCGACGGCAGCCATGAGCCGGGGAACTCAGCCCGAAGGAGCGCCAGCACGTGCGCGTCGGAGCCCCGTGGCGCGTCGAGGCTGATCTGCTCCGGCGGAATCATGTTGCGCCCGAAGACCATCGTCTGGAGGTAGAAGCGCTCGCCCGGCTGCAGCATCGTCCGCACGTTGCCGAAGAGCCGGCCATAGACCTCGTCCTGCCGCCCCGCCTGGAATTCCTCCTCCGAGCAGAAGTGCTCGAAGGCGCCCAGACTGGCTACGGCGTCGAAGGCACCGAAAGTATCGCGGGTGATCTCGCGCGCGTCGGCGATATGGACGTTCAGGCCGTTGCGCCGGCAGGCGGCGGCCTGACCTTTCGAGAGCGTCACCCCGACCCCCTCGGCGCCAAGCCCGCGCAGGTAGTTCAGCAGGGGACCCCAGCCGCAGCCGAGGTCCAGCACGCGAGAGCCCCGGCGAATGCCGAGGCTCTCCACGATGAACTCATGCTTCCGACGCTGAGCCTCTTCGAGCGACAGCGAGAAGTCGCCATCGTACCGGGCCCCGCTGAAATCCGCCATCTCGCCCAGACTCAGGCGGAACATCCGGTCGATCAGCGTATACGTAAAGTCCAGATCGCGTGCGGTTGCCATTTCGCAACAATGGCCGGGTTCCGGTGTGATCGCAACCCGGTGCTCAGCCCCGACGGAACAGCTCGGCCCGGCCCTCCTTCTGGGTGTACGCGGGGTTCAGCACCTTGTACCACACCGCCGAGGCGTCGTAGGCGTCGGCCTTCCGCTTGGCCACGATCCCCTCGAGATCGAGCTTCTCGGTCGCCTTGAAGAGCGCCACCCCGTCGGTCTCGATGGACAGGACCTTCATGACGTGAGCGGTGTTCGCCGGCACGGCCAGGTCGAGGAAGCGCTTCCGCCGCGTGAGCGGCAGGCCGCGCAGATCCCGGCCGTTGAGCCAGAGCACGTCGAAGACGGCATACGCCACGGTGCTGGTTCGCCGCATCAGCTCCCGGAAGCTGGGCCGCCCGTTCCGGTCGAGCGCCACGATCTCGCCGTCGAAGATCGCGTCGCGTACCGCGAGCTGGTCGCGGAGAATCGTCCGCAGCTCGTCGAAGCGGTCGAACTCGATGTCCCGGCGTGAGCGGATCGAGCAGCTGTCGGGAGTGACGTAGGCGAGGCCGCGGAAGCCGTCGTACTTCGGCTCGAATATCCAGTCGGGATCGTCGAAGGGGGCCGGACGCCGGACCGGCGCGATCGGATCCACCTGCGGCAGCGCGATGGCGGGGCGGCGACTGAACCGCCGGACGGGACGGCGGGCGCGTGGGGGCATGCGGACTCCTGGACCACGGTGATGGCCTGGAGCCCTCCCCACGAGGAGGGCGAACAACACCTGTTCCGGAGTATGCCGCCGGAATCGGGGTTTGTCTACGGCGGGGACGGCCGGACGCCGACGTCTTCGATGGCCCCTGTGGGACTCGAACCCACGACCTGACGATTATGAGTCGTTTGCTCTAACCGGCTGAGCTAAGGGGCCTGGATGCGGCAATATCACATCGGCCGCCGGGACCCGGCAACGAGCGCCGCGTCATCCCGGCAGGAGCTCGGCCACCCGGTCGGCGATCTCGAGGCAGCTCGTCAGCCCCGGCGACTCGATCCCGATCAGGTTGACCCACCCCGGCAGGCCGTGGGCGGACTCCTCCGCGATCACGAAATCGGGCGAGACGGTCGGGTCTGCCAGGAGCCGGCGCGTCCGGATGCCGGCCAGATCGGGGCGCAGCGCCTCCACCGTGAGCTCCGGCAGGTAGCGCCGTGCCGCGTCGGCGAAGGCGTCCGCGCGCGAGGGATCCACCGAGTAGTCGGTCTGGCGGCCGGGGAGAAACTCGACGTCGGGACCGAGCCGGACGCCGCCGGTCAGATCGAGCGTCACGTGGGAGCCGAGGCCCGCGAGACCTGCATGTGGCACGGGATAGACGAGGTGCCGCAACCGCCCCCGCCACGCCTCGCTCACCCGGAAATAGTTTCCCTTCACATAGCGCACCCGGTACTGAAGCGCGTCGATGTCGAGGCCCATCCCCGCCGCGATGCGGTCGGCCTCGAGACCTCCGGCATTCACCACCACGGGCGCATCGATCGCGCCGGAGTCCCCGGACGGATCACGATAGCTGACGCGATACCCCCGCCCCGCCGGCTCGGCGCCGGTGAACTCGTGGCCCCACGCCAGCACGGCGCCGTCGGCCGCCGCCGCATCGGCCAGGCTCTGCATCAGGCCATGCGAATCGACGATCCCGGTGTCGGGCGAGAAGAGTGCCGCCACCGCCCGCACGTGCGGCTCGGCGCCTGCCAGCTCGCCGGGCTCCGCCCAGCGGAGGGCCGTGACGCCGTTCGCCCCGGCGCGCTGGAGAATCTGCTCCAGCGCCGGGATCTCATCGTCCGCGGTCGCCACGATGAACTTGCCGATTCGCCGCGCCTCCACCTGACGGGACGCGCACCAGGCGTAGAGGCTCCGGTTCCCCGCCACGCAGAGGCGGGCCTTGAGCGACCCGGTGGGATAGTACATCCCGGCGTGCACCACCTCGCTGTTCCGGCTGCTGGCTTCGCGCCCGAACGACGGGTGGCGCTCGAGGAGGACGACCGCCCGACCGTCACGGGCCAGCCGCATCGCAACGGCGAGCCCGACGACCCCGCCGCCCACCACCACGGCGTCGCGCATCACGCTACATGAACTTTCGCAGCCATACCTCGAAGCACAACAGCGACCAGATCAGCAGGCGGTGATTGCGGCGCGCGGCGGTGTGCTCGCCGATGACGGTGGCGACGAATGCCGGATCGAGATACGCGCGGTAGCGCGCCTGCGGGCTTGAGAGCAGCCGCTGGATGTAGTCGAGGCTCTCGCCGCGGTACCAGGAATCGTACGGCCCGCTGAATCCCTGCTTCCGCCGCTCGGCGATCTCGCGCGGGATGAGCCGCGCCATCGCCTTCCGGAGCACCGTCTTCCCCTCGGAAGAGCTGCGCCAGCGCTGGCGCTTGACGATGTCGTCCTCGTCGATCGCTCCCTGGAGCAGCGAGTCCTCCATCTTGTACCGCACCGGGACACGCATTGCGAACTCGACCAGCCGGTCATCCAGGAACGGCACCCGGCTCTCGAGGCCGTGTGCCATGCTGACCTTGTCCTCCACCACGAGCAGGCCGTGGAGGAACGTCTTGGCCTCGAAGTAGAGCGAGTGGTTGATGTAGTCCTCGCTCGATTCGAGCTCGAGCGGGTGGCGGTCGAACACGCCGCGAAAGACGTCGAACGTCGAGTGCCCCGACAGCCGGCGGGAGATGTCCGGCTGGAAGAGCCGTGCCTTGTCCTCGTCCGGGACCAGCCGCTGCCAGAAGGCGTAGTAGTTGCGAAAGTACTCATCCGCCGAGCGGCTGCCGGCGACCTGGTAGTAGCGCCACGGATACCCGCCGAAGAGCTCGTCCCCTCCCGCGCCCGAGAGCACGACCTTCACGAACCGGCTCGCCAGCCGCGCGACATAGTAGTTGGGGTACGACTGGCCGACGCGCAGGTCCTCGAGGTGCCAGATCAGGTCGCCCATGACCTGCTCCATGTCGCCGGCGTGCAGGACCACCTCGTAGTGCTCGGTCTTGAACCGGTGAGCCATCATCTCCGCCGGCAGCCGCTCGTCGAAGCCGAGTTCGATGCCGGAGGCGGAGGTGAGGTCGAATCCCGCCGTGAACGAGTGGATGCGGCCCAGGTGGCTCGACGCGATGGCGGTGAGCGAGCCGGAGTCCATGCCGCCACTCAGGTAGCTGCCCACCGGCACGTCGCTCACGAGCTGCCGGACCGCGGCGCCGCCGAAGCAGCTGAAGAGCTCGTCCACGCACTCATCCTCGGTCATCGTCAGCGCATCGATGCCGAAGCGGTAGTCCCAGTATGGCGCGGGCGCGTGCACGCGGCCGTCCGCCACGACGATCGTGTGGCCGGGAGGCAGGAGCTTCACGCCGTCGAAGAGCGTCTCGTCGGTGAAGATGTTCTGGAAGGTGAAGTACTGGTGCAGCGCCGGCAGGCACACGTCGCGACGGAATCCCGGCAGGTCGAAGAACGCCTTGATCTCCGACGCGAACGCGAATCGGGTGCCGTCGGTCCAGTAGTAGAGCGGCTTGATACCGTAGCGGTCGCGGGCGACGAAGAGCCGCCGGCGGCGCCGCTCCCAGACGGCGAAGGCGAACATCCCGTTCAGCCGCTCGAGGCACGCCGGGCCCCACTCCCGGTAGGCGTGGAGCAGGACCTCGGTATCGGAGCTCGAGGTGAACCGGTGTCCCAGCGCCTGCAGCTCGGCGCGAAGCTCCTGGAAGTTGTAGATCTCGCCGTTGTAGACGATGGCGAGCTCGCCGTCGGGCGTGAGCATCGGCTGCCGCCCGCCGGGCGACAGGTCGATGATCGCGAGCCGCCGGTGCCCGAGCCCCACCGGCCCTTCGCTCCAGTGCCCCTCCCCGTCCGGTCCCCGGTGTGCGATGGCGTCCGTCATCCGCTTCAGCGTCTCGTGGGCGACGGGCTCACCGCGCAGATGGAGCACTCCGGCGATGCCGCACATCAGCCGGTACGAGCCTCCGCGGCGCGGATGCGCGACGCCACCGCCTCCTTGTGCGCCTCCCGCCACGCGATGAGCCGGCGGAGTCCCTCCTCGACCGGCGTCTTCGCCTGGAAGCCGAGGTCCCGGGCCGCCGCCTCGGTCGAGCCGACCCGGCGCGTCACGAACGTCTGGCCGGCCGGCTCGTACCGGATCCCCAGATGCTCGCTCCCGGTGAGGCGGAGCAGCATCTCGCAGATCTCCCTGATCGTGGTCTCGACGCCGGCCCCGACGTTGTAGAAGCGGTCGGTGGCGTCCGAGCGCGCGGCCAGCACGTTGCAGTCGGCCGCGTCCTCGACGTAGATGAAATCGTAGGACTGGGAGCCGTCGCCGTAGACGATCGGCGGCTCGCCCCGGTCGATCCGGTCGAGGATCTTCATCACCACCGCCACGTACGCCCCCATGTAGTCCTGCCTGGGCCCGTAGATGTTCATGTAGCGGAGGCCAACGTAGTCGAGCCCGTAGCGATGGTGGTGGGCCCGCGCCATGTGCTCGCCGGCGATCTTGGTGGCGCCGTAGAAGGTCCGGTTGTTGTACGGATGGTCCTCGGTCATCGGCACCTCGACGGCATCGCCGTACACTGAGGCCGACGAGGAATAGACCAGCTTCCGGACCCCGCGCAGCCGGCAGGCCTCCAGCACGTTGAACGTCCCGCGAATGTTCACCTCGAACGCCGACTGGGGATACTCGTGGCAGTGGAGCAGCCAGAGCGCCGCGAGATGGAACACCACGTCGGTCTTCTCGAAAGCCTTCTGCAGGATGTCGGTGTGCAGGATGTCGCCGCCCAGCTCGAAGATGCGGACCCGCGGATCGGCCAGCGCCGCCTCGAGGTTCCCCATCGTCCCGCGCGTGAAGTTGTCGTAGACGACGATCTCGGCGACGTCCTCCCGGGTCAGGCGGTCCACCACGTGGGACCCGATCAGTCCGGCCCCGCCCACCACCACCGCGCGTGCGCCACGCAAATCCATGTTGCTCCTCGTCGGTTAGCGAACGGGCTTCCGGCACCGGTACGACAGCCCGGCGTCGCCCACGTCCTCGTGCAGCGTCTCCAGCCCCTCCTCGGCGATCCAGGCCCGGATCTCCCCGGGCCGGTAGCGGTACGCCGTCGCGGGGCGGTACCAGTCGTAATTCGTCATCACGTTGGTCTCCCAGTCCCAGTCGGCGTTGTAGAAGCACTTGAAGACGTTCCAGTAGAGCCAGCGCTGGAGATCGAAGCGCCCCGCCGTGATGCCGAGCTCCGGAATGTCCACCGGAACGTCGATGCTGACCTTCTGCTCGGTGAGCGCCTGACCGAACCGGGTCAGCGCCTCCGACAACCGATAGGCTTCGTCCTCCGACATCGTCGCCGCCGCGGTTCGCAGATGATCGTCGGCGAACTCCCGGAGCGGGCCCTTCACCTTGTACACATAGAACGCGATCACGCCCCCGGGGCGGACCCTGGACACGAGGTGCGCGAAGCTGGCGCGCGGGTCGAAGGTGTGATGCAGGACCTGGTCGCACGCGATGTAGTCGAACCAGTCCGGCGGGAACGGCAGGTTGGCGAGATCGGCCTGCGCGAGGAGCAGCCGCGAGTTCGGCCCCACGTTCCGGGCGGCGAGATCCACCGCCGTGGAGATGTCCACGCCGGCCACGAGCCCGGGCGCATGACGCAGGTACCACGCGACATCCCGCCCGACGCCGCACCCCGCGTCGAGCACCCGCTGCTGGCCGCTCAGGAATTCGGCGAACTCGGCCTCGTCCCGCCAGCCGTACCGCTGGAGATACCACTGGTGATGGAAGTCGCGCGTCGCGTCGTCGTGTCCGAAGGTGCCGACGCGCGACCACTTGAGCGAGAAGGTATCGCCGGTGGAGGCCTGCTCGGCGGGGAGCACATCCGACGCGACGAATCGCGCCACGCCCTCCTCGACCGGGTAGCTCCGCCCGCCCTCCGACTCCAGCCGGGGAGGCGGCCCGGCGACGAGATGCAGAGGGTCGCCGGTGCCCGGCTCGACGTACTGCTCGAGCAGCGCAGACGCCGTCATCGACTCAACGGGCATCGGCGGTCCGCAGGGCCAGTGCCAGATGATGCGTGAGGCGCTCGACCACGCGGTCCTGCTCGTCGTCCGTCATGCCGGCGTAGAGCGGCAGCGTGAGCGAAAGCTGATCGGCCGCGAAGGCGCCGGGCAGATCCATCGGCTGGTACCCGCCGGTCCTGGCGTAGTAGCCCAGCATGTGGACCGCGTGGGTCCCCTGCCGGGTGGCGATCCGCTCATCCTCGAGGGCCTGCATGACGCCGTTGCGCACCGCATTCCCGTGCCGGATCTCCCGTTCGGAGAGCCCGTCGGTTTCGAGACGGCAGACATACGACTGGTACGAATGCCGGTGCTCCGCGGGCTCGAGCGGCGTCACCAGCCCGGCAACCCCGGCCAGCAGCTCGTCGTATCGCTTTGCCCGCGCGATCCGGTCGGCGAGGATCGCTTCGAGCTTGGCGAGCTGGGCCACGCCGACCGCCGCCTGCAGGTCGGTCATCCGATAGTTGTATCCCACCATCTCGAACGTCGGGAGCAGCGCCGCGCCCTTCGCGCCGTGCCTCGCGTGGTCGGATTTCGCCGCGCCGTGGTCCCGAAGCGAGCGCGCATGCTTCGCCTTGGCGGGATCGGCCGTCGTGTACATCCCGCCCTCGCCAGTCGTAATCGCCTTGCGCGGATGAAACGAGAACGCGCCGCCGCCACCGAGCGCGCCCACGTGCCGCCCCCGGTAGAGGGTGCCGAGCGCGCACGCCGCGTCCTCCACCACGCGGAGCGACCAGCGCTTCGCCAGCTCGAGGATCGGATCCATCTCGGCGGCGAGGCCGAAGAGATGCACCGGCATGACGGCACGCGTGCGCGCGGTCCGGCGGCGGTCGATCTCCTCGGCCGTGATGTTGAACGTATCGAGCGAGACGTCCGCCAGCACCGGCGTGGCACCGCAGTAGATCACCGCGTTGGCCGACGCCACCCAGGTGAAGGAGGGCACGATCACCTCGTCCCCCGGGCCGATCCCCTCCGCCATCAGCGCGAGGTGGAGCGCCGTCGTACACGAGGTGCACGCCACCGCCTCCGGAAGACCGGTGAAGTCGCGGAATCCCTGCTCGAACGCGGCAACCTGCGGCCCCTGTACCACCCATCCCGAGGCGAGCACCGCGGCGACGGCGCGGGCCTCCGCGTCGTCGAAGATGGCGCGGGTGATAGGAATGGCGGCCGGGGCGTTCACATCACTCATGGGGCATCCGGATAGACAAGTTTGACTTTCGCGCCGTCGACCTCGACCCGCCCCACGGCACGGCACGGCACGCCGTAGGCGATCGAATAGTCGGGAAGATCCCGGTTGACCAGCGAATGCGCACCGACCAGGCAGTGTCGTCCGATCGTGACGCCCATGGTCACGATGGTGCACGGCCCGATGTAGCAATGATCGCCGATCGTCACCGGTGCGTGCTCGTACTCGGCCGCCCCGCCCGAGAGCGCCCATCGGACCGAATCATGGGTGTATATCTGCACGCCGGCCGAGATGCTGCAGGTAGCTCCGATGCGGAGCCCGCCGGAGCCATCGAGCACGGTACCCGGACCGATCCACGTCTTCTCCCCGACCTCGACGTCGCCCAGCACGAGCGCCTGGTCGTAGACGCTGCTGCCCGCGCCGAAACCGAGTGTCCGCGCGCGCTCCCAGCGATCGACGATGTAGTCCGCCAGCGGGAGCGAGCGCTGCCACTCTGCGCGGACATCGGCCTCGCGGGAGGCGTGCAGCTCCCGCAGCGCCGCGAGCAGCCGCTCGGGTGTGAGCTCGCGATCGCTCATCCCGCGGCCCTCCCCCGCGCCAGGAGCCGCGAGCGCTCCGCCGGCTCCAGCACGCCGAACACGAGCCACGCCACGAATACGGCGCCGAGGCCCAGCTGCGCCACTGCGACCGCACCCAGCGACCACCCGGGGACCGCCTGAGCGGCCAGCACAGCAGCGCCGGCGGCGAGCAGCATCACGAGCACTCCGCGGAGGAAGGGGTACGGAATCGGATGGACCCGCTGCGACAGGATCGCCATGCAGGCGACCGCGGCCGCCTGGCCGAGGCAATTCGCCCACGCGATGGCGATGGGGGGCGCGCCGCGAGCCAGGAAGACGAGGTTGAGCACCACCGTCGTACCGATTCCCACGCCGTACGCCACCAGGTTGTGGAGCGACTTCCCCTCGAACAGCGATCCCATCGCCACGACGAAGAAGACGGCGCCAAGCCCGGTGGACAGCGCCAGCGGGCCCACGAATATAGCCGCGCCGACGTACGCCGGCGTAGCCGCGTAGCGCGCAATCAAGGGCGCCGCGCACACGAGCCCGAGCGTGAGAAAGCCGACGATCCCGCAGATCAGCAGGAAGACCCGCCCGAACATGCGCGGCTTGTCGGTGGCGGCCCGCTGCGAGAAGGCGAACGGCTGCCACGCCGCCTGAAACCCCGTGAGGATGAGGCCCGCGAGCGCCGCGATCTTCTGCCCCATGCCGTACACCCCGGCATCGGCGAGGGAATGCGCCTGCACCAGGAACAGACGATCGAGGGACGGAATGAGGTTGCTCGCAACGGCGATCGCCGCAAACGGAAGACCCACGGCCAGCATCTGCTTCGCAATACTGGCGTCCCAGCCGGCGCGGAGCAGATCGCGCGCGGCGTACACCGCCGCGACGGCGCCGACGGCCTGTCCCACGAGGTTCGCGGCGAAGAGCCCGACCAGTCCCCAGTCGGTGTGGAATGCCACGAGGTACGACAGGAGAATCGTGAGCAGCGCGGAGCCGATCGCGATCAGGACGTACGCGGTACGCCGAAACGCCCACTGGAGTACGCTGAGGGCGTAGATCAGCACGGCGGAGAACGGCGCGCTGGCCACCGCCCACCTGATCTCCCGCCCGTACACCGGCGTTCCCAGCAGCACCTGGCTCGACAGCGTCGGGGCGAGGAACAGGAGCGCGGTTGCGACGATCGCCGCCAGCGTGACCATGCGGAGCCCGATCCCCGCCGTCTCGCTCAGCTTCCCCTGATCGGCGTGGGAGAGGTCCCGGGTCGCAATGATGATCACGGAGGAGTTGAGGCCGAGGACGGCGAGCACCGCGAACGTGTACACGTACACGCCGGCGGCATCGTAGGCGCCGAAGATCTCGACCGGGAAGGCACGGGCGACGACCGGAACGAGCAGGACCTTGACGAAGCGGTTGACCGCTCCGGCAAGACCGTAAACCAGGGAATCCTTGAGCAGGAAGGAGAGGCGCCGCACGGCGACAAGTCTAAGCGCGGCCGGGGCTTGCCGCTATGCATCTCCCAGCGCGAAGACCTGGAACCGCGGGTTCTCGAAGACGAGCGGCAGATCGGAGAAGTCGTAGGGCGGGAACCCCGCCGGCGCTTCGGTCAGGAGCGGTGTCTCCACCAGGACGAGACGGGCGCCATAGCGCTCGCGCCAGGCGGCGCGGTCGGGCACGGGCCAGGGATAGGCGGTGAAGATCCGGTCGTAGTCGCGGTACCACACGCTGCCGTCGTTGCTCACCAGAAACCGCAGCTCGAGCTGGGGCGCGAGCACATAGGCGCTGTACCACGGGACCGGCACGACGACCGTGCCCTCGGGAATGCTCCGGAGAAATGCCGTCAGCTCGCGCATCTCGGGGCCGACGCCCCGGCGACTGTTCCAGCGCTGCCGCGCCAGCGAGTAGGCGAACGCCGGCACCAGCAGCACCACGTAGACCACGCCGATCCACCACGCTGACCAGCCGGCACCGGCGAGCGCCGCGCCGGCGAGCACGCTGACGGGCGCTACGGCGTACTCGGGGTACCGCTCCGCCTCGCCCAGAAACCGGACCGAGCGAAGCGAGGTCACCAGGAACGGGATGACCGGCGCGACCGCCCACGCCACGAGCCAGCGATACCACCCGCCCGCCGCCGGCTGCCAGGCCGGGTAGATCCCCGCAAGAACGAGCGCCATCACCCCGCACCAGAGAATGTTGCGCAGCACGAACTGGAGGATCGTGTTGTGCTCCGCCACGCGAGCGAGCTCGACCGCCGCCGCCCGGTCACCGGGATGGCGCGCCACCGCGGCGATCGCGCCGCCCAGCAGCCGCCAGTCGTTCCGGTCGCGCAGCGCCGAGTGCTCGTGCTGAATGCGTCGGCGGAAGATCAGAAGATGGCGGACGTGGGCCGCCAGCACGTGGCGGTACCGCCCGCCGGACAGGATCAGCGCGGAGACGAGCGCGAGGGGTGGCAGCGCCAGCGGAAGCCAGCTGTGCGCCACGAGGGCGTTTACCGGCGCGCAGAAGAGGAGAACCTGTGCCGCGAACTTGCTCGAGACGAGGAGCATGGCGCCCGCGGCGGCGGCCGCTGCCAGCGTCCACCACGGCCCGCCCGCGGCGGCAGCGCCGGCCGCGATCATCAGCAGCGAATACAGCAGCTCGCCGAACGGCCTCGGCGTGATCTCGTAGGCGCGAGGACCGATCCCGACGACGAGGAGCGCGGGTGCAGTCGCGAAGAGGAGGCCGGCGACGAGCGCGGCGGCCGGCGCCGTGACACCGGGGAACGCGGCTGGTCCGAGCACGGCCGCGAGGCAGGCGACCGCTGCCGTGTGCAGGCCGTCGATCAGCACCGTCGGCAGCGGCGGCACGGCGGCGAGCAGCCGCGCCGGGAAGAGCGCGAGGAGCCAGTGGTAGCCCCACGGGTAGGTCTGCTGCTCGTCCAGGTGCATCGCCGCGACCTTCCGCGGCATGCGCATCCGGTTGCGACGGATCTCGCGCCGGAGCAGCATGTGGTACCCGCTGTCCATGCCGTGGCGACGCCAGCGCATCCCCGGGCCGAGCCGGAGCACCGCGCCGGTGACCACCGCCGCCGCGACCGCAATGCAGAGGTGCAAGCACTCCTCCCTTGACGTCACTCGCGTGCCGCGCGACGTTTCGCGCTTCTATGAATCCACCTGCAGGTCCCGTGGCCGAGCCGGCCGAGCCGCCTCGTCAGACCTCCCTGCTCCGCGTCGCCGCCGCCGTCGCCTCGCGCTGGCGGCTGATTCTCGTGTGTGGTCTCGTCGGTGGCGCCCTCACCGCGGCCTACGCCCTGGCGGCGCGCCCGCGCTATCGTGCCACGGCGAAGTTCGCTCTCGAGGAGCGGACCCTCAATCCGTCGGCCGCGAGCGGGCTCGCCGCCCTCGCGGGCCAGCTCGGCGCCGGCTCCCTCGGCGGTACGCGCTCCCTCCAGTTCTACGCCGACGTCATCGTGGGCCGCGACGTGCTCACGCGCGTGGCGCTCGATTCCTTTCCCGATCCGGCCGACCGTGCGCACCGCCGAGCGCTGCTCGACATCCTGCACATCGGCGGACCCGACAGTGCGCACCGCGTCAACAACGCTGTCGACTACCTCTCGAGCCGCGCCGTCGGGACGACGACGAACGACCGCACCGGCACCATTACGCTGAACGTGACGCTGCCGGACGCGCAGCTCGCCGCCGACGTGGCCGGCCGGCTGTACGCGCACCTCGAACAGTTCAACTACGAGACCCGCCGCTCGGCCGCGTCGGAGCGGCGGCGGTTCGCGGAGCGCGAGCTGGTCACCGCGCGCGGCAAGCTGTCGGAGGCGGAAGGCGCGATGCGCGCCTTTCTCGAGGCCAACCGGGCAGGCGTCATGGACATCCCCAGGCTCGCGTTTCAGCGCGAGCAGCTCCAGCGCCGCATCGAGCTCCTGACCGAGGAATACGGCCGGCTCGCGCGCGAGCTCCAGGACGCGCAGATGGATGAGGTCAGGGACACGCCGGTGTTCACGCTCGTGCAGGCGCCGGTGGCGCCGGTGTACCGCGACTTCCCCCGCCGGACGCGAATGACGATTACCGGCGCGATCCTCGCCGGCGCGCTGGCCGTCGCCTGGGCCGCCTTCAAGGCGACAGGGTGGTCGGTGCAGCAGCTGGATCCGGCAGGGTACGCCCAGTTCCGCTCGTCCCTCCGCCGGCGCCGCTCCGCGTAACCCACCGTCCGGTTCCATCCGCCAGCGCCAGCAGCGCGAGCGTCACGATCGCCGCCGTGATGTCCGGCTGCTCGAAGTAGCTGTCGAAGATCCCGAGACAGACCAGGAACGGCACCGCGAACCCCAGCGTCGCGCCCGCCGCGCGTACCCGCCGGTCCGCTCCCTCGTCCCTCCACCGCCGGAACCCCGCCCGCGCGAGCAACCACAGGAAGAGCGCGACGACTGCGGAGCCGGCGATGCCGTATTCCCCGACGATTCCGATCAGGCTGCTGAACGGATTGGTGAGCACGCCGCTCCGGAACTGGGCGGTGGCCACGATGTCCGCGGTGTAGAGGTCGTAGGCAACCGAGCGGTACGCGGGTGAGGTGTACGGCGGAATGAAATCAGGCAGCCGCTGCGCCTCCTTGAACAGCACATCGGTGGCGCGGATCGTCGCCGCCCGCGTCGCGTAGCTGCCGGGGCCATAGCCGATCCAGGTGTCGAGACTTCCGTGGCTCAGCAGCTCGCCGGTGCGCATGACGAGCTGGACCTTCGGATTGATCTTCGCGAGCACGATGTACGGCCGCCAGAGCCCGTCCACCAGGATCCGCGCTGCCTTGACCGCGAGCAGCGGACCGACAGTCACCGCAACGATCACTCCCGCCACGGTGAGCACCCGCCGCCACCGCGCCGCCAGCGCGGGCCAGAGCACGATGGCGGCAAAGACGAGTCCGGCGGGCACCGCCGACAGGATGACGTGCTTCGAGTCGGTCATCAGGAAGACGAACACGACCGCGGCCAGGAGCCAGACGAGCACCCGCCGGCGTGAGGCGGCGTTCAGCGCGACCAGAAAGACCGCAAAGAGGAGGAGCGCGATCCCGAGATGATGGGCGCTCGGCGTCGTCCCCGAGGTCATGTCGGATGCATCCCCCGCCGCCAGGAAGTTCCGGATCAGCGCCACCTTCGTCACCTGAAGCGGGATCAGTGGAACGCTGAACGCCTCCGGCATCCGGAGCACGATCGGCTTGAGGAACGCGGGGGCGAGCTGCGACGTGACCAGGGCCGCGTACGTTACGGTGATCGCCCCGAGGTCCGCCGGCGACCACGCCGCGGCCCGCGCCGTGAAGAGCAGCAGCCACGGGGCGAGGAAGGTCAGCGTGAACACCGGCAGCGACCAGAGGTCGGTCTGGTCGCCGAGATTCACGAGCCAGCTCATCAGCGTCCACAACAGCACCGCGAGGAGCGCCCAGTCGAGCGCGTCGAGCGGCCGTACCAACCGGGCCCCGCCGTACACCAGAAGGAAGAACCCGAGCGCAACCAGGTACGCGACGAATCCCAGCTCCGGCGACGGCAGGAAGGCGGAGATCAGCGGCAGCAGGATCAGCAGGCGGGCGCGGCCGGCGAGCACGATCCCCGCCGCGACGGCGAGGAGGATCGGCAGCGACACCGACAGCGGCATCGTCGCCAGCTGGACATTCGGATACGCGAAGATGCCGATGAGGCAGGCAGGAACGGCGAGGAGGAGCGCCAGCGTCCTCCACCCCGGCCCGACCGCCTCCGGCGCCGCGGGGACGCCGCCTTCGAGCTCGACCGAGAGCGTGGTCATGCGATGCAGTGCCGGTAGATCGCGAGCAGACGCCGCACCATCGCCTCGGACGTGAACCGCTCGGGGAGGAGCGACGGCCGCACGTCGCCGCCGGGGGCGAGCGCCTCGATCGCATCCGCCAGCGCATGCGGATCCCGCGGCGCGATGGCACCCATCGCAGGGCCTTCGAGTACCTCCGCCACATCGCCGACCGGCACGCTCACCACCGGAACGCCGCAGGCGAGCGCCTCCTTCACGACGTTCGGGGCCCCCTCGCTGTCGGACGTCACGAGGAGGCAATCCGAGGCGCGGTAGTGCCACGGCATCTCATCGGCCGGCACCGACTCGGCCACCAGCAGGCGCGCCGCGACGCGCCGGTCCGTCAGCTCGTCGCGCACCGCCTCCGCCACATCGAGCCGCTTGGTGGCCTGCCCCACACTGTTGACGAACCCGATGACGAGCCCCGTCGCCGGCAGGCCGAGCCGCGCGCGCGCCTCGGCGCGCGAGCCCGGCAGGAAGATGCGGGTGTCCACCCCGTTCGGGAGCACGTCCGTCTTGGCGCGCGAGACGGGCCACAGATCGCGCCGCATCGCCTCGCTTTTCACGATCACGTGACGTGCCGCCGCGGCGAAGACCTGGCTCACGAAGATGCCGGCCGTGCTCTTCATCGTGAGTCCGCCGTGGCCATCCGCCTGCCCGTTGAGATCGTCGCCGCACAGCGTCAGCAGGTACGGGACGCCGGTGAATGCGGCGGCCAGTGGGGTATACCCGTAATGACAGTGCAGAAGATCGGGCTGGAACTCCCGGATGGCGCGCGCGATCCGCCCGCGCGCCAGGAAATAGTCGGCCTCACCGCGGTCGGCCGCGATGACCTCGACCGCCATCTCCACGCCGGCCTCGCGCGCGGCCTCGACCTGCCGCTTGACGAAGATGCCGAAGTACGGCCGGGCCGCCGACGGGTACATGTTCGTGACGGTGAGCACCCGGAGCGGAGCGTCGGGGTGGGTCATGCCGCGCGCACGCTCCGCGCGCCGCCCACCGGCAGCGGGTCGGTCGCGGGCCACCGGCGTTCCAGCACGACCGCCGACCAGACCCCCAGACAGAGCAGCGACCAGAGACGGGTTCCGTGATCCGCCCCCGCACGGTGCGCGTCGTACACCCGGCGGGCCACGCCCGGATCGACCAGCCCGGCCATCGCCGTGTCGCTCCGGAACACGAATTCCTCGAGCGCGCCCGCGAGGGGACCGCGCATCCAGTGGCCCACCGGGACGCCGAACCCGGTCTTCGGCCGCTGGAGAATCTCGGGCGGAAGGAGTCGGCTCACGAGCGGGCGGAGCAGCGCCTTCAGCTGTGCCCCGCGGAACGCGGTCGCCTCCGGCAGACTGAGCGCGAACTCCACCACGTCGACGTCGAGGAACGGCGAGCGCGCCTCGAGCGACGCGGCCATCGTCGCGGTATCCACCTTGACCAGGTAGTCGTTGGGCAGGTACGTCTCGAAGAAGGTGCGCCGGAGCGCATCGGCATCGGGCAGGGCGCGGAATCGCTCGAGCCGCTCGGCGTAGACGTGCTCCGCCTGGTGGCCGGGAACGCTGCCGCGGAGGAGCGCGGCTCGCGTGCGGGCATCGAAGCCCATGCGGTTCCGGTAACTCTCGCTGATCGGCCCGACGCCGTATTCGAACAGCGCGCCGGCACGCCGCAGCCATCCCTCCCTGGTCACGCCCCTCGTCGCGCCATGGAGCAGCCGACGCACCGGCAGCGGCACCCATCGCCGGAGCTGCTCGCCCATCCGCACCCCGCGGAAGGTCGCGTAGCCGAAGAACGACTCGTCGCCGCCGTCTCCCGTCAGCGCGACGGTGATTTCGCGCCGCGCCGCGCGGGCCACATCATACGACGGCAGGATCGAGGAATCGCCGAACGGCTCGCCCAGCTCGCCCAGCAGCATCGGGAGCGACGCAGCCGAGAGCGCGGGAACCTCGAGCAACCGGTGGTCGAGCCCGTAGCGCGCAGCGACCAGCGCGGCCGCCGACCGCTCGTCGTAGCCCGAGCCGACGGTCCCGGCCGTCACTGCGACGAGTCGGCCGCCGTGTTCCTGCGCCGCAAGGGCCGCCACCAGGCTCGAATCGAATCCGGCGCTCAGGAAGAGGCCCAGCGGGACGTCGCTCTCGAGCCGCCGCCGCACCGCCTGGCGCAGCAGCCGCTCGAGCTCCGGGGCCGCCTCCTCGACAGGCACCGACACCGCGGCCGGAGCGGCGGGCACGCGCCAGAAGCGACTCGTCCGCGACCCGGCTGGCGTCCATTCGAGGAGCCCGCCGGGCGGCAGCTTCGTCACCCCTTCGAAGATCGCGTGCTCGAAGGGGATGACGGTGTGACCGAGGTAGCAGTCGAGTGCGCGGCGGTCCACCGCCGGCGTCGCGTCGAGCATCGGCAGCAGCGCCCCGATGCTCGACGCGAAGGCGATGCGACCGGCCGACTCCGTGTAGACCAGCGGCTTCTTCCCGAGCGGATCGCGCGCCAGCGTGAGCCGCTGCGCATCGGGCTGCCAGAACGCGGCGGCGAACATGCCGCGCAACCGCCCGAACACCGCGGTGCCCCACGCCTGGTAGCCGGCCAGCAGTACCTCGGTGTCGGAGCTGGTCGTGAACGCCCAGCCGGCCGCCTGCAGCTCAGTGCGAAGCTCGCGGAAGTTGTAGATCTCGCCGTTGTAGGCGACGACGACGCGCCCCGCTTCCGACTCCATCGGCTGGTCGGCCCGGGCGGAGAGATCGAGCACGCGAAGCCGGCAGTGCACGAGGGCGCACGGCCCCTGGCGCCACTCCCTGCGCGAATCGGGCCCGCGATGGGCGAGAGCGTCCGCCACGCGTCCCAGAGACGCAGGCGGCCCCCGCCGCAGGTCTACGATGCCGGCGAAGCCGCACATCGTCAGCCCACCGCCGCCGTCGCGCGGAGCACCGACGCCGGCGCCCCGTCCAGCGCGCGCAGCCAGGTCTCGAGCACGTAGAGTGACAGGAGCTGCCGGCCGCGCGGCAAGCCGCGGTCCCGCACCCCAGCCAGCAGATCCCGAACCGGTCCCGCCGCAAGCACGCCAGGCACCCGTGAGCCCGGTCCGGTCAGATAGGACTCGGCATCCCGGCGAACCCAGGAGGCGAACCACCGGTCGAGCGGCGTCGAGAAGCCGAGCTTCCCACCGAGTCGCGCGCCCGGGCCAAGGAGCCTCGCGCGGAGCTCGGCCGGCACCAGCGGCGCGACCGCGCGACGATAGAGCCACTTCCGCTCGCCGACACGGGAAACCTTGTAGCGCCCCGGCATGCGGTCCACCAGCGCGAGGAACTCGAGGTCCAGGAAGGGAACGCGCAGCTCGACTGAAGAGCGCATCGACGTCCGGTCGGCGATCGTCAGCAGATCGTCGGCCAGGGAGAGTCGCGCGTCGGTGCGGAGCAGCCGGTTGAGGGAGTCGCCGTCGCCCGCTGGTGGCAGCCAGCGGCGAACCGGCTCGACCAGCGCATCGGGATCGAGGTGACCTGCGCTCAGCGCCGCCGCCTCTCGCGGACCGAACACCGCGAGCGTCTCGGCGAAGCGCCGCGCCTCGTCTCGCACGGTGGCCAGCCGCCGCACGCGGGCGACTCGGTCGCTCGACGCGAACCGCTCGGGCAGCCGCGCGAGCAGCGGAGAGAGGAATCGCAGCGCGCCCGCAAAGCGCTCGGCGGCATGGCGCGGGTAGCCGCCGAGCGGCTCATCGGCTCCCTGCCCCGTGAGGACCACTTTGTGGGTACGCCCGACCCGCTCGCAAAGCAGGTCGAGCAGCAGCACACCCGAGTTCGCGACCGGCTCGCCGAGCGACGCGATCTGCGACGGCCACCGCTCCAGGTATTGCGACTCCGTGACCGCGACCTCATCGAGCGGCACCCCCAGCGCCGCGGCAGCGGCGCGCGCGGCGCCGAGCTCATCGGGTGCGTCCGCGCCGGTGAAGCCGATGGCGAAGGCCTGCGGCGGCGCGGCAAGACCGTCGCGCATGAATCCGGTCACCACCGTGGAATCGACGCCGCCCGAGAGCAGCGAGCCGACCGGCACGTCAGACATGAGCTGACGCGTCACCGCCGCGCGGAGCCCGTCGCGAAGCGCCTCCTCCCACTCGCCGCGCGAGCCGGGCATCGTCGCCGGGGAGAAGGGCGGCGTGAACGGCGTGAAGACCGGGTCCGCCACGGGCCGGGCCAGATCGATCCGGCACAGGTGCCCCGGCGGTACCTTCCAGGCGCGGCGGAAGATCGTGGCCGGCGCGGGGACGAAGCGGTAGACGAGGTACTCGCCGACGGACTCCGGGCGGAGCGTCTCGTCCACCACCCCCGCCTCCCGAGCCGCGCCGAGCTCGCTCGCAAACCACATCACCCCGTCGCGATGGCCGAGGTAGAGCGGCTTGGCTCCGACGGGGTCACGCGCGAGCCAGAGCTCGCCCGCTCCGCCGGCGCGGCCGTCGAAGAGGCCGAAGGCGTAGATGCCGTTCAGGCGCTCGAGGACGGCGGGTCCCCACTCCTCCCAGCCGTGCAGCACCACCTCGGTGTCGGCCCGGGAGCGAAAGCGGTGTCCGCGGCGCTCGAGCTCGGCGCGCAGCTCCATGTGGTTGTAGATCTCGCCATTGTACACCAGCCACATGCTGGCGTCCTCGTTCGTCATCGGCTGGCCGCCGCAGGCGAGATCGACGATGCTCAGCCGCCGGTGACCGAGCGCGGCCCGGCGCCCGGCGAGGAAGTGGTAGCCGAATCCGTCGGGGCCGCGATGGGTGAGCGCCGTCGTCAGGCGCTCGACGGCCGCTCCCGCGTCGAAGTCGGGCGCCGATCCGGCGATCCCGCAGATGCCGCACATCGTCAGTCCGCCGCCGCCGGCACGGCGGACTGGGCGATGAGTGCCGCGACCGCGGCCGCGATGCGCGGCGCCGCCGTACCGTCGCCATACGCAGCACGGGACCAGCCGCGCGGCGCGGCGAGCGCCTGGGCGACGGCGTGCGCGAGTCCATGCCCAGCCTCCTCCGGCGGGATGAGGCGGTTAGCGCCCAGTTCGACCGTCTCGGTCCACTCGGTCTCGGTCCGCACGGTGATGCAGGGAACACCGAGCCAGTACGCCTCCCGCTGCACACCACCCGAATCGGTGATCACGGCCCGCGCGCCCGCAGCGAGCGCGAGGCTCTCCAGATAGCCGACTGCCGGCATCATGCGCAGGCCGGGCGACTCCGGCATCGGCCACCGGGCCGACTCCAGCGCGACTCGAGTCCGCGGATGCAAGGCGAGGACGACGGGAAGCGGAAGGCGGCCGAGTGCGGTGAGGACGGAGACGAGATGCTGCGGGCAGTCGGTCAGCTCCGCGCGATGCAGCGTCGCGAAGGCGTAGCCCGCATCGGCCGCAGTCGGCAGAAGGTGACGCACGTCGGGGAGGGTGCCGAGTCGCGACAGCAACACATCATAGGCGACGTCGCCGGTCTCGATGGTTGATGCGTCGGGCCGCTCGCGCCGCATTCGCTCCGTCGCAGCCGCCGACGGCGTGCACAGCACCGACGCCACGGCGTCCACCGCGCGGCGGTTGAGCTCCTCGGCCATGTGAATATCGGCCGCGCGGAGGCCGGCCTCGACGTGGACGACGGGAATGCGGAGCTTCGCCGCCGCGAGCGCGCAGCCGAGGGTGGAGTTGGTGTCGCCGATGACGACCACCGCGCGGGGTCGGCGCTCCCGGAAGACGGGCTCGATCGCCCGCAGAATGGCGGCGGTCTGCTCTGCGTGCGAGGCCGATCCGACCTCGAGACACAGGTCCGGTGGGGCGACGCCCAGCTGATCGTAGAGCAGCTCGTTCAGCGCGTAGTCGTAATGCTGGCCGGTGTCGATGGCGAACACCGGGCCCACGTCGCCAAGTGCGCGCCGCACGCGGCTCGCCTTGATCACCTGGGGCCGCGTGCCGTAGCACAGCGCCACACTGCCGCTCACGAGATTCCTTTCGCCCCTTGATTCACCGGCCGGTCGCGCCAGCTTTCGCGCGTCCCAGCGCTCCCCCACGATCTGCCCGAGGATCTCGTTGCCCCCAGCCCGCCGGCCGTTCGACATCGTGCACGTCGCCCACACGTCGTTTCCCGACGACCCCCGGCCCCGCCGGGAGGCAATGGTCGCCGCCGAGACCGGCCGTCGTGTGGCGATCATCGTGCTCCAGGACGGACGCGACCCGAGACCCGTCGGCCACCGCGGCCGGGTCGTGGTGGTGCGGCTGCCTGGTCGCCGCCGCCGCGGATCGCTCGCGAAGTACGTGGTGGAATATACGGACTTCCTCCTCCGGGTTCATGCGCTCTTCCGGCGGGATTCCCGCTTCCGCAACGCCCGGGTGGTGCACGTGCATACCCTGCCGGACTTCCTGATCGGTGGCGTACGCCCGGCGCTTCGCCGGGGAGCGCGGGCAATCCTCGACCTGCACGAGATCTTTCCCGAGTTCACCCGGTCGAAGTTCGGCGGTGCCGCCGGAGCGCTCGCCGAAAGGATCGCTCTCATCCTCGAACGCTGGTCCCGGCGACAGGCCGACGTGACCATCACCGTCAACCGGCCGATCGCGGCCGCGCTCCGGGCCCGCGAGGCGCGCCCGGGGGAGCGGATCGAGGTCATCCACAACCTCACCGACCCCGCGGAATTCGGCCCGCTCCGTTCCCCCACTGGCGAAGCCGGCCGGCCGCTCCGGCTCGTCTACCACGGCACGCTCACCGCCATGTACGGACTCGACCTTGCAATTGCCGCCGTCGACGCCGCGCGCGAAGGCGGACTCGAAGTCGAGCTCGACCTCTACGGAGGCGGCCCCGCCGTTCCCGCCCTCGAGGCGCAGATCGCGCGGCTGGGCCTGGGTGGGCAGGTGCACTTGCGCGGCACGCTGACGCACGACCAGCTGCGCGAGCGACTCACCGCGTACCACGCGGGCCTCGTGCCGACGCGGCTCAACGTCATGACCCGCTACTCCCTCTCCACCAAGCTCCTCGAATACATCCACCTCGGCATCCCGATCATCGCGCCGCGGATTCCGACCTATCTGGAGTACTTCCCGGAGGAGTGCGGGTGGTACTTCACGCCGGATGACGCCGGCGACGCGGCCCGCGCCATCGCCGCATTCGCCGCGGCCACGCCCGGCGCGCGGATCGAACGTGCCCGCGCCGCCCAGGCGGCGGCGGGCGGCCTCCGCTGGGCGGACGACGCGGCGAGACTGCGGACGCTGTATGAGGAGCTGCTGGCGGAGTCTCAGCCCCGATAGAACCGGCGGATCGCATCCGCGATGCGATCCACCTGCGCCTCGGTGAGCTCCGGAAACATCGGAAGGCTGAGCAGCGTCTCCGCCGCGCGCTCGGTGACCGGGAAGCTCCCGGCACCGAGTCCCATCGACCGGTAGGCCTGCTGAAGGTGAAGCGGCAGCGGGTAATGGAGGCCGGTGCCGATCTTCTCTGCGGTGAGATGCTGCTGCAGCGCGTCCCGCCGCTCCGCGCGAATCACGAAGAGATGGTAGACGTGACGCGCGTAGTCTGCCTCGGTCGGAACCCGGATCTCCGCGATGTCGGCGAGCGCGGCCCGGTAAAGCGCCGCGGCGCGCCGGCGGCCTTCGGTCCACTCGTCGAGGTGCGGCAGCTTGATGCGGAGAAACGCCGCCTGGATCGCGTGCAGGCGCCCATTGTAGCCCTCCGTATCGTGATAGTACTTCTTCGCCTGCCCGTGCTCGCGCAGCTGGCGCACCGGCTCGAGCCGGCCGGCGTCGCGCGCGACGACCGCTCCACCCTCGCCGCAGGCGCCGAGATTCTTCCCCGGATAGAAGCTGTAGGCCGCCATCTCGCCGATCGTGCCGACCGACCGGTCACGGTAGCGCGCGCCGTGAGCCTGCGCCGCGTCCTCGACGATCCAGAGGCCGTGCCGGCGGGCGATCTCCACGATCGGATCCATGTCGGCCGACTGGCCGTACAGATGCACCGGGACGATGCCGGCGGTGCGCGGCGTGATGGCGGCCTCGACCGCGGCGGGATCCATCGTCATCGTCGCATCGTCGATGTCCACGAAGCGGATAGCGCCCCCGGCCTGCGTGATCGCCTCCGTCGTCGCGATGAACGTGTTCGGCACCGTGATCACTTCATCGCCGGCGCCGAGGCCGAGCGCCTGATACGCGAAGCGCAGCGCGTCGGTGCCGCTGTTCACCCCTGCACATTCCGCGGCACCGACGTACGCAGCGAACTCCCGCTCGAAGGCAGCCACCTCCGGCCCCCCCACGAAACCCGCCGTCTGCACCGCCCGGCGGAACGCCGCCACCAGCTCCTCCTCGAGGGGACGGTGCTGGGCGACGAGGTCCAGGAAGGGGATGGCGGCGATGGTATCGGAAGCGGTCGCACTGGGCATGACAACACCGGGCTGAGAGTGAGAGACGGTTCGGGCGGGAGGGATTCTAGCCGTGCGGGAGGGGTGCTCGCCAGTCGGCCACGACGACCGTCAGGGCGGTGGTGCCGCCGCGCGGAGCGCGTCGCGGAACGTCACGTTGACGACGTACCCGCTGTCCTGCAGCGCCTCGATCACCGCGAGCCGGGCATCGAGCGCGGCCCACGGCTGATCTCCCGAATGCCACATCAGCTCCACCCATTGTCCGCGGGCCGAGGCATCGCGGAGAAAGGCGGCGAGCCGGTCCGCGTTGTAGTAGCGGATCTCCCCGGCGTAGGGCCAGCGGCCGTCGCCTGGATAGGGCACGGCGGGTTCCTGAGTCTGGTAGGCCTCGACCGCGCGATACATGCGGCGCAGCAACGCGCCGTACGGCGTGCGCAGCTTCTCGGGCGAATCGAACGACGCGGCCCCAGTCTGCCAGGTGCCGGGCTGCACGAAGACACGCGGATCGAACCCCATCGCCTGCAGGTCCCGGCTCGCGCCCACCACTTCGAGGTAGAAATCCGCGAACGAGGCCGGTGCCGTGCCGTGGAATCGCGAGTGTGCCTCGATCGCATCGCCGTGCGCCGCCATGCTGTCGAGCAGCCGCTGAGGGCAGCGGCCGGGCCGACCGACGAGGCGGGTCGGCACAGCGAACGACGCGACCAGATGATGCCGAACGAGCAGCTCGAGCGAGACCGAGTCGGAGGCCGCGCAGTCATCCACCCGGAGCGTGATGACCCCGCCGGCGGCGATCGCCGGCGGCAGCTGGGGAGGCGGCGCGACCGGCTCGGACGGCATCGGCAGGCCGCCGATCGCGTCGAATCGCACGCTCCGCACTGTCCCGCCGAGCGTGACCGTCGCCGTGCCGGCGAACCTCGGCGCACTCCGGCCGCCGACGTAGGCGAGGAGTGCGCCCCGGCCGGTGCCGATCGGCTCGCCGTTGTGGGCCAGCGTCCAGCTCATTTCCCGGCCCTCTACCTGGGCGGTGAACACCAGATCGCGAAGCTCAGGCGCGGCATCGAGGGCGGACCAGAGCGACGCCGAGGCAGCCGCCGGCGTGTCGCCGTGCGCGGCCAACGCCGAGTCGGACTGCGCCACCCAGACCTGCCCCGCGCCGTCGGCGAGGATCAGGGTCCAGACCTGACGTCCGAGCGGGTCGGGTGCGGAGTTGCCGAGCAGATCCTCGGGACCGCGGTCGAGGCAGGCTGAAAGCAGGGAGGACGCGGCGGCAGCGACGAGAGTCGCGAACCGCAGCGCCCGGCGGATCACCGGGCGGAGTCCGGGAGGGTGCGAAGGAGACGGGCCGGGTTGCCGGCGACGACGGCGCGCGCGGGCACGTCGCGGGTCACCACCGAGCCGGCGCCGACGATCGCGCCTTCCCCGATAGTGACGCCGCCCAGGATCGTCGAGCCGGTGCCCAGCGAAGCACCCCGCTTGACGAGCGTCGGCACGAGCGTCCAGTCGGCTTCGGTCTGGGGCGCGCCGCCGGCGGTCGCGCGCGGGTAGGTGTCGTTGATGAAGCTGACGTTGTGACCGACGAAGACCTCGTCCTCGATCGTCACCCCTTCGCAGACGAAGGTGTGACTCTGGATCTTGCAGCGCGCCCCGATGACGGCGCCCTTCTGGATCTCCACGAAGGTGCCGATCGAGGTGTCGTCGCCGATGGTGCAGCCGTACAGATTGACGAACGCGTACATCCGAACGTTGCGGCCGAGACGGACGTCGGGGGCGACGCGCCGGAGGAGCTCGTCACGTTCAGCGCGGCTCAGCTCCACGTCAGTCGCCGACCGCGGCCACCGCGCCGTTCAGGCCGACCAGCACCCCGCCCTGCTCGATCGAACGCTGGGCCGCCTCGAGAATCCGCACCACGCGCGCGCCGGCCCGGCCGTCCGATACCAGCGCCTCACGCCCGTCCATGGCGGCCACGATGTTCTCCGCCTCGACCGCCAGCGCCTCGCGGGTGTCGAGCTTGGGCGCGTGCATGTCGCCCGAGCGGTACGAGATCATGAACTGGTACTCGTCGCTCGGATCGCTCGAGATCGAGACGCCCTTGTCGTACACCTTGAGCTTCTCGCTGGGCTCCATGTCGTCGTAGATCATCATCCGCTTGGAACCGCCGACGATCGTCCGGCGGACCTTGGCCGGCGCGAGCCAGTTCACGTGCACCGCGCCGAGCAGCGAGCCCGAATAGCGGACGGTGAGATAGGCGATGTTCTCGGTGGGGCTCCCGCCGTGCCCGGCCGCCTGTGCGGCGACGCTGACCGGCTCCTGGCCGATGAGATAGTCCATGATCGACACATCGTGCGGCGCCAGGTCCCACACGACGTTCACGTCGGTCTGGATGAGGCCGAGGTTGATGCGGACCGAGTCGAAGTAGTAGAGGTCGCCGATCTCGCCGGCGTCGATCAGCGCGCGCATGTGGCGCACGGCGCCGGTGAAGACGAAGGTGTGGTCCACCGCCAGGAGCCGTCCCTTCCGCTCCGCCAGCTGGCAGAGCTCCTCGGCATGCTCGGCGGTTGTGGCCAGCGGCTTCATGACGAGGACGTGCTTCCCGGCCTCGAGCGCCGCGCGCGCCAGCTCGAAATGCGTAAACGACGGCGTCGCGACCACGACGAGGTCGATCCCCGGCGTGGCGATGAGCTCGGCCACGCTGTCGGTGATCGTCGGGATGCGGAACTCGGCCCCGACCTTGGCGGCGCGCTCGAGGCGCGAATCGCAGACCGCCAGCACCTGGGTCCGCGGGTTTCGCGCGAAGTTGCGCACCAGGTTCGGGCCCCAGTAGCCGCAGCCGATCACGCCTACGCCGTAGGTCTTCATGAACCTTCTCTGTGAGGGCCGGCTACGCCGCGCGGCCGGAGTTGAACAGTACGACCGGGATGGTCCGGAACAGAATGCGGAGATCGAGCCCGACCGACCAGCGCCTCACGTACTCCACGTCGAGCTCGCACATCTGGCGATAGGAGAGCAGGTTCCGGCCGGAGACCTGCCACAGCCCGGTGATCCCCGGGCGCACCTGCAGTCGGTCGAACTGCCAGTGATCGTACGCCTCGAACTCGTAGGGCACGGGCGGCCGCGGACCCACGAGACTCATTTCGCCGGCGAGGACATTGATCAGCTGGGGCAGCTCGTCCAGCGAGGTCCGCCGCAGGAAGGCACCCAGCCGGGTGACCCGCGGATCGTTCACCAGCTTGAAGACGTCGCGGCCGTCGGCGCCGGTCTGCTTGGTCCCCTGCTCATCGCCCGCGAGCATTCGCGTGACCAGGTCGCGGTGGGTCCGGTCGGACGCGCCGTGCTGCATGGTGCGGAACTTCCAGACGCGGAACCGGCGACCGCCGACCCCGACCCGCTCCTGGCGGAAGAACACCGGCCCGCGCGAATCGAGCGCCACCGCGATGGCGATCACCACCAGCACCGGCGACAGGATGACCAGGCCGAGCGTGGCGCCGATGACGTCCACCGCGCGTTTGGTCGCGAGCTGCTGCCCCTGCAGCTTGGGCGCCGTCAGCTCCATCAGCGGCCGGCCCCTGCGCCAGACGAGCGAGGGATGGACGCCGGCGACCTCGATCGACCGGGGGACCGACAGGAGCTGGCACCCCGCCGCGAGGGAGATGTTCACGACGTCCTGCAGCTCGCGATCGGGGAGGTAGCCGCAGACCACCACCGTCTCGACCCGGGCATCGTGCAGCAGCTTCGGCAGGTCCGCGATGGCGCCGAGCGCATCGGCTGCCGCCGGCGACCGCACATCGAGGAACCCCTTGCAGGCGTACTCGCCGCCCGGCCTGAATGCCGGGTGGGTCGCCGCGTCGCGGCACTCTTCGGCCGGCCCGATGAACACCGTCCGGGCGGCATGCGAGTCCGGCGGCGACAGCCAGGCGACGATCCGGTCCACCGTGAGCCGGTCGAGCAGCAGCGCATTCCACACCACGACCGCGGTGCAGAAGTACTGGAGGGCGCCGAGATCGAATCCACGCGACCAGACCGCCGTCCAGACCTGGAGCAGCGCCGCCAGCCAGACCGCGCCGAAAAGGCGGCGGGGACTGCGGCGCTGATCGCCGGTGCCGTAGTTGCCGGTGATGAAGAGTGCGAGAAAGAGGGCGACGAGGTACTGCGGACTTGCGATCGAGCCGGCCGGGAAGAGCGCGTGAAACGCCGACGCGAACGAATCGCCCAGCACCCCGCCCTGGCGGACGGTGCGGACCAGGAGATCGACGCCGCAGACGGCACCCAGATCGGCGAGGAAGAGGACGGAGAGCCGGCGGGCGGAACGGACGACGTGCCGGCGGACGTTGGAGGCGGCCCGGCGCTGGAGACCCAGCCGGACACGGAGGTGGTCGTCTGCCCTGCGGTCGGAGGCCGGCTCGCGCGGGCCCGCCGAAGCGGGCTTCAGCGGGGAGTCCGCGACCGCCGACGTACCGTTGCGGGAAGGCGCGGCGTCGATCGCGGCGGCGCCTCCCCGCATCTCATCCAGTAGTCTGCTCGCGTTCTCCACAGGTTCCAAGCACCGCCCTCCTCATGCGCCTCATTGTCCGCGCCAGGCTGCACTTGGCGCCTGGACCGCGCCCCGCAGGCGTCGGCGGGGGCCCAACTTCGCCAGTAGACCGCGAATATAGCCGCCCCGGACCCGCAACGGTACGATGCAACCCCGCGCGCAGCACGCTCTATGCCGCCCCGTACGGGGCCGTCCCGGCCAGCACTCGCTGGTAGAGCGCGATGTGCCGCTCCGCCATGAGCGTGCGGGTGAACTGCTCCCTGACCCGGGCCCGCCCGGCCTCGCCCATCGCCTGCCGCCGGTGCGGATCGTGCGCCAGCGTGTCGAGCGCCGCCGCCAGGGCGCCCACGTCCCGGAGCGGCACCTCGAGGCCGGTGAGGCCGGGGACGTTGACCTCGCGCACTGCGCTGGGCACCGCGGTCGTGATGACCGGGCGGCCCGCGGCCATCGCCTCGAGGACGACGAGGCCGAACATCTCTTCCACCGTCACCGACGGCAGGACCAGGAAATCGGCGTCCGCCATCCGGCGCGTGAGATCCTCGTCCGGATACTCGCCGAACCACCGGACCCGATCGGCCACGGCGAGGGCCTGGGCCAGCGTACGGAGCCGCGGCATCTCCGGTCCGCTTCCGACGATGTCCAGCCGCAGATCCGGAACGCGCTCAAGGGCGCGGAGCAGGAGATCCACCCCCTTGAACGCCAGCAGGCGCCCGATGAACAGCGCACGCGGCGGGGCACCCGGCGGGGGCGGCGGCACGACGCCCCAGCGCTCCTCGTCGATCCCGAACGGAATCACCTGCACCTTCGACTCGAAGCCGCGCAGCTCGGTGGAAAGCGCCAGGTGTGCCTGGCTGGGCACCACGATCGCGCGGGCCCGCCGCAGGACCAGCCGCGCCACCGGACGGTAGATCGCCCGCTTGGCGTCGGCGTGCTGGGTGACGACGACCGGCGTCCGTCCCGCACGCAGCAGGCACGCGACGTCGGCGAGGGAATGAGGGTGGTGGACGTGGATGATGTCGGCCCGCTTCCACGCCGCGGCGATATATCCCGGCGCAATCTCCTGCGAGCCGAGCGCCCCGAACGAGAACGCACGGGTGACGGGAGTCCGCTGGCGCCCGCTCGGCCCCTGCCGGCCGAGGCCCTGCACCGCGACGACCTCGACCTGGTGCCCCAGGAGGGAGGCCCCTTCAGCGAGGTCCTGCACCACCCTCTCCATGCCGCCCGATCGGGGCCAGTAGTACTTCGCGAGGTGCAGAATTCGCATGGAGTTCGCCGTCAGCGGAGGTGATGGGTGCCGCCAAGTTGGGCGCGACCCCGGAACGGTGTCAACGCCCGGCACTTGGACGGTGACGCCCGGCCCGCCATGTTTCCGCACGCTAATGCGCGCCATCATCGTGTCACATGCCTATGTCCCGCGGTCCAACCGCGGCAAGCTCCATGCGCTCACGACGCTGGGGTGCGCCGTGGCCGCGGCGGTCCCCGCCCGCTGGGCCGATCCACGAGGCAGCGGTATCGTCGAGACGGGATGGGATGACGACGCCGGAGTGCGAGTCGTCCCCATCCCCGTGGGCGGCGACCTGGCCGACCCGGCCGACGTTCGCTGGGACGGGCGCGCGCTCCGCCGCCTGTTCAAGGACTTCCGCCCCGACGTGGTGCAGGTCGAGGAGGAGCCGTGGTCCGGCGCCGCTGACCGCGTCGTGGCCGAGGCCCGGCGGCTCCGCATTCCATCGGTCGTCTTTACCTGGCTGAGCCTGCCGCGGGCCCACACCTTGGCTCAGCGCCTCCGGCGTCGCGCCGTCTTCCACGGCGTGGCCGGCGCCGTCGCCGGGAATGAGCTGGCCGGCGCGCTCCTGGCGCGGACGCGACCCAGTCTCCGGACGACCGTCATCCCGCAGCTCGGCGTCACGCCGGCTCCGGCCCCCAACGAGCTCGGGGGCCGGCTCGCGATGGGATTCATCGGCCGCCTCGTCCCGGAGAAGGGCCTCGATCTGCTCTTTCGAGCGTGCGTGAAGGTGATGGGTGAGTGGTCGCTCGACGTCGTCGGAACTGGTCCCGCCCAGATCGAGCTCGAAGCGCTGGCCGAGCGGCTCGGTATCTCCGCCAGAATCACCTGGCACGGCGCACTGCCGCGAACCGAGCTCGCCGACGTGTGGCACGACCTGAACTGCGTCGTCCTTCCCTCGCGTACCACCCGCGATTGGGTCGAGACGCAGGGAACCGCCGCGATCGAGGCGATGGCGCACGGGATTCCCGTCGTCGTGAGCGACACCGGCGTGCTGCGGCAGGTGGTCGGCGAGGGCGGGCTCGTCTTCCCCCAGGACGATGCCGACGCGCTCGCCGCCGCACTGCGCCGGCTGCTCGACGATCCCGGCGAGCGCGCGCGAATCGGCGCCGACGGCCGGCGCCGGGTCATCGGCAACTTCTCCAACGAGGCGCTCGCCCGGCGCCAGCTCGACTTCTGGCGGACGCTCGCGGGGTAACCCGCAAGCCATTGACTTCTAGTTACTTAGGAACGATCTTCGGCCTCCATGTCACCTGCCTCGCTGGGTCTTCGCGCACGAGCCGGCGCGATCGCCGCCGCGCTGCTCCTCGTCCTCTCCGTCCCGCGGGTCGTCCACGCCCAGGACGTCCAGAACCTTCCGTCGCCCGACCAGGCGCGTCAGCTCCTGCGCGACAATCCGCAGCTGCAGGAGCAGTTGAGGCAGCGAATCATGCAGTCGGGCATGACCCAGGAGCAGATTCGTGCGCGGCTCCGCGCCATGGGATATCCGGAGGACGCGCTCGACGCGTACCTGACGGGGGCACCCGGAGTCGCCGGGCAGGATTCCGGCCAGGGCCTTGAGGCGGCCCGCGCGCTCGGTCTCGTCAGCAGCGCCGAAGCCGACACGATGCAGACCGCCGCGCCACCGGCTAATCCGGTGCCCGCCGCCGCCGAAGCCGATCCTTATATCAGGGATTCGTTGCGAGCCGACTCCCTCGGCATCCCCTGGAGCAGGCCGCTGGAGCTCTTCGGGCTTCGCGTCTTCCGTCAGGGCGGGAGCCAGTTCCAGGCGGTGCAGACCGGTCCCGTCGACCAGAACTACCGGCTCGGTCCCGGTGACCGCATCTCGCTCATCCTGACCGGGGACATCCAGCGCGCCTATACCCTCGAGGTGAACCGCGACGGCTTCGTGGTGGTCCCCCAGGCGGGACAGCTGTACGTGGCGAACCTCACGCTGGCCCAGCTCGACGACCTGCTCTACGCGAGACTCGGGCGCGTCTACTCCGGCGTCCGCCGGGGCGCCGGTGCCACGACGCAGTTCCAGACCACCGTCACCCGGCTCCGGAACATTCAGCTGTTCGTTGCCGGCGAGGTCACCCGCCCCGGCTCCTACCAGGTTTCGGCCGCCGGCACCGTCCTCACCGCGCTCTATGCCGCCGGCGGACCGACCGCCAACGGCAATTTCCGGCACGTCGAGATCCGGCGCGGCGGCGCGCTGGTCGACACGGTGGACCTCTACGGTTACCTGCTCAACGGCATCAACCGGAGCGACGTCCGCCTCCAGAGCGGCGACGTCGTTTTCGTGCCGGTGCACGGAAGCCGCGTGGACGTCGCCGGCCAGGTCACCCGGCCGGCCATCTATGAGCTGAAGGCGGGCGAGACCCTGCGCGACGCGATCGCCAACGCCGGCGGGTTCACCGCCGACGCCCTTCGCCAGCGCATCCAGATCCACCGGATCCTGCCGCCGGAATCCCGGCAGGAAGGCCGCGCGCGGGTAGTGGTGGAGGTCGGCCCCGATCAGCTCGCGACCGGTATCATCCCCGCCGTCCCGCTCTTCGCCGGCGACTCGATCACCGTCTTCAGCGTCCCCGAGCGGGTGCGCAACTTCGTCACAGTCAGCGGCGACGTCTGGGTCGAAGGGCCGGTCGGCTGGTCCGCCGGCATGCACCTGAGCGACGCGCTGCGCCTCGCCGGCGGTACCAAGCCTGATGTGTACCTCGGCCAGATCCTGGTCTCGCGGCTGCGCAACGATTCGACGCGGGTGCAGCTGCGCTCGTCGTTCGCCGATTCGACCGGCCGGGTCACCAACGATCTCACCCTCGAGGAGGAGGACGAGATCGTCGTCTTCTCGAAGACGACCTTCCGCCCGGAGCGATACGTCGCCGTGACCGGCGCCGTGCGGCGGCCGGGCCGGATCCGGTATCGCGAGGGAATGACGGTGCGGGACGCAATTCTCCTCGCCGAGGGCCTGAGCGAAGACGCCTACCTCAAGGAGGCGGAGATCGCCCGCGTCCCCGAAGACCGGTCGCAGGGAGCGCTCGCCACGACGATCCATGTCCCGCTCGACTCGACGTATCTCTTCGCGCGCGGACCGGCCGGCGAGTATGCCGGGCCTCCGGGAATTCCGGCGCCCGCCTCCGGTGCGCCGGAGATCATGCTGCAGCCGTACGACAATCTTCTGATCCTCCGTCAGCCCGACTGGGAGCTGCCGCGAATCGTGAAGATCACCGGCCAGGTGAAATATCCGGGACCGTATACGCTCCGCACCAAGACCGAGCGGCTGATGGACATCATCCAGCGCGCCGGCGGGCTCACCAAGGAAGCGTACCCCAACGGAATCGAGTTCTTCCGCCAGCAGGACAGCACCGGCCGCGTGGGGCTCGACCTGCCGCGCGTACTCCGGGATCCGCGCTACCGGGACAACATCATCCTCGCCGCCGGCGATTCGGTGAACATCCCGGAGTTCGATCCGGTCGTGATGGTGAAGGGCGCAGTGAATTCGCCGGGCGCGGTCGCGTTCCAGCCCGGGAAGAGCATCGACTGGTATATCCGGGGAGCCGGCGGGTATGCGAAGAACGGGGACCGGCTGCGGGCGTACGTGACGCAGCCCAACGGCCAGAAGCAGTCGGTGAACCGGAAGTTCCTGCTGCCGGACGACAACCCCTACCCGCTCCCGGGCGCGGTGGTGGACGTGCCGGTCCGCGACCCCGGGCAGGGGGGAACGAGCGTGGTGGCGATCCTCGGCACCGCGGCGCAGCTGCTCGCGAGCCTGGTCACCGTCATCGTGGTGGCGCGGCAGTAGGCCGCGCCACCCTCAGCCGGTCGCGCGCTGACGCACGGCCGGCCCTGCCTCCTCCACGTCCACGCCCTCCGCCTTGAGCCGGTCGATCTGCCACCGGTTGAGCCGCACCGTCAGCGCGTATCCCTCGCCCGTCTCCTGCCGCGACACGACCTCGCCGAGCCGGTAGAGTGACGCCGCACGCGCTCCGTCGCTGAGCGGGAGCCGGACCGAGACCGTTGGACGGTCGACGCGGTTCCGGCTCCGGAGCGCGGCCTTGAGCGCGTCGAGCCCGTCCGTCCGCATCGTCGTGACCATGACGGCGTCGGGATAAAGCTCGCGCGCACGGGCCGTGAACGCCGCCGGATCGGAGACTGCATCCATCTTGTTGAATACCGCGATCGTGGGCCGGTCGGCGAGGTTCAGCTCGGCCAGCACCTTGTCGACCACCCGCATCTGGCCCTCCCAGTCGGGGTGGCTGGCATCCACCACATGCAGCAGCACGTCACCCTCGCGAGCCTCCTCGAGCGTCGCGCGGAAGCTCGCGACGAGATGGTGCGGCAGCTTGCGGATGAAGCCGACGGTGTCGGTCACGCGCGCGCGGACGCCGTCACCCAGCTCGACCTCACGCGTGAGCGTGTCGAGAGTGGCGAAGAGCCGGTCCTCGACGACGATCTCATGCTCCCCCGACAGCGCGCGGAGCACGCTCGACTTGCCTGCATTGGTGTAGCCGACCAGCGCGACGCTCAGCATCGGATCCCGACCAGCCCGCAGGTTTTCGCGATGGCGTTCGACGTCCTTGAGCTTGGCCTTGAGCGCACCGATCCGCTTGCGGATCATCCGGCGGTCGGTCTCGAGCTGGGTCTCCCCAGGGCCGCGAAGACCGATGCCGCCACGGATGCGCGACAGGTGGGTCCACATGCGGGTGAGCCGTGGCAGCATGTATTCGAGCTGCGCCAGCTCGACCTGCAGCTTGGCCTCGTGCGTGCGGGCGCGGGTGGAGAAGATGTCGAGGATGACTTCCGCGCGGTCCATCACGCGGACCCCGAGCTCCCGCTCGAGGTTGCCGCCCTGCGCCGGCGAGAGCTCCTCGTCGAAGATCACCAGCGTCGCGCCGACTTCCTGGACCAGCTGGCGAACCTCCTCGACCTTGCCCTCCCCGATCAGGGTGGCCGCGCTGGCTGTGGCGATCTGCTGAACCACCCGTCCGACGACTTCCGCGCCGGCGGTGTCCACCAGACGGGTCAGTTCCTCAAGATGTTCGGTGACATGTCGCCCGTCGGGCGAGCCCTTCCGCGGTGCTGCGACCAGAATGGCCCGCTCGACCGGATCGCGAACCGGAATGAGATCTCTGATAGCCGACCTGTCCTAGTGTGAAGGTGGCAGCGAGGTGCCGCCGGGCACCGTCTCGCTGGATGACCGCGTGAGCGGCGCCCGCCCCTCGCGGGTGAAGGGCACCACGCGCTCGCCCCACGGCGTCCGGAGCGTGGCCTGTCCCCTCATGGTGTACGGAATATCGCCGTAACCGATCGCGGACCGTACGGCGGTGCCCACGCCGGCCCAGTTGAATCGCACCGGCAGCGTCAGGGTGCTGACGTCGTTCTTGCGCACCTGGAACTCGTCCCGGTACGTGATGTCGCCGACGTGGGAGCCCTCGACGTCGAAGCCGACCTGCAGCCTGGTTCCGCGGAGGTCGAAATTGTTCGGGTTCCTGACGTTGACCACGAGATCCATGGTCCCGCCCGTTAGACCGACGCCCCGGACGATGACCTGCGACAGCTGGATCTCGGGGTCGCGGAAGTTATCGGGAATGCCGCTGCAGCCGAGTATGGCCGCGGCCGGCACGAGCACGAGCAGCGCGGCGAGTGGGGTCTTCATGGATTTCGTCCTCCAGAGAGGTGACGTCCCGCAGAAAGATAGCGGCTCGCCATGCAAGCCCCGGGCCTCAGGATGCCCCGCGGTGCCGGCGGCGACCGTGCGCCGCGTCACACCGCCTCATCGCCCCCGCCCTGCTCCTTCAGTTTCCGCCACCATTCCAGCCGCTCCGCGATCCGCTTCTCGTAGCCGAAACCGCCGGGGGTGTACAGCGTGCGGCCCTCGAGCTCGTCCGGAAGATATTCCTGCGGCAGATAGGCGTCGGGGGAATCGTGCGCGTACCGGTATCCCGCGTGGTATCCCAGCTCCTTCATCAGCGCCGTGGGCGCGTTCCGGATGTGCAGCGGCACCGGCGCCGCCGGCGTTTCCTGGGCCGCCTGCAGCGCCGCGTCGAGCGCGCGCTTGGTGCTGTTCGACTTCGGCGCCGTGGCGAGATAGATCGTCATCTCCGCCAGCGGCAGATAGCCTTCCGGCGGACCCAGCATGTGGAAGGCGTCGCGCGCGGCGACCGCGATCTGGAGCGCAGCCGGATCGGCCAGACCGATGTCCTCGGCCGCCATGGCGATCGCGCGGCGGAAGAGCGTCATCGGATCTTCGCCGCCGTCGAGCATGCGGGCCATCCAGTACAGCGCGCCCTGCGGATCGCTCCCGCGGAGCGACTTGTGGTACGCGGACAGGAGGTTGAAGTGCTCCTCGCCCGCCTTGTCGTAGCGCGCGAAGCGCTTCTGCATCGCCTCCCGGGCGACCTCGGTGTCGATCGTCCCGCCGGGGCCGACGTGGGCGGCTGCGGCCTCGAGCACCGTGAGGGCCCGGCGGGCATCCCCGTCGGCCTCGGCCGAAATGAGCGCCACCGCATCGTCGCCGATCCGGAGGTCGAGCGCGCCAAGTCCGCGTTCGCCGTCGGCCAGCGCGCGTCGCACCACCGCCGCCACATCATCGGCCGAGAGCGGCTGGAGGACGAAGACGCGGGTGCGCGAGAGGAGTGCGCCGTTGATCTCGAAGCTCGGGTTTTCCGTCGTCGCTCCGATGAGCGTCACCACCCCCTGCTCCGTGGGCGGCAGCAGGCTGTCCTGCTGCGCCTTGTTGAGGCGATGGATCTCGTCGATGAACAGGATCGTCTGCCTGCCGCCGGAGGCAAGCCGTGCGCGGGCCTCGTTGACGATCTCGCGGATCCGCGGAACGCCTTCGGTGACCGCGCTGAAGGGGACGAAGACGCGTCCGGTGCTCGCCGCGATGAGATGCGCCAGCGTCGTCTTGCCGGAGCCCGGCGGACCCCAGAAGATGATCGAGCCGGGCGTTCCCTTCTCGACGGCCTCCCTGAGCGGCTTGCCCGGCGCGAGCAGGTGCCGCTGACCGACATACTCGTCGAGTGTGCGCGGCCGCATGCGCGCCGCCAGCGGCTGCGCCTGCAGCGCCGTGCTGAAGAGCGACTCCTCGTCCGCGGACGTTCCGAATCGGCGTGGCATCGTTCCCTCCGCCTTCGTTACCTGATCCAGAGACCGAGCAGCAGCTGGGTCACCAGGAAGCCGGCTGCACCGCCGAAGAATGCCGTGGCGACCGGCCAGCCACGCTTGGCCTGGAACTCGGGGACCAGGTCCGACGCGGCGACGTACAGGGTAACACCGGCGGAGATGGCCAGTCCGTGACGCACGAGGGGTTGGGCAACTTCGGTGAGGAGGACGCCGAGAATCGTCGCCAGGCCGAGCGCACCGGCGGCCGCAAGCGCGCGGCGGCGGCCGCCTCCTCCGGCCAGTGTCACGCTCGCGATGGTGACGCCCTCGGGAAGCTTGTGGAGGAAGACAGCCAGGAAGAGGAGAATGCCGAGCCGGCCGGAAACGAGGAATCCGCTCGCGATCGCCACGCCGTCGAAGAAGGTGTGGAGCGAGAGGCCGGCGAGCGCCGTCATGCCGGCGCCGGCACTGAGCCGGTGCGTCTCCTCGCCGAAATGGAAATGCGGCGTGAGCACGTGCTGCGCCAGGTGCACCGCGAGATAGCCGGCGAGCACGTAGTAGCCGGCGTCTGGCCGGGTGAACGCTTCCGGAAGCATTCCGAGGACGACCGTCGAGGCCATGAAGCCCGCGCCGAAGGCGATGAATCGGTCGATGACCCGCATCTCGCGGCGCTGATGCCGGACGACCGCCAGCGCGCCGATGAGATTCGCCGCCGCCGCGCAGAGCGCGAAGATGAACGGCGTCACGCCGGTCGCTCCAGCATCGCGAGCAGCGCGTCACGCCGGTTGAGCGCCGGATCGTCGAGCACCCGTTCGAGCAGACGATCGAGCGCCTCGCCGATGGCCGGGCCGTGGAGTCCAGCCGCCAGGAGGTCGGCCCCCGTCACGGCGAGGTCCTTCCGCGCCGTCGCTTCTCCCCGCGCACGCACGCCTTCCACCTCGGCCGCCCACGGCGCGGGGGCGCCGTGCGTGAGCTCCCGGAGCCGCAGGAGGTCGTCGGCCGCAGCACCGGTGCGGGCGAGCCAGCGTCGAGCGCCGGCTGCCCCCGGCGCCACCGGCAGCTCGCGCGCGGCGGCGATCGACTCGGCCCGGCCGATCTCGGCATTCGACGCCCGCAACCGCCGGAGTGTCGCCGCGGGGTCCGGCACGAGCGCGCAGGTGAGCAGCACCGGGTCGCGCGGCTGGACGGACAGCGAAGCCGGCGGCTCCGCTGCGAGCCCGGGCAGCCAGACCTCCGCGGCCCCCACCTCGCGCCAGAGCCGGACGAGCTCGCGCACATCGCCTGCGGTGCGAAGTCCCTTGAACCATTCGTCACGCACCCGCTCGGCGGAGAGCCCGCTCAGCCCTGGAGCGGCGTCCCGCGCCGCGGACCACGTGGCCGGCTCGATGGCAAGGCCGAAGCGCGCCGCGAAGCGGACGGCGCGCAGGACCCGCAGATAATCCTCGCGGAATCGCTCCTCGGCCGTCCCCACCGCGCGGAGCACCCGTGCCGCGAGATCTCGCGCTCCACCGAACGGATCGCGCCACTCGTCCGTGAGCGGCTGGTATGCGATTGCGTTGATCGTGAAGTCCCGCCGCGCGAGGTCGTCCTCGAGCGAGACGCCGAAGGCGACGACGGCACGCCGACCGTCGGTGGACACGTCCCGCCGGAAGGTGGTGACCTCGTGCAGCCGCCGCTTCCGGTCGAGGACGCCGATCGTGCCGTATTCCTCGCCGACCGGTACCGTCCGCGGAAACAGCTTTCGCACGCGGTCGGGCGTGGCGGAGGTGGCCACATCGAAGTCGGACTGTTCCTCGCCGAAGAGGGCGTCCCGCAACGCTCCGCCCACGCACCACGCCTCGAAACCCGCCGCCGTGAGCGTCGCGACGATCTCCCGCACCTCGTCGGGCACGTGCACGTCGCGGGGGATCGTCATGCGGCTGCCCCGAAGGCAACGCCCGCCGCGAGCGAAATCAGGAGCTCCATGCGCGCCTGTGACGGCGTGCGCGGGCCCGCCGGGATCGCGCCCAGTCGCACGAGCTGGGCGCCTCCGCCCTCGAAGGCGTAAGCCGGGTCGACCTCGCCGTAGAGGCAGCGGCTCGCGAGCACCACCGGCTTTCCGTCGGCGATCCAGCGTCGCACCGCCGGCACCGCGCCGGGTGGAATGTTCCCGCTTCCGAAGGCGATGAGCACGACACCGTCCGCGCTGGCGCGGGCGGCATCGAGGAGCACCCCGTCGTCACCCAGAATCACCGGCACCTGGGCCACACGGGCGTTGAGCGCCGGCGGCGAGAGCGGCCGCCGCACGGAGGCCGGCCCGTCGAACATCACGCCGTCACTCTCCGCCCGGCCGATGGGCGTTCCATGCGGCGTCCCGAACGCGGCCGGATCGACGGCGTGAAGCTTCACGGCCTCGAGGCCGTCGAGCACCAGTCCGTTGAAGACGACCATCGCGCCGCGCCCGCGGCTCTCCGGCGCGCCGGCCACGGCGATCGCCGCGCGCAGATTGGTACCGCCGTCCCACTCGGGATGGTCGGCGGTCCGCATCGCACCGGTCAGGACGACCGGTACCTCGGCGGGAACGGTGCGCGCGAGCAGATACGCCGTCTCCTCCAGCACATCGGTCCCGTGCGTGATGACGATCCCTTCGACGTCGTCGACGCGCGCAAGCTCGAGCACGCGCGACCGGAGCGCCCAGAGCCGATCGGTGTCGAGATGGCACGCCGGTGACCGCGCCCAGTCCTCCGTGCGGCAGGCGAGGCCCTCCGACACGCCGGCGAGTGCAAGCAGCTCCGCGCCACCGTGCTTCGGGAGGTTGCCGCCGCTCGCCGCGTCGTGACGCATCGAGATGGTCCCACCCGTGAACAGGATGTGAATCATCTCAGCCGCACAGGACGGCGCCGCCGTTCACGTTGAGAATTTCGCCGGTGATGTGCCGCGCAAGCGCGCTGCACAGGAAGACGATCGGGCCCGCGACATCCTCCGCCGATGCGATCCGCTGGAGGGGAATCGCCGCGGCAATGCGCTCGCGTGCGCCACCGGCAAGCGCGGGCGCGACCATCTCGGTGTCGATCCAGCCGGGCGCCACGCAGTTGACGGTGATCCCCGGCGCACATTCGACGGCGAGCGACTTGGTGAGCGCGATCAGCGCTCCCTTGGACGCCGCGTAGTCGGCGTGATCGGCCTCGCCCCGCTGGCCCGCCGTGCTGGAGACCAGGACGAGCGAGCCGCCGGCACGCATGAGACCGAGCGCCGCGCGGGTGGTGAGGAAGACCGCGTCGAGGTTGGCCGACATCGTCCGCTGCCACCTCTCGCCGCTCATCGCCGCCAGAGGGACCGGCTCGGGCGGCCAGATCCCCGCGTTGGCAACGAAGATGTCGAGATGGCCGAACTGCTCGCGTGCCTGGGTCATGATTCCCGTCACGGCGTCGGCATCGGAGAGGTCGCCGGCCATGGCCAGCGCGCGCCGGCCCATTCCACGGATCTGGCGCGCGACGCCCTCGGCATCGTCCAGGCGGGCGCGACAGGTGAGCGCGACGTCGGCGCCGGCCTGGGCCAGCAGGAGCGCGGTCGCCCGGCCGACGCCGCGCGATCCCCCGGTGACGAGCGCCGTTCGTCCGGTCAGATCGATCACGGCTCGTCCGAATCGAACAGGCGGCGCAACCGGGATCCCAGCGACAGCCGGACCGTCGCCGGCTCGACCAGCTCGAGCTCGCGGTCCTCGAGGATCGCTCGGGGGTTCCGCTCACAGAGCGCGCCCGCCTGTTCCACGGCGTCCTGGCTCTCGAGCAGCCGGCTCGCCGTCGCGATGGAGCGATCGTCGCCGTGGTTGTCGGCGGCGAGGATGTCCGCGAGTCCTGCAGCGAGGAGCGCACGAGCCCGCTCGCCCCGCGGCCGGGGTGAGAGGAGCGTGGTCGCATCGACCTGGAGCCGGGCGCCCGTCTTTCGCCACCGCCAGGCGGTGCCGGGCGAGCAGGAGCTGTAGCGCTCAGGATGGGCCAGCAGCGGCAGGAGGCCGACCTTCACGACGTGAGCGAGCGCGTTCTCGACGGTCTCCGCGGTGACGAGTCGGGGAAACTCGACCAGGATCCAGCGTGTCCCGGCGATCCGGATCGCCGGATCGGCCGCCGCCTCCTCTGAGAGCGGGCGGTCCAGCATGACTTCGGCACCCCGGTGCAGGCGGACGGGGACGGGATCGCCGGCAGTGAGGGCGGTGAACGCGCGATCGTGCTCCCGCGGCACCCCGGCCGGTGCCTGACTCGCGAGGACGTGCGGCGTGAGACAGAGATCGGTCACCCCCGACGCGGCCATCTCCGCGAGTACGCGACGCGACTGCTCGACCGACCGCGAGCCGTCATCCACGCCGGGCAGGAGATGGGAATGGAGGTCAATCACCGCCGCGCACCCCGGCGGTCAGGAGCGAAGCAGCGAAGTCGCGGAGGCGGCCGGGCGATGATTCCGCCTGCGCCAGCAGCGCGAGGGTGATGAGTCCGTCGGCGGCCAGCAGGTCGAGAGCGACGGGCCGATCTCCGGGATGAGAGAGGACGTGGCCGAGCGCGTTTCGGCTGGCCACAGCGAGCGCATCGGGAAGATCACCGGCGGCGGCAGCGGCGTAGACGCGCACGCGGTCCCGCAGCGCAGGCGGTGCCTGGCTCGTGTGCCGCTCGAGCCATCCGCCGGGAGAGGTCAGCTCGCTGCCGCGAGCCATTCCGCCACGAGCGCCGGTGTTGCCTCGCGTGCTGCCGCGAGCCGCTCGGGATCGCCCGCGCCGGCGGAAGCGAAGTGCGGGCGCCCGCCGCCCCGACCGCCGCTCACCGCCGCAATGCGGTTGACGAGGTCACCGGCCTTGAGCCCGCGCCGGACGAGATCCTCCGTCAGCGCGACATGGACGGCGCCCCGCCCTGCGGTGCCGAAGAGCACGAGCGCCGCGCCCTCCTTGCCGGTCCGGAAGGCGTCCGCCACCTGCCCCAGCTCGTTGCGATCCTCGCTCGCCGTCTCGGCGATCGTCACGTCGACATCCTGGATGCGGTGCGTCGGGGCCTGCGGCGTCGACGTCGCCCCCTCGCGAAGCGCCTGCTGCAGTCGGTCTTCCAGTCGCTGCCGCTCCTCGAGCAGCTGTTCGATCCGCCGCTGCACGTGCTCCGGCTGCGTGCGAAGCGTTTCCGCGATCCGGGCGAGGCGCGATTCAATCTCCCGCACGACGCTCAGCGCCGCCGGCCCGGTGACCCCCTCGATGCGGCGCACGCCGGCGGCGACACCACCCTGCCCGCTCAGGCGGAAGGTGCCAAGCTGGCCGGTGCTGCGGACATGCGTGCCGCCGCAGAGCTCGATCGAATCGCCCATCGTCACGACCCGCACGCGATCGCCGTACTTCTCGGAGAAAAACGCCATCGCGCCGAGCGCGATCGCGTCGGGGTACGCCATCTCCCGCGTGATGACCGGGGCGTTCGCGAGAATCTGCTGGTTGACGTCCTCCTCGATCGACCGGAGCGTGTCGGCATCGAGGGGGCCGTGATGCGAGAAGTCGAAGCGCAGCCGGCCCGGCTCAACGAGCGAGCCCTGCTGCCGCACGTGCATGCCCAGCTGACGCCGGAGCGCGAGGTGCACCAGGTGCGTCGCGCTGTGATTGCGCTCGATGTCGCGCCGGCGGGCTGCATCCACCGCCGCGCGGGTGATCGTGGGCTCGAACGGCTCCGCGAAGCGTCCACCCAGGACGGTGCCCTTCTCGGACTTCTGTACCGTCTCGACCGGCAGCGACCAGCCATCCCCGGACACGACCCCGGTATCGCTGACCTGCCCGCCCGACTCGGCGTAGAACGGATTGTCGTGGAGCAGCAGCTCCAGCTGCTCACCTTCCTGCCGGAACGCGAGGAGGTCGCTCTCCGCCTCGGTCGCGTCGTAGCCGACGAATCGCTGTTTGCCGCGGCGGAGGGTGCGCCAGCCTTCGCGCCTGGTGATGACGGCCGGACCTCCGATCTTGCCCGAGCCCTTCACGCCCTTCGCGCGCACGACGACATCGCGCGAGCGCTGCCGCTGGGCGCCCAGCGCGCGCTCGAAGCCCGCCAGATCCACCGTGATCCCCCGCTCCGCCGCGATGATCTGCGTGAGATCGATCGGGAAGCCGAAGGTGTCGTACAGCCGGAAGGCCTCCTCGCCCGGAATGACGCGGGCGCCCGAATCGACGATCTCGTCGAGCCGGCGAAGGCCGCCTTCGATCGTCTCGAGGAAACGCTCCTCCTCCTTGCCGGTCACGTCGGCGATGTAGTCCGCCTTCTCGCGCAGCTCGGGATAGGCATCGCCCAGCTCGCGGACGACGACGGCGGTGAGCGGCGCGAGCGTCGGCTCCCGGCGGCCCAGGAGCCAGGCGTGGCGCACGGCGCGACGCAGGATCCGGCGCAGGACGTAGCCGCGTCCGTCGTTCGCGGGATAGACGCCGTCGGCGAGGAGGAAGCTGACCGCGCGCGCATGATCCGCCAGCACGCGGTAGGAGCCCCGCTCGGCAGCGGCGCGGTCGTATGGCCGTCCGACCAGCTCGCCGACCCGGTCGAGGAGCGGCCGGAAGAGATCGGTGTGGAAATTGTCGTCCTCGCCCTGCAGGACGGCGGCGATGCGCTCGAGGCCGGCGCCGGTGTCGACGGACGGGCGCGGCAGCGGCGTCAGCGTGCCGTCGGCCGAGCGGTCGTACTGCATGAAGACGAGGTTCCAGATCTCCAGGAACCGCCCCGCCTCGGCGAGATGCTCGAAGGCGGGCTTGGAGGGCGCCGCCGGCGGGTCGCCCGGGCGCCACTCGAGATCGACGTAGATCTCGGTGCACGGCCCGCAGGGGCCGGTGTCACCCATCTGCCAGAAGTTGTCCTTGTCGCCCAGCCCGTAGATCCGCTCGTCCGGCAGCCCGGCGATCTCGCGCCAGAGCGCGCGCGCTTCGTCGTCGGTATGGTGCACGGTCACGCTCAGCCGGTCGGCGGGGATGCCGAGGCAGGCGGGACCGGTTACGAACTCCCACGCAAAGGCGATCGCCTCGCGCTTGAAGTAGTCCCCGAACGAGAAGTTCCCCAGCATCTCGAAGAAGGTGTGGTGGCGCGTAGTATGCCCCACCTGCTCGAGGTCGTTGTGCTTGCCGCCTGCCCGCACGCATTTCTGGCAGGTGACGGCCCGCGCGTAGTCCCGCCGCTCCTGCCCCTGGAATACCCGCTTGAACTGCACCATGCCGGCATTGGTGAAGAGGAGCGTCGGGTCGTCGGCAGGCACGAGCGACGACGAGGGCACCTCGCGGTGCCCTCGCGCTGCGAAGTAGTCGAGGAAAAGACGCCGGATTGTCGCCGATTTCATGGGGCGGAATATACGCGCCCCGCGGGAGGGGATGAAAGCTCAGCCGCCCGTGAGCGCCCGCGAGACGACTGCGTTCACGCTGTGGCCACGGTACCCCCGGCGCGCGAGGAAGGCGAGGAGCCGGCGGCGGCGCACCGCCGGAGGCAGACCGGCAAGCTGCGCGGCGCGCCGGGTGACGAGCGCGAGCGGCACCTCGACCTCGCCGGGGCCGTCGGGCCAGTGCGCGGCGAGCGCCGCGTCGATGTCCCGGCGCTCGACGCCCATCGACATCAGGTCTCGCACGAGGCGGGCGGGCCCCCGGCCACGGACGGAGCGGGTCTCGACATAGTTGCGGGCGAAGGCCGCATCGTCGAGGAGCCCGAGCGCCGTGGCGCGCTCCATCGCGGCATCGACCGCAGTGCGAGGGTGACCCTTGCGCACGAGCCGGCGGGAAAGGTCGGTGCGCGCGTAGCTGCGCGCTTCCAGCGCGCGGAGCGCGGTCCGGAACGCCGCCTCCGCATCGGCGGCGCGGGTCAGGCGCTCGTGCTGCGCCTCGTCGATCTCCTCGCCGACGCGAAGCCGCTCGGCGGCCACGATATCAGCGGGAACGGTGCAGTACGGATGACCCCCGACGTGGATCCGGATACTGGTCGCACGTCGGGAGTCGGCCTCGAGGGCGCTGATGCGTCCCTCGGGGTGCAGCCGCTCCGGACTACTCGTCGTCATCCTCGCCGGCGCCGACCGCCACCGGCGTTCCGCCGGCCTTCATACCGAGAAGCTCCTTCACCTTCTCCTCCACCTCCGCCATCAGCGCGGGATTGTCCTTGAGGAAGAGCTTGGCATTCTCCCGGCCCTGGCCGATACGCTGGTCGCCGTAGGAGTACCACGCGCCCGACTTCTGAATGATGTTGGCCTCGGAAGCGAGGTCCACCAGCAGCGAGGAGTGGCTGATTCCCTCGTCGAACATCACGTCGAACTCGGCCTGCCGGAATGGAGGCGCGACCTTGTTCTTCACGACCTTCACGCGGACGTGGTTGCCGACGACGACTTCCTTGTCCTTGACCGGGCCGATGCGGCGGATGTCGAGCCGGAGCGAGGCGTAGAACTTGAGCGCCTTGCCGCCGGTGGTCGTCTCCGGGTTGCCGAACATGACGCCGATCTTCTCGCGGAGCTGGTTGATGAACACCACCGCACAGTTCGAGCGGTTGATGGCGCCGGCCAGCTTCCGCAGAGCCTGGCTCATGAGACGGGCCTGAAGCCCGACGTGGCTGTCGCCCATTTCGCCTTCGATTTCGGCCTTGGGCACGAGGGCGGCGACCGAGTCGATCACGACGAGATCGACGGCGCCCGAGCGGACCAGGATCTCCACGATCTCGAGCGCCTGCTCACCGGTATCGGGCTGGGAGACGAGGAGGTCCTCGATGTTCACGCCGAGCTTCTTGGCGTATTCGATGTCGAGCGCGTGCTCGGCGTCCACGTAGGCGGCGACGCCGCCGAGCTTCTGGACGTTGGCGGCAAGGTGGAGCGTCAGGGTGGTCTTGCCCGACGACTCGGGGCCGTAGATCTCGGTGATCCGGCCGCGGGGAACGCCACCGATGCCGATCGCCGCGTCGAGGTTGATCGCGCCGGTGGGAATGCACCCGACCTTTACGCGCGGGGTATCGGCCCCCATGCGCATGATGGAGCCCTTGCCGAGCTGCTTCTCGATCTGGGAGATGGCCAGGCCGAGGGCCTTGCGCCGATCGGCTTCGAGACGGCTATCGTCAGCCATGAAAACCTCAGAATTGGTGTGACTGATTTTGCTACACTTGGAGACGCCGACAGAATGTAATACCGAACTCTTACCGAAGCAATAGTAGATTTGTGGCTTATTTTGAGTCACTCTTACCCGCTACGCCACGCATCGGCGACATGCTCCACCCGCCGCGCAGACCCCTCGCAGCAGACCGTCACCACGTCGAACCGGTACGCGTCCCCCGGGCGCCCGTGCCGCAACCGCCACACCTCCGCTGCCTTCACGATCGCCCGCCGCTTCCGCCACCCCACCGCCTCGAGCGCCGAACCGAAGGCGTCGCCCGAACGGGTCTTCACCTCCACGAACGCCACGATCGACCCGCGGCGCACCACCAGATCCACGTCGTGCCGCCCTGCGCGGAAGCGGTGCGCCTCGACCTGCCAGCCGCACGAGGTGAGGTACGCCAACGCAAGCCGCTCACCTGCGAGGCCGCGGCGGTGTCGCGGATCGCGCCAGTCGTCTGCCGGAGTGAAGCGTCGCATGGGAAGCGAAGCTAGCACGCACACGAAGTGCGCCCCCACCCGCCCGATGCGGGCCGTGGCGGGAAATCGCGAGTGGTACGCCAGCGGCTGTGAATGTGGGCGCGCCCCGCCGGATCGGCGGGGCGCGGTCAGGGAACGTACTCGTCGAGCTGATCGAATCCTATTCGGACCTCGCGCGGCTTGCTCCCGTGCGGCGGGCCGAGGATTCCGACATCCTCCAGCTGATCGATGATCCGCGCCGCGCGGCCATAGCCGACGCCGAGCTTGCGCTGGAGCAGCGAGGTCGACCCTCCCTGATTCTGAATGCACACCTCGGCGGCCTCACGGAGGCGCTCGTCGCGATCTCCGGCCTCGGCGCCTCCGGGGGCCGCGGCGCCTTCCCCGTCGTCGGGCACCTCGAGAAGGATGTCCGTCTCCGTCACCTCCGACATCCCCTCTCCCTCGAGCCGCGCCTTCCGTGCCCGATACATCTCCATGATCGCCTCCGTCTCCTCGGTGGAGATGTAGGCGCCCTGGAGCCGCACCGGCTCGCTCTTGCCCGGCTCGAGGAAGAGCATGTCACCCTTGCCGAGCAGCGCCTCGGCACCATTGGCGTCGAGAATCGTGCGGCTGTCCACCTTTGACGCGACGCGGAAGGCCACCCGGCTCGGGAAGTTCGCTTTGATGAGGCCGGTGATGACGTTCACCGACGGCCGCTGCGTGGCGAGGATGAGATGGATGCCGATGGCACGGGCCTTCTGTGCCAGCCTGGCGAGCGGCGTCTCGACCTCCGCCTGCACCGTCATCATGAGATCGGCGAGCTCGTCCACGATGATCACGATGAGCGGCAGGCGCCCCGCCGTGTACTGCTCCTCGACCGGCGCGGCGGCGGCGGTGTTCGACTCCTCTGCGCTGATCTCGGTGAGCGTGATGCGTCGCGGCCCCGGGTTCCGGAGCGGCTTGCCCTCGGTCACCTTGCGGTTGAAGTCCGCGAGGTTGCGCGCGCCGTTCGCCTCGAGGAGCACGTAGCGCCGGTCCATCTCCGCCACCGCCCACTTGAGGACCTTGGCGGCTTCCTTGTTGTTGGTGACGACCGGATGCCGCAGGTGCGGCAGGTCCTTGTACATCGAGAGCTCGACCATCTTCGGGTCGATCATCAGGAACCGCAGATCCTCCTTGTGCTGGTAGCGGTAGATGAGCGACGTGATGATCGCGTTGATCCCGACCGACTTGCCGGTCCCGGTCGCGCCGGCGATGAGCAGGTGCGGCATGCGCGCGAGGTCGGCCACGATCGCCTGGCCCTCGAGGTCGAGCCCCAGGGCCACGGGCAGCAGCCGCTCCTCGCCGTCCCACGCCGCCGCCTCGAGAAGCTCGCGCAGTACCACCACGCGCGCCTTCGGATTCGGCACCTCGACGCCCACCATGTCGCGTCCGGGAATCCGCGCCACCCGGATCGAGCGCGCCGCCATCTTGAGCGCGAGGTCGTCGGCGAGCGCGACGAGCCGATTCATCTTGACGCCCGGCCGAAGCCGCACGCCATACTGCGTCACCACCGGCCCAGTCGTGCGGCCGGCGATGTCGCCCTCGACCTTGAACTCGCTGAGGGTGGCCGCGAGCCGATCCTGCAGCGCATTCAGCTCGGCCTCGCCGGCATCCACCGAGCGCACCTTGGGCGGCTCGAGCAGGTCTACCGTCCAGACCGCTTCGCGATCGGCGACGCTGGCTACGGCCGGCTTCCGGGTGCCAGCCGACTTCCGGCTCCGGCGCCCGTTCTCCTTCACGCCCTCGGGCTTCTCCGGCGGCGGCTCGACCGACTCCGCGTCGGTAAGCGCCGCGAGGAGCGCCGGCTTCTTTGCGCGGCGTGGCCGCTCGGCGAGGGCCTCCGGCTCATCTGACGGCTCCGGCGCCGCTTCCGCGTTGCGCTCGAGGTGCTGGAGCGGGTGCCAGGCGAACGTGAGCAGGGTGACGGCCGAGAGCGCGAGGAACCAGACGAGAAGCCCGCCGGCGACGCCGATCTGAGAATAGAGAGTGTGGCTGATCGCGCCCGGAATGACCCCCACCGCCCGCGCGGCGACCGAGGTTTCCGCCATCGCGCGCGGCAGGTCATGGTCGGGGCGCTCGGCGATGAGCAGCAGTCCCACGAGGCAGGGCACCAGCAGACTCAGCGCGCCGACCAGCACGCCCGCGCGCTTCATGTCGAGCCGTGGCAGGCGGTCGAACCCCGCGAGCCCCACGCCAAGCCCGATCAGCGGGAAGCCGAGCGCGCCGATACCGAGCCCGACCTTCAGCAGATGGCCGATCGAGGCGCCGAACGGCCCGGTAAATCCGCCGGGCACCAGCGTCAGGCCCAGGAAGAGCCCGAGCACGAGCGCGGTGATGGCGCCGAGGCGGCGGCGAAAGTCCGGTGTCATGCGCTCGGGGCCGACGCGGTGACGCGCCGGTCGTGCAGGCGCGGCAGGATCGGGTAGGCATCGACGCGGGAGGCATCCTCGACATCGGCACGGAAGCCGAGCCGGATGAGCTCGCGGCCACCCCGGCTGTAGGCGAGCGGCCGGAACCAGGCATCGCCGTAGCGGCGGACGAGGTCGAGCGCGGCGAGGGCCGCATCGTTGAGCCCGCGCCGCGGCTTGCGGCCGCCGAGCGCAGCCACGGCAACGCGGCCGGCGGCGTAGGCGTCGTCGAGCGCAAAGGCGCCGTCGCGACCGGCGCAGACGATGAGAATGTCGCGCTGCCGCTCGAGGGCTTCGCGGGCCGCGTCGCCCGCGAGCGTGAGATTGGCCGCCGCGGCGGCGTAGACCGCGCCGGCCCCCTGCGTCGCCAGCATCGCCTTGGTGCCGTTGGTCGTGGTCATGATGATGGTCCGGCCCCTGACGGCGTCCTCCGTCATCTCGAGCGGGCTGTTGCCGAGCTGGAAACCCGGGATGCGCACGCAGTTCCGCTCGCCCGCGAGGAGAACGTCGGTGCTGCCGATCGTCTGCGCCAGGCGCACGGCTTCCTCGCTCGATGCGACCGGAATGACGGCCTTGGCCCCGTGGGCGAGGGCGGCGCACATGGCGGTCGTCGCGCGGAGGATGTCGATGACGAAGACGGTCCGCCCCGCCACGTCGGCGGGGAGCAGACCCTGCGGAGTGAAGACGACGTCCAGCCTCATGCTTCCGGCTTCAGCAGGTGCGACTCGCGCTCGAGGAAACGGGTGTCGACCTTGCCGGCGGCGAAGTCGGGGTGGCGAATCACGCGGGCCAGGAACGGAATCGTCGTGGTCACCCCTTCGAGAATGAAGCTGTCGAGCGCCTGCGCCATGCGGGTGAGCGCCTCGGCGCGGTCGTTGCCGTGCACGATCACCTTGGCCAGCAGCGAGTCGTAGTAGGGCGGCACCGTGTAGCCGGCGTACACGTGCGTATCCACCCGCACCCCGGGGCCCCCGGGCGGGTGGTAGGCGGTGATCAGGCCGGGCGACGGCTGGAAGTTGCGATACGGGTCCTCGGCGTTGATGCGGCACTCGATGGCGTGACCGCGGAGGCGGCGGCCGTCGCCCTGGAAACTGAGCGGCTCCCCGGCCGCGACCCGGATCTGATCCTTCACGAGGTCGAAGCTGGTGACCATCTCGGTCACGGGATGCTCCACCTGGATCCGGGTGTTCATCTCCATGAAGTAGAAGCTCCCGTCGGTGTCGAGCAGGAACTCCAGCGTGCCCGCGCCGACGTAGCCGATGTTGGACGCGAGCGCGACGGCGGCATCGCCCATCTGCTCGCGGAGCGCCGTATCGAGGGCCGGGCTGGGGCTTTCCTCGATCAGCTTCTGGTGACGGCGCTGCACCGAGCAGTCGCGCTCGCCGAGGTGGACCACTCGGCCGTGCGTATCGCCGAGGACCTGGATCTCGACGTGCCGCGGGTGCTCCAGATACTTCTCCACGTAGACGGCGCCGTTGCCGAAGGCGCTGAGCGCCTCGTTCTGCGCCAGCCCGAAGAGCTGGGTGAACTGGTCGCGGTCGGTGGAGATCCGCATTCCCTTCCCGCCCCCGCCCGCCGTCGCCTTGATGATGACGGGAAAGCCGATCGATTCGGCGAAGGCGAGCGCCTCGTCCACGTCCTCGATCGTGCCGGGCGAGCCGGGGACGGTCGGCACCCCCGCCTCCTGCGCCAGGCGGCGCGCGGTCGCCTTGTCGCCCATCTGGCGGATCTGCTCGCCGGTGGGCCCGATGAAGGTGATGTTGGACGCCTTGCAGGTGTCGGCGAACTCGGCGTTCTCGGCGAGAAAGCCGTAGCCGGGATGGATCGCGTCGGCGCCGGTGATCTCGGCGGCGGCGATGAGCGCGGGGATCTTGAGGTACGAGAGCCGGCTGGGGGGCGGGCCGATGCAGACGTCATCGTCGGCAAAGCGCACGTGCAGCGATTCGCGGTCCGCCTCGCTGTAGACCGCGACGGTCTCGATGCCGAGCTCGCGGCACGCCCGGATGACCCGCAGGGCGATCTCCCCGCGGTTGGCGATCAGGACCTTACGAAACATGCGCGCGCGTGCCGATCGGACTCCTGGGCGGCATCAGGCCGTGAAGTCCTGGGAGCGGCCGGCCGCCTTGTTCCCCGTGATCTCGGTGAAGGTCCGATCCGAGGCCGAATTGATCCCGGAGGCGCGCAGCGCGAACTCGCTCGGATTGGTCGCGTAGAAGAGCGCGCTCTCGTAGGAGACGACGCCGTCCTTGAACCACTGCATCAGCGACTGGTCGAACGACTGCATCCCGTAGGAGACGGTGCCTTCGGCGATGAGGTCCGGAATGTTGAGGGCCTTCTCGATGTCGCGGATGTTGTCGGCCACCGCCGCCGAATTGATCAGGATCTCCGCGGCCGGCACGCGGCCGCGCCCGTCGGCCCGCGGCACCAGGCGGAGCGACACGACGGCCTGCAGCGCGGTGGAGAGGAGCGAGCGGATCTCCTGGTGCTGGTGCGGCGGATAGAAGGAGATGACGCGGTTGATCGTCTGCGTCGCGTCGGTGGTGTGCAGCGTCGAGAAGACCAGGTGGCCGGTGTCGGCCGCCTTGAGCGCGGTGTCGAGCGTCTCCATGTCGCGGATCTCGCCGAGGAGGATCACGTCGGGATCCTGGCGGAGCACATGGCGCAGCGCGGCGGCGAACGAGAGCGTGTCGCTGCCGACCTCGCGCTGGGAGATGTTGGACATCACGTCGCGATGGAGGAACTCGATCGGGTCCTCGATCGTGATGACGTTGACGCGGCGGTGGTTGTTGATGTGGTTGATGAGCGCCGCCAGCGCCGTGGACTTGCCGGAGCCGGTGATGCCGGTGACGAGCACGAGACCGCGCGGCCGGAGGGCGATCTCCTCCAGTACCGGCGGAAGCTGGAGCTCGCGAACCGTCTTCACCTCGTACGGGATCGCGCGGAAGGCAAAGGCGAGGGTTCCGCGCTGCTGATAGATGTTGGTGCGGAACCGGCCGACGCCAGGGACGCCGATCGCGAAGTCCGCCTCCTTCTTCTCGGCGAACTCCTTGACCTGCCGCGGCGTCATGATCTGCTCGGCGAGCTGCTTGAGGTCCTCGGGCTTGAGCGGCTGCATGTCGAGGGCGTTGAGCTCGCCGTTGACCCGCACCGTCGGCGCCCGCCCCACCTTGAGGAGGAGGTCGGATCCGCCGCGCTGCACCATCTGCGCGATCGCCTGCTTGAAATTGAATTGCTGCCCGCTGGAAGCGGGTGCCGCGGCCGGGGCCGGGGTCGTAGGCTCAGCCATTGGGGTCCACGCGGAAGAGGATCTGCCCGAACTCGACGGGTTGCGCGTCTTCGACCAGCACCTCGCGGATGACCCCCGCGATCTCGGCCTCGATCTCGTTCATGATCTTCATCGCCTCGATGATGCAGACCGTCTGGCCCGGCGCCACGCGGCTGCCGAGCTTGACGTAGGCGTCCGCACCCGGTTCGGGCGACTTGTAGAAGGTCCCCACCATCGGCGACTTGATGTCCTTCAGATTGGCGGCGGGCGCGGCCGGAGCGCCGGTCTCCGGGCGCGGCGCGGGCGCGCCGGCCGGCGCCGGCAGATGCGGTGCCGGATGCGCCATCATCTGCATCGGCTGCATCGTCATTCCCGCCCCTGCCGCGGCAGTGCGGGTGATGACGACGCCGGTCCCGAACCACCCCTTGATTTCGATCGAGCCGATTTCGGGCGACTCGCGCAGCAGCTCGGCGAGCCGGCGGACGTCCTTCATGTCGACCGACTTGATCCCAGGCATGCTCTGCAGCAGCTCGGCGAGCCGGCGCATCTCCTCGGGGCTCATGCTGGCGTCGGCGCTCATACGCGCGTCAGATACTTGTCTTCGCGGCGGTCGACCCGGATCATGTCGCCCTCCTCGATGAAGAGTGGCACCTGCACGGTGGCGCCGGTCTCGAGCTTCGCCGGCTTGGTCCCGCCGGTGGCCGTGTCACCACGGACGCCCGGATCGGTCCGGGTGACCGCCAGCTCGACGAACACCGGCAGCTCGACGAGAATCACGGTGTCGTTGTGCACCAGCCCCTCGCACTCCATCCCCTCCTTGAGGTACTTCAGCTGATCGGCGCCGATGATCTCGTCGGTCAGCATGATGTCGTCGAAGGTCTGCTGGTCCATGAAGTGGTAGAAGTGCCCGTCGGCGTAGGAGAACTGGATCTTCCGCCGCTCGAGGCGCACGTCCTGCACGCGCTCGCCCGCGTTGAAGGTCCGGTCGATGACGGCTCCGGTCCGGATGTTCTTGAGCTTGGTGCGCACGAAGGCGCCGCCCTTCCCCGGCTTCACGTGCTGGAAATAGACCATCTGGTAGAGCGCACCCTCGAAGTCGATCACCAGGCCGTTCCGGAAATCCGCCGTAGACGCCACAGTTACTCCCGCATGAGTTCAAGCAGATCGGTCCGATTGTCGGACAGGCAGACGGGGCCGTCCGGCCCGAGGTACACATCGTCCTCCAGCCGCACGCCGCCCCAGCCGGGAAGATAGATGCCCGGCTCGATCGTCACCACCGCATGCGCCGGGAGCGGATCGCCGGCGGTGGCCGCGAGGCGGGGGGCCTCGTGGACCTCGAGGCCGAGTCCGTGGCCGAGGGAGTGGCCGAAGGCGTCGCCGAAGCCGCGCGCGGCGATGAAGTCGCGGGCGAGCGCATCGGCATCGCGGCCGGTCATCCCGGCCTCGACGCCGGCCAGCGCGCGCTGCTGTGCCGAGCGCACGGTGTCGTACACGGTGCGCTGCCGCGCGTCGGCCCGGGCGCCGACCAGTACGGTACGGGTGAGATCGGCGCAGTATCCGTCCACCTGGGCTCCGAAGTCAAGCAGAAGCCACTCGCCGCGGCCCACCGTACGCGTGCTGGTGCGGGCGTGGGGCAGCGCCGAGCGCGGGCCGGACGCGACGATGGTGGGAAACGGGTGCCATTCGCTGCCCCGGCGGCGGAGCGCCGCCTCCAGCCGCGCGCTGATCTCCTGCTCCGACTGCCCCACCCGGACCGACGGCAGGAGCTCGTCGAGCGCGTCCTGCGCGAGCTCGGCGGCAGCCCGGATCGCCGCGACTTCCTCCGGACCCTTGCTTGCGCGGAGCCGCTCGACGATGTCCGTCGTCGCTGCAACCCGAAGGCGCGGCAGCGCGCTCAGACGCTCGGCATCCCGCAGCGTCATCACATGGGCCTCCACGCCGAGGGTGCCGATCCCGGCGGCGCCGATCACGCGGCCGAGCCGATCCCAGACGCTGCTCCGATCGATCTCGATCGTGGCGCTGTTCCCCACTTCCTGCGACGCCTGCGCCTCGTAGCGGAAGTCCGACACCAGCACCGTCCGGTCGGCGGTCACCAGCAGCAGGGCCGCCGTGCCGGTGAAGCCGGTGAGATAGCGAACGTTCGGCAGGTGCGTGACCAGCAGCGCGTCGAGCCCCTCGAGCGCCAGCGCGGCGCGGGTGGCGGCCTGCCGGTCGTCCCGGCGGTCAGGCGTCACGGAGCGCGCCGAGAATCGCGTCCAGCCCGAGCAGATAGCTCTGCGCGCCGAAGCCGCAGACGAGCCCGACGGCGATATCGGCCAGCAGCGTCTCCCGGCGCGCCGGCTCCCGCGCGAAGATGTTCGAGAGATGGATCTCGACGAAGGGAATGCGCACGGCGAGCATTGCGTCGCGCAAGCCGACGCTGGTGTGCGTCAGCGCCGCAGCATTGACCAGCGCGCCGTCGGCGCGCCCGGCCAGACCCTGCACTGCGTCGATCAGCGCGCCTTCGTGATTGCTCTGGAACCAGTCGATCTCGACCCCTCGGGCGGCCGCGGCCTGCCGCACCGCCGACTCGATCTCTGCCAGGGTGGCCCGCCCGTACACCTCCGGCTCACGGCTGCCCAGCAGGTTGAGATTGGGGCCGTTCAGAACGGCGATCCGCATTCAGCGCTTCAGATTCTGCAGCCACGCGTGGAACTGGTCGAGATCGTCGTCCTCGCGGGCGGCGGGGCGGCGGACCGCCGGCTCTGCCGGTGCGGCCGAGTCGAAGAAGGCATCGAACGAAATGCCGTCGGGCGACGGCGGCGGGGCATTACTCGGCATCGCCGGTGGAACCGGGGAGCTGTCGTCGCCGAAGATCGCACTCAGTGAGAGGTGATCGTCGGCGGGCCGCGTCGGCTCACCTTCGCCCGCCGACGGCGCGACGGCGGTCGGCGATTCAGCCCCGCTCGCCGCCGTCGATTCCCGGCGCGGGGTGGCCGGCGCACCGGCTGGGCGGGCAGCGAGCAGCTCGCGAAAGAGCGACGCCACCGACTGGCCGCCGGTCGCGACCGCCGACCAGCTCTCCGCACGGGCCGGGGCCGACTCGGCCTCGGCTTCGGCGGTCTCCAGCTCGTCCACCTTCTCGCGAAGCCGCAGGTCCTCGGGATTCCGCAGGAACAGCTCGCGATAGATCGTGAGCGCTTCCTGGAGATGTCCCTGCCGGAGGTAGAGCTCCGCCATCGATTCGGTGACCACGAGGTCGGGCTCGAGCGCGGCGACGGCGGGCTCCTCGACCGGCGATTCGGCAGCGAACGCCTCGTCCAGGGTATCCTCGAACACCGCCGGCTCCTCGAGCGTCGGCGCCTCGTCGAACGCAGCGGCCGGCGCCAGGTCGGGCGACTCCTCCGCGAGCGGTTCGGCTTCCTCCAGCTCCGGCCACGCCACGTCGGCGGCGGGCTCGGCCCAGGTCTCCGTCGTCCGCTCCTCGTCGGCGGCGAGCGGCGTCCACTGTTCCGCCGGCATCTCGAGCGTCGGCTCCTCGTCGGAGAACGGCGCCGATCCGCCGAGGTCGGCGGCGGCGTCGGGCGCCTGGAACTCCATCGCGCCGGAGGACCGGAGCTCCAGCTCTTCCGCCTTCTGAATCGGAGTGAGCGACCCGCTCACATCCACGGACTCATCCAGCTCCTCGAGGATCGGCACGGCAATATCGGGGCTCACGAACTCGCGCGGTTCCAGTCCCTCGACCGCCCCGACGGCATCCGCCGTGTCAAATGCCGTGTACACCGTCTCGCCGTGCGACTCGATCTCGGCCATCGGCTCGACGTCCACCGTCTCGGCCGGTTCGAAGTCGTGACCCTCGTCCGCAGCTTCGACAGGTGCAACCTCGGCGGGTGCAACCTCGGCGGGAGCGGCCTCGGCGGGCGCGGCCTCCACTGGAGCCGGCGGCGTCGCCACGAGCGCGGGCCGATCTTCGGTGATGATCGCGGTGTCCACGGCCGCGCCGCTCTCGTCGCGGGCGATGCCGGTGGCATTGCGGCGGCTGTCCTCGACCCGCACGAGCTGCGCGCGCGCCTCCTCGTTGCTGCGGTCGATCGCGAGCAGCTGGCGGAGCCATCCCTCGGCTTCGTCAAATCGCAGGTGGCGCTCGGTGATCTCGGCGAGGGCCTTGAGCGCGATGACGTTCTCGCCGTCGAGCGCGAGCACGCGGTTGAAGGCGTCCTCCGCCGCGGCGTCGTCGCCGAGATCGAGATGACAGCGACCGAGCACGATGCTCGCGGGGATGTAGTCAGGGTGCAGGCCAAGGCCTTCCCCGAGGATCTCCAGCGCCCGCTGGGGCTCCTTCATCTTGCGGTAGGCTTCAGCCAGAGGGGCGAAGGTCAGCCCCTGCCGGTTTTCGCGCCAACGGCTCTCGAGCTTGGCGATCTCGTTGGTGGACATCCCGATCCCGCGCTGGACTGGACGGTTAGGAAAAAACGGGGCCTAAGTTGTTGCGGGCACTGCACTCAGACTAGCGGCCCGGACGGTCGCTGTCAACACCGGAGCGCCTTGACGGGCTTGAGGTTGCGCGTTGTCCCGCTTAAGCTTACGGCTCGCTTACCCCAACCGCTTCGGAGTGTCGGATCCCGCTTATGATGCAAGCGTTCCGCAACAGCACGAAAGTCGTCGCGGTTTTCTTCGCCGTGATCCTCCTGGTCTGGTTGCTGGGCTCGGTCAGCGGCCTCAGCGACACCATTGGCGTCTCCGGCGGCCGGAACGTCGGCAAGATCAACGGTGAGGGAATCACCACCAGGGCCTACGAGGCCCGGGTCCGCCAGGTCACCGAGCAGCAGCAGCGCGCCCGGCCGGCGGCGCTGACGCTGGAGGACGAGCAGCAGATCCGCGACCAGGTGTGGGAGGAGTTCCTCGCCACCAACATTCTGGAGACGCAGTACCGCCGGCACGGCCTCACGGTCACAAAGGACGAGATCGCCGACGCGGTGCGCAACAATCCGCCGGCGGAGCTGCAGCAGGCGCCCGAGTTCCAGACGGACGGGAAGTTCGACATGGCGAAGTATCAGCGCTGGCTCACCTCCAGCGCCGCCACCCCGTACGTGGACGCCATCGGCGAGCAGTACCGCGACATTCTCCTCAGGAACAAGCTGCTCCGCATCGTCACCGCCGACGTCGTTCTCTCGGACGCCGCGCTGTGGGAGCGCTATCGGGACGAGCACGAGCAGGTGAAGATCGCGCTCACCGCGATCATCCCGCGCAACGTCATCCCCGACAGTGCGGTCACCATCACGCCCGAGGAAGTCAACGCGTACTACCGCGCGCACGAAGCGGAGTTCACCCGTCCCGAAACGGCGTTCCTGAGCCTGGTGCGGCTCGACCGCACGCCGTCCGCCTCGGACACCGCCGCGGCCCTCGCGCGGGCCCGCACGGTCCGGCAGGAGATCGTGGACGGCCAGCCGTTCGCCGACGTCGCCAAGCGCGAGTCCGCCGACACCGTCTCGGGAAGCAAGGGCGGCGACCTGGGCGAATGGACGAAGGGGCAGTTCGCGGCGGCGTTCGACTCGGTGGCGTTCTCGATTCCGCTCAACACGCTCTCGCAGCCGGTGCTCACCGAGTTCGGCTACCACCTGCTCGAGATCACCAGCCGGACCGGTGACAAGGCGAAGGGGCGGCACATCCTCATCCCGATCGAGCTGGCCGGCGCCCACCGGGACAGCATCGACGCGCAGACCGATACGCTCGACCGTATCACCTCGACGCAGACCGACCCCTCCGCGCTGGACAGCGTCGCGCGCATTCTCAAGCT
>JBLMWC010000142.1:0-2979 GCA_050257015.1 Bacillota bacterium | reverse complement strand
CGATCGAGCTGGCCGGCGCCCACCGGGACAGCATCGACGCGCAGACCGATACGCTCGACCGTATCACCTCGACGCAGACCGACCCCTCCGCGCTGGACAGCGTCGCGCGCATTCTCAAGCTGCCCATCCTGCACACCGCGCCGCTGCCCAAGGGAAGCCGGGCGCTGGTGGGACAGACGGTGGTGCCCGACGCCGGCGTATGGGCGTTCCGCGCCAAGCCGGGAGAGCTGAGCCAGGTGATCGACGCTCCCGACGCGTCGTATGTCTTCCGGCTGGACAGCCTCCAGCCCGCTGGCGTCCCCACCCTCGACCGGATCCGGCCGGCGGTGGAGTTCACGGTGCGGGACCAGAAGAAGCGCGCGCTCGCCCGCCGGGTGGCCGACGACTTCCTCAAGCGGATCTCCGAAGGCAGCACGCCCGACCAGGCCGCGAAGGCGCTCAAGCTGGCGCGGCGCGAGTTCGGCCCGTTCACCCGGCTCTCGCCACCGCTCGACATTCCGCAGCTCGTCGGCACCGCGTTCGGGCTGGACGCCGGACAGCGGAGCGGCGTGATCGACACGAAGGACGGCCTCTACGTCATCGAGACGCTGGAGCACATCCCGGCCGACTCGGCGGCGTTCACCAAGGATCTGGACGAGTATCGTGCGAAGACGATCCGTGACCTGCGGGAGACCCGGGTGCGGAACTATCTCGCCGGGCTCCGGGCCGAGGCGAAGATCGTCGACAATCGGGACAAGGTGCTGCAGCAGAGCACCGCGCAGAACCAGGCGCCGGCGCAGTCGTAGCCGGCACGCCGGGAAGCAGAAAACGGGCGCCCTTCGGGGCGCCCGTTCTGTTTGTGTCCGGAAGTCCCGCCTACTGCGACAGCCGCTTCGGCTCCCCCGAGCTCGGTGGCGGCGCCGACTGCGAGGTTGCGTCGAACTGGCGGGGCGGCAGCTGGCTCCGATGCTCGTCGCCCATGATGGCGTCCGAGGTATCGGTGAGACTGCGCTTGAACTCCCGAATCCCCTTGCCGATGGAGCCGCCGACCTCGGGGAGCCGCTTGGCGCCGAAGACGAGGAGGACGACCACCATGATCAGCAGGATTTCCCACACGCCGAGGTTGCCCACAAAGCCTCCTAGAAGAGCGAGCGCGCGATCAGGTATGCCACCACCACTCCGATCAGACTGAGGAGGGAGACGTGCAACCCGACCGGCCCGAGGGTGAAGTTTAGCACCAGGAGGTCGGCGGAGACAGGCCCGAACGTCGGCGTCCAGGAGCTGGTGAAGAAGGTCTTCGCGGCGCTATCGGGCATCCACTGCCGGAGGAAGAACGTCAGGAACCCGCCGGCAATGAAGCCGGCGACGAGGACGCCGGCGTAGAAGCCGGGCCGATGAGGTCCACTGGCCATCAGCGCCTGCGCTCCAGTGCATAGGTGATGCTCGTCCGCAGTGCCTCGCGGGCGGGCGATGGGGACAGGGAGTCCAGCTCGGCATCGGCCTGCTGCGCAAATCGCTGAGCCCGCTCCCGCGCGTAGGCCAGACCGCCGGCATCGTCCACCAGGGCGACGACGCGCGCGATCTGGGCCTCGGTCGGCTCCTCGGCCATCATGAGCGTCGCGACTTCGCGCCGCCCGCTCTCTCCCATCCGGGGGAGCGCCGCGATGAGCGGGAGCGTGACCTTGTGCTCGCGCAGGTCGAGGCCGGACGGCTTGCCGGTCGTCGTCTCGTCTTCGGTGTAATCGAGCAGGTCATCCACGATCTGGAAGATCATCCCCAGGGCGTCGCCGAAGCGGCGGATGCTTCCCCGCGTCGCCGGGTCGCCGCGGATGGCGCCGACTTCGCAGGCGCCCGAGATGAGCGATGCGGTCTTCGACCGGATGAGGAGGTCGTACTGCGCTTCCGTGAAGGCGAGCGGGTCGTGCGACATGAGCTGGCGCATCTCGCCGACCGTCATCTCGTTCGTCACCCGGCTCAGCACCCTGAGCGGCTCCAGATCCTCGAGCCGGACCAGCTCGATGACCGCGCGCGAGTACAGATAGTCGCCCATGATGACCGACACCTGGTGGCTGAACAGCGAGTTGATCGTCGGCATCCCGCGGCGCAGCACCGAGTGATCCACCGAGTCGTCGTGAACCAGCGTCGCCAGGTGGATCAGCTCCACCACTGCGGCGAGGGTGACCGCGCGCGGATCGGGCCCGCCGCTGACCTCGTCGGCCAGAAGGGCGAGCGTCGGCCGGAACATCTTGCCCTGCATCTGGAAGAGATGCGCATTGACCTCGGTGATGAGCCCGAAGTCGGCTTCGACGATCCGCCGGAGCTCCTTTTGTGCGCGCTCGAGCCGCGGGCGCAGCGGCCGCTGGATGTCGTCGAGGCTCACCGGCGCGGTCTGCGAGCTCACTCTCCGGCCCCCGACGCGAGCCGGCGCACCCGGGCACCCAGATCCATGAACCGGATGTCCACCGCGAGCGCGCGCTCGTAGCTCGCGATCGCCTCGCGCCGCTTGTCCTGCGCCTCGCACGCGCGGCCCAGCCAGTAGAGAGCGCCGATCTTCTCGTCGTCTCCCGCGTTCAGTCCATCCACGGCGCGGCGGAGTATCGTCTCCGCGATGGCGAACTGGCCCTTGTCGAAGAACGTCAGGCCCAGCGCCTCGGAGGTGCGGAGGCGGCCTTCCGGCGACCGGAGTGCCTTCTGGAACTCCGCAATCGCCTCGTCGAGAAGGCCCATCTCGCGGAAGGCGACGCCCAGGTCGTAATGCGACTGGTAGTCGTCGGTGTCGATGTTCTCCTCGATGCCGCGCTTGAACTGCGCGAGGGTCTGCTCGAAATCCCGCTGCTCATCGCCGGTCGGCCGCTCGGTCTCGACCCGCATGCGGGTGTCGCGGCGGGGGCCGCGGTCGAGAATCATCGAGCCGAGGTCGACGAACGAGGCGTCGCCGACCGGTACCGGCTCCCGGGGCGGCGGGGCCTGCCGCGCCGGCGATGGCGGAGGCGCGGCGGC
>JBLMWC010000141.1:0-2714 GCA_050257015.1 Bacillota bacterium | reverse complement strand
CCCGCATCGAGAACGTCGAGGAGATCGTGGACGCGATCGAGCGCGGCAAGGGCGAGCTCAAGGGCCTCGCCTGCGAAAAGCCGCTCGCCCGCAACGTCGCCGAGGCGAACGAGGTCATCCGCCTGGTGAAACGGGTGGGGCTGCAGACCGGCTATCTCGAGAACCAGCTGTTCGCGCCACAGGTGGAGACGGGGCGGCACCTCATATGGGCCCGCGGCGCCCGGCTCACCGGCCGGCCCTACCTCGCGCGCGCCGCCGAGGAGCACAGCGGTCCGCACATGCCGTGGTTCTGGCAGGGGAAGCTCCAGGGCGGCGGCGTCCTCAACGACATGATGTGCCACTCGGCGCTCGTCGTGCGGCACCTGCTGACGAAGCCGGGCGAGCCGCTCTCGACGGTGACACCGGTCAACATCTCGGCCCGCATCGCCAGCCTCAAGTGGTCCCGGCCCGAGTATGCCCGGAAGCTCGCGCGCACGATGGGCCGCGACATCGACTACCGCCGGCGCCCGTCCGAGGACTTCGCCAGCGTGACGATCGAGTTCGAGACCGATGACGGCTACCGCGTCATCGGGGAGGCCAGCACCTCGTGGAGCTTCGTCGGCGCCGGCCTCCGGCTCTCGGCTGAGCTCCTCGGGCCGGAGTACTCGATGTCGTGGAACACCCTCGACAGCGGCCTCAAGCTCTTCTTCAGCCGGGAAGTCGCCGGGCGCGCCGGAGAGGATCTCGTCGAGAAGCAGAACGCCGAGATCGGGCTGATGCCGGTCGTCGCCAACGAGGCGATGGCGTACGGCTACGAGGCGGAGAACCGGCATTTCGTGCGCGTCTTCCAGGGGAAGGCCAAGCCCCTGCTCACCTTCGACGACGGGCTCGAGGTGGTGAAGATCCTGATGGCGGCCTACATGAGCGCCGAGCAGGGCCGCACCCTCGAGTTCCCGCCCCGCGGGCTCACCGGTTTCTCGCCGGCGGTCGCCCGGGGAAAGTGGAAGCCATGATGCGATCGTCTCTCACGCTGGCCGCCCTGGTGTTCGTCATGTCCGGCTCCGCATCCGCTCAGCAATCCCGCTGGCCGCCCAACTCGATGGACCGCCCTCGTCCCCCGGTCGTGGATCCGGGACCTGAGCGCCCGCCGGTGCCGCCTCCGTCCGACGCGATCGTGCTCTTCGACGGCAGGTCGCTGGCCCGCTGGCAGACCGACAGCGGCGCGCCGGCGCGCTGGGCGGTGCGCAACGGCTACATGGAAGTGGTGCCCGGGAGCGGAGCGATCCAGACGAAGCAGAGCTTCGGTAGCGTGCAGCTGCACGTCGAATGGGCCGCGCCGCTTCCCGCCGGAGGCGAGAGCCAGGAGCGCGGCAACAGCGGCGTCTTCCTGATGGGACACTACGAGATCCAGGTGCTCGACACGTACCGCAACATCACCTACGCCGACGGCATGGCCGGCGCGGTGTACGGGCAGACGCCGCCGCTGGTCAACGCGAGCCGTCCGCCCGGCCAATGGCAGACGTACGACATCATCTTCCACCGGCCCGAGTTCGATCCGTCGGGTCGGGTGGTGAAGCCCGCCCGCGTGACCGTGCTCCACAACGGCGTACTGGTACAGGACAACACCGAGATCACCGGCTGGACGGTGCACGCCGAGGTGGCGAAGTATCAGCCGCACGCCGACGCCCTGCCCCTCGCCCTCCAGGATCACGGCAAGCGGGTTCGGTATCGGGATATCTGGGTGAGGCCGCTGCCGTAGGGCACGTGGTTTGCCATTCGGACGCGGGACGCGATCCGGGTCGGCGCGAGAGGGCTCAGGACGACGAACTGTCCCCGCGCCGACCACTATTGGCCAACCTCACTCAGGAGACAGGACGAAATGTCACTCACACGCCTGATCACGGCCGCTGGTCTGCTCGCCGCGATCGCAGCTCATCCGGTCCACGCTCAGGCCGTCCCGGCGACGAAAGCCACTCCGGCAACCAAAGCCGCCCCCGCGACGAAGACCGCACCGGCGGTGAAGGCGCCGGCCACCGCCGCCACCCCGGCGACTCCCGCCACGCGGGCCACGCCGGCCGCAGGCGCCCAGCTGCTCGACCTCAACACGGCGACCGCCGACCAGCTCGCCGCGCTTCCCGGAATCGGGACGGCGTATGCCGCACGCATCATTCAGGGTCGGCCGTATCGCGGGAAGGACGAGCTGGTGAAGCGGAAGATTCTGCCGGTAGCGACCTACACGAAGATCAAGAACGACGTGATTGCAAAGCAGAAGTAGCGAGCTCGCCGAGTCGGCGGATCCGGCCGGCGTCGGTCACCATCCGAACCCCGTCGTCCGGCGTGGCCGCTCGCTGAAAGGTGACCTGCGGATTCCGATACTGCATTGAGGTTGGACGGGGAGAGGCGCAGCGGGCATGGATCTCCCGGACGCCGGTGGCCGCGACCAGCGCCGCGGCGTTCTCCTCGTTCACTCCGCCGCCGGCGAGGATCTCGATCCGCCCGGCGGCCTGCCGCACGAGGCGTGCGATGGTGGCCGATCCGTCGGCCGCCGTCGCCGCCTGCCCCGATGTGAGCACCCGATCCACGCCGAGGGCGACGAGCTCCTCCAGCGCCTGGTCGGGATCCCGGCACACGTCGAACGCCCGATGGAACGTCACCGCGATCGGCCGCGCCGCCTCGACCAGCCGGCGGGTCAGCTCGAAGTCGAGCGACCCGTCGGGGCGGAGCGCCCCCACCAC
>JBLMWC010000140.1:0-23459 GCA_050257015.1 Bacillota bacterium | reverse complement strand
CACCGAGCCCCACTCCCGCCGCGCCGGCCGCTGCCCCGAGGGCCGCTGCACCGGCTCAGGCCCCCGCGCCGGCCGCTGCGGCCCCGGCGGACGACGACACGATGGTGATCGAGCCCTGGATCGATTCGGCCCGCTGTACCACCTGCAACGAGTGCACCGGCATCAACAAGAAGATGTTCGCCTACAACGCCGACAAGCAGGCGTACATCAAGGACGCCACCGCCGGGACCTTCCAGCAGCTGGTGCGGGCGGCCGAACGCTGTCCGGTCTCGATCATCCATCCCGGCACGCCGCTCGATCCGAAGGAGAAGGATCTCGACAAGTGGATCGCCCGCGCGGCGAAGTTCAACTGAGCGGCCGATGAAACTCTCATCCGGCTTCCGTCACGGCGTCCATCCGCCCGAGGAGAAGGGGCTCACCAGCGGGCTCCCCATCCGGCGGATGCCGTTTCCCGCGGAGATCGTCCTCCCGCTCAGGCAGCACGCCGGGAAGCCGGCGCTCCTCTGCGTGAAGGTCGGCGACCACGTCGAGCGCGGCGACCCCGTCGGTCTCGCCGATGGGTGGATGTCGGTTCCGGTCCACGCCTCCGCCTCGGGCACGGTGACGGAGATCGGTTACTGGCCGCATCCCGACGGCTCGATGGCGATGTCGGTGCGGATCGCGGTGGACCGCTACGCGCCCCAGGTGCCGCGGCCGAGGATGGTGCCGCGCTGGGAAGGGCTTTCGACCGACGAGGTGGTGCGCGCCGTGCAGAACGCCGGCGTCGTCGGGCTGGGCGGGGCGGCGTTTCCGACCCACGTGAAGCTCGTGCCGCCCGCGGGCCAGGCGGTGCACACCCTCATCATCAACGGTGCCGAGTGTGAGCCGTACCTCACGTCGGACCACCGGACGATGGCGGAGTACCCGGAGCGGGTGCTGTTCGGGATCCGGGTCATGATGCACGCGATGGGCATCGCGAAGTGCGTGGTCGGCGTGGAGCGCAACAAGCCCGACGCGATCGCGGCGCTCGAGCGGTCGCTCCCGTCCGATCTCGACATCACCATTCTGCCGCTCACCGTGAAGTATCCGCAGGGCGCGGAGAAGATGCTGATCCACGCGGTGACGGGCGTCGAGGTACCGTCGGGCCAGCTGCCGGTGACGGTCGGCGTCGTGGTGCAGAACGTGGGCTCGGTGGCCGCGATCGCGGAGGTCTTCGAGACTGGCCTGCCGCTGATCGAGCGGATCGTGACGGTGTCGGGGCACGGGCTCCGCCGGCCTGCCAACCTGATCGTTCCGGTCGGAACGAAGCTGCGCGACCTCCTGGCCTTCTGCGACGGCGTGACCCCGGACGCCACGGAGGTCGTGATCGGCGGCCCGATGATGGGCCAGGCACAGGCGAACCTCGACGCGCCGGTGCTCAAGGGCACCACCGGCGTCGTCGTCCTCGAGCGGCAGGAGACGCGGGCCGACAAGGTCTACCCGTGCATCCACTGCGGCCGCTGTCTCGAAGCGTGCCCCGTCTTCCTGAACCCGTCGCTGCTGGGCGACTTCGCCCGCGTCGCGCGGTATGAGGACATGGCGGACCTGCACCTGGCCGACTGCATGCTCTGCGGCTCGTGCGCCTACGTCTGTCCCTCGAACATCCCGCTGGCCCAGCTCTTCCAGGCGAGCAAGATTGCGCTGCGCCGCGCGCAGGCGGGTGCCGCATGAGCGTGCCGGTCGCCCCGCGCCTGGTCGTCACCGCGTCGCCCCACGTCCGCTCGCAGGATTCGACGCCGGTCATCATGTGGAACGTCGTCGGCTCGCTGGTGCCGATCATCGCGGCGGCGGCGTGGTTCTTCGGCGTGAGCGCGCTGCTCGTGATCCTCGCCGCGAGCGTCGGCGCTCTCGCCACCGAGCGCACGCTGGGCCGCGGCGGCACCATCGCCGACGGCTCCGCCGTGATCACCGGCCTCCTGCTCGGGCTCACCCTGCCGGCCGGCATGCCGCTCTGGATGGCGTTCATCGGCGGCGCCTTCGGCATCGGCTTCGGCAAGATCGTCTGGGGCGGACTCGGCCAGAACGTCTTCAATCCCGCGCTCGTGGGACGCGCGTTCCTGCAGGCCGCCTTCCCCGTCGCCATCACCACCTGGCCCACTCCGGGCGGCAGCTTCCTGGCGCTCAAGGGCGACCTCTTCGCCCTCCCGTTCACGCACCCGAATCCCGACGCCGTCACCTCGGCGACGCCGCTCGGCCTTCTCAAGTTCGAGGGCAAGGGAACCGACCTGCTGCACCTCGTGCTCGGCACCACCGGCGGATCGGTCGGCGAGACCGCGGCGCTCGTGATCCTCGCCTGCGGCGCCTTCCTCGCCTGGAAGCGCTACCTCAACTGGCGGATTCCCGCCGGCATCCTGCTGACGGTGGCGGTCTTCAGCACCATCCTCCACCTCGTCGATCCCCGGCGTCCCGACGCGGCGTTCATGCTCTTCTCCGGGGGGCTGATGCTCGGCGCCGTGTACATGGCCACGGACATGGTCACGTCACCGGTCACCAACCGGGGCCGGTGGGTCTTCGCGTTCGGGGTCGGAGTGCTGGTCGTCGTCATCCGGATCTGGGGCGGACTTCCTGAGGGCGTGATGTACGCCATCCTCTTCATGAACGCGCTGGTGCCGTTCATCAACCGCGCCACTCAGCCACGGGTCTTCGGCACCCGGCAGGCGGTCCCATGACCGCGACGCCGCAGCACTGCGCGCCGGGTGCCACCACGCCGGGCACCGTCCCCCGGGGCGAGAGCACCCCGGCGTGGCGCCTCCTCGTCACGCTCGCGATTGCCGGCGCGCTGTCGGGCTGGCTCGTGGTCTCGGTCTACAAGGTGACCCTCCCAGCCGTCCAGCGTCACGCCGCGGGCCAGATGCGCGCCGCGGTGCGCGAGGTGCTCAAGGCGCCGGCCCGCTGGGACACGCTCTATCTCGTGAACGGCGCACTGACCCGCGCTGCCCCGGCGGGAAGCGACCCCGCGGAGGTGCCCAAGGCGTTCATCGGCTATGACGGAAGCGGCAAGCGGCTCGGCGTCGCGGTGACGGCCGCGGAGCCGGGCTTCCAGGAGCTGCTCACGCTGATGATCGGGTTCGATCCGGCGACGGGTTCGCTGCTCGGCTTCAAGGTGCTCGACCAGAAGGAAACCCCCGGGCTGGGCGACCGCATCGAGCGCGACAGCGCCTTCGGCCGTCAGTTCGCCGGCCGGATCACGCCGCTCGTCGGCGTGAAGACCCGCGCGGGGAGCTCGCCGAGCGAGGTGCAGACAATCACCGGCGCCACGATCTCGTCGCGCGCCGTCATCCGGATCATCAACGACGGCGTCGCCCGGTGGCGGCCGCTGATCGATGCCTGGGACCGCGGAGGCCAGAAGTGACCGTCACCCTGCCGCCCCCGCCAGCCGCCGAGCCGGCTCCCGCGAGCGAGCCCGCCCGCCGCCCGGAGTTCGTCCCCGGCGCGCCGCCGCCGGCACCGGTGCTCGCCGACGTCTGGCGCGGCATCACCCGGGAGAATCCGGTGCTCGTGCAGTTCCTCGGCATGTGCCCGACGATGGCGGTCACCAACACCCTCGCCAACGGCGTCGCCATGGGCACCGCGACGCTCTTCGTACTGGTCGGCTCCGGCCTCATCGTGTCGCTGGTCGCGAAGTACGTCGCGCACGAGGTGCGGATCACCTCCTACATCCTGATCATCGCGACCTTCGTGACGCTGGCCGACATGATTCTCGCGGCCACCTTCCCCGACATCAGCAAGGCGCTCGGCCCCTTCATGCCGCTGATCGTCGCCAACTGCCTCCTGCTCGGCCGCGCCGAAGCGTTCGCAGCGAAGGTGGGGCCGGTGCGCGCGGTCGCCGACGGCGTCGGCATGGGACTCGGCTTCACCCTGTCGCTCTCGCTCCTGAGCGCGATCCGCGAGCTGCTGGGCCGCGGCTCGCTCTTCGGGCACGACGTCTTCGGGCCGCGGTTCGAGCCGTGGGTCTTCATGGTGATGCCGCCGGGCGGCTTCCTCACCCTCGGCATCGCGCTGCTCGGGCTCGCGTTCATCATCGAGTGGCGCCGCCGCCGCGCCGGAAGGGCCGCCGCATGAGCAACCTGGCGTGGATCTTCGTCTCGACGCTGCTGGTCAACAACTTCACCCTGGTGATGTTCCTCGGGCTGTGCTCGTTCTTCGGCGTGACCGGAAAGATCGAGACGGCCTGGCGACTCGGCCTCGCCAACACCTTCGTCCTGCTGTTGACTGCGGTCGGCGCCTGGACCCTCAACACCTACGTGCTCACGCGGACGCCGTTCCTGCGGACCATCGCCTTCATCGTGGTCGTCGCCTCCGGCGTGCAGATCGTCGAGATGGCGGTAAAGAAGCACTTCCCGGTGCTCTTCCGGCAGCTCGGTATCTACCTGCCGCTGATCACGACGAACTGCGCCATTCTGGGGCTCGCCCTCTTCCAGACGTCGCGTCACTACAACCTCGTCGAATCGCTCGTCTTCGCCATCGGCGCCGGGCTGGGTCTCACTCTCGCGCTCTCGCTCATGGCGTCGATCCGCGAGCGGATCGAGGTGGCCGACGTGCCGGCGGTGGCGCGCCGGATGGGCCTCGTGCTGGTGGTGGCATCGTGCCTGTCGATGGCGTTCATGGGATTCGCGGGGATGGGGAGCGCGCCATGAGCCAGACCATCATCGCCATCGTGCTCGGTGCCGCGCTGTTCGTGCTGTTCGGGATGGTGCCCTACCGCGGCTGCACCGGCCACTGCGCCGGCTGCACCGGCTCATGCGGGCGTCACGAGGACAAGACCGAAGGAGACCATCATGCCGGCTGACTTCCCCGGGCGTCGTCCGACGCGGCGCGAATTCCTGACGATCGGTACCGGGCTCTTCGTCGCGCTGTCGCTGCCGCTGAGTCTCCGTCACCGGGTGCGGCTGGTGCGGCGTTCCTACCCACTGATGGGCACGATCGCCGAGCTGCAGGTGGCGCATGCCGACGAACGGGTGGCGGAGGACGCGATCGACGCGGCACTCGCCGAGCTGCTCCAGGTCGAGCGGACGATGACGCGCTTCCGTGCCGATTCCGACATCGGCCGCGCGAACCTCGGCGCCGCGCGCGAGGGGATCGCGATTTCGGCGGAGACGGCGCTCGTCATCGAGGCGGCGCTCCGCTGGGCGTCGGCCAGCGACGGCCGGTTCGATCCGGCGCTCGGATCGGCGTCGGAGCTGTGGGACGTGCTGCACCGGCACGAGCCGCCGGCGGCGGGACAGGTCGCGCGGCTCGCCTCGCGCGGATTCTGGCGGAAGGTCGACCTCGCCCGCGACGGCGGCGGCGCGCGGGTCCGCTTCGAGGACCGCGACGTGCACCTCGATCTCGGCGGGATCGCCAAGGGCTACGGGATCGATCGGGCGACCGCGGCGCTCCGACGGAGGGGCATCGCGCACGCCCTCGTCACCGTGGGCGGCGACCTCTTCGCCCTCGGCCACGCGCCGGACGGCGCGCCGTGGCAGGTGGGGATTCGCGATCCGCACCATCTCGACCGGCTGGCCGGCCGGATGGCGGTGGCTGACCGCGCGGTCACGACCTCGGGTGACTACGAGCGTTTCTTCACGTGGCACGGACTGCGCTACCACCACCTGATGGACCCCGAGACCGCGGCCCCGCGCCGGACACTGATGCGCAGCGTGACCGTGCTCGGCGGGGACTGCATGAACGCCGACGCGGCCGCCACCGCGGTCTTCGGCCTGGCGCCCCACGCCGCCGAGCGCGTGGCGCGGCGGCTGCTCGCCGGAGCGGACGTGATTCCCTTGACGTGATTGCGGAGGTTTCCCGGGAGGACAGGATGAAGAGCCATCAGCTGTACTGCGGCGCGTGCGACCGGCCGGTCCGCGTGCTCATCACCGACGCGCCGACCGATCAGGGACACGCCGAACTGACCGACGCGGAGATCGTCTGCCTCGAGATCGGCGCGAAGTGCACCGGCAACATGTGTCCGCTCGGAGCCGACGGGCCCAGCGCGATGATGCGCCGCATCGTCCGCAACGGCATTCCGCTGGACAGCCTGGAGACGGTGCAGGCCCACTGCCCCGCGTGTGACGCCGATGCCGAAATGGTGCTCTACGGCGACGGGCGGGCGGCGTGCTCGGTCTGCGGCAGCTCGGGACGCTGGGCCATCGACCACCTCGAGCCGGTCTAGGCGGCCGGCGCCGGCGTTCCGGCGGCCCGCGTGTTCCAGCTCAGCAAGTGGTACCTGGATCTGGTGGACCCGGACGGCGTGGCGGTCATCTGCTACGTCGCGCGGCTCCGCTGGGGTCCGGTGCGGATCCGGTACGCGTCTATCCTGCTCGACGTGCCCGGCGCCCCGCCCGAGGAGGCGGTCACGCTTCGCCGGGTCGAGCGGCCCGTCATCCGCGACGGCGTCCTCGACTGGCGTTCCGAGGCCCTGGACGTGGAAGGGGTCTGGCACCGGCGGCAGCCGGCGATCCGGGAAACGCTTCATCGCGGGCCAGGAGGCGCGATCCGCTGGTCGTGCCGCATGCCGCTCGCGGCGGGGGCGGTGCGATGGGGGCCACGGCGGTTCGCCGGGCCCGGGTACGTGGAGTCGCTGACGATGACGATTCCGCCGTCGCGGCTCCCGTTCCGCTCGTTGCGCTGGGGACGGCACCTGTCGCAGGCGCACGCTCTCGTCTGGATCGACTGGGCCGGCGATGCTCCCGCCCGCTGGGTCTGGCTCGACGGCGTGCGCCAGCGCGGGGCCCTCTTCTGCGTCGACGGCGTCACCGGCCTGGACGGTGGGGCACGGCTCGAGACCTGTGCATCACGCGATATCCGGAACCGGCTCGTCCTCCCTTCGATCGCGCGGCTGATCCCCGGCATCGGGGCCCGCGGCGCCGACTCGCTCGCCAGCATGCATGAGCACAAGATGGTTGCGCGTTCCCGGCTGTACGACGGGGAAACTCTTCTCGACGACGGCGGATGGACGGTGCACGAGGTCGTGACGCTCTGAGCGCGGGCGCGCTCGCCGGCCGCATCGTCTACGGCCTGATCTTCGTCGCGCTCATTCCCGCCGCGCTGGCGGCGTGGGCCCATGCACTCGGGCCGCTCGTGTCACTCCCGGTGGTGCATTCCCTGCCGGCCGGCGCGGCACTCGCCGCGACCGGGCTCGCGCTGATGGTCGCGGCGACGATCGAGCTCGCTACCCAGGGCGGCGGGCTGCCGATGAACGCCTACCCCCCGCCGCGTCTGGTCCGCTCCGGAATCTTCCGCTGGCTCCGCAATCCGATCTACCTCGGCTTCGCTGTCGCCGTGGCGGGACTCGCGATCGCCGCGGGGTCGGCGGCGGGAGTGTGGATCGTAACGCCCGTCGCCGCGCTCGGCGCCGCCGCGCTCTGGTTCGGCTACGAGCGGCACGCGCTCCTCACCCGTTTTGGCCCGACGGCGCTCGAGCGCCCGCTCCTGAGCTTCCCGCCCGCCACCGCGGAACCCGCGAAGTGGTCGGACCGCGTGGCCGTCATCCTCTGGGTGATGGCGCCGTGGCTGCTCGCCTGGCTCGCGGTGCAGCGCCTCGGACCCGCGCGCGATGCCTTCGGTCTCGTGCTGCCGTTCGAGCGCGGCTGGCCGGTGCTGCAGGCGAGCGAGCTGATCTACGTCAGCACCTATCTCTTCGTCCCGCTGACCCCCCTCGTCATCCGCACCCGCCGCGATCTGCGCCGCTTCGCCTTCAGCGGGCTTCTCGCAACGGTACTCGTGACGCTGATCTGGCTGACCGTTCCGGCAGTCGCCTCGAATCGGCCGTTCGTGCCCGAGGGTTTCTGGGGCCGCCTGCTCGCATTCGAGCAGCGGCACTCGACCGGCGTCGCGGCGTTCCCGGCATTCCACGTGCTGTGGGCGCTCCTCGCCGCGCGCGGCTGGGTCGCCAACGCCCGGGCGACGGGCCGGTCCGCCTGGGCATGGGTCGGCCTCGGCTGGGCGCTCCTCATCGTGGCGAGCTCGCTCACGACGGGAATGCACACCGTGGTCGAGGTGGCCGCCGCCGTTTGCCTCTTCGTCCCTCTCTCGCACTACCGGCGGAGCTGGGCGCTGCTTCGCGACGGAACGGAGCGGCTGGCCAACTCGTGGCACGAGTGGCGGGCCGGCCCCGTCCGCATCATCAACCACGGGCTGTACGCGGGGCTGGCGGCATTCACCGGCGCCCTGCTCGTCGGGATGCTGGCGGGACCGGGCGGCGTCGTGGCCGTTGGGTGGATCGGGCTCCTTCAGGTGCTGGGCGCGGGACTCACGGCGCAGGCGCTCGAAGGATCGTCGAAGCTGCTTCGGCCGTTCGGATGGTACGGCGGTGTGGCGGGTGCGGTGATCGGGTGCCTGACCGCACCGCTCTTCGGCGTGCCGGCGCTGCCGCTCCTCGCGGCGGTCGCCGTCGCCGCACCGTGGATCCAGCTGATCGGCCGGCTTCGCTGCCTGGTTCAGGGCTGCTGCCACGGCGCGCCCGCGAGCGCGGAAGCGGGGATCCGCTACCTGCACCGCCGCTCCCGCGTCAAGCAGATCGCCGACCTCGCCGGGGTACCCCTCCATCCTACCCCGCTCTACTCGATCATCGGCAACGTGGTGATCGGCGTCGTGCTGCTGCGGCTCAGGGTGATCGGCGCATCATACGGCATGGAGCTCGGGCTGTACCTCGTGCTCGCGGGCCTCGCGCGCTTCGTCGAGGAGTCGTACCGCGGGGAGCCGCAGACCCGCGTGATCGGCGGCCTGCACATCTACCAGTGGCTCGCCATCGCATCGGTGGCCGCGGGGATCCTCTGCACCACGATCCCGTCGGGCGCGCCGCCGTTCCCCTTCGCCGCACCGACGCCGGCGCTCTGGTGGGTCGCTGCGGGCCTTGGCGTCGTGTCGGCCTTCGCGATGGGAGTGGACTTCCCGCAGTCGAATCGCCGCTTCTCCCGCCTCGCGGCCGCCGACTGACGGCGTGATGCGCGCGGGTCGAACAAGCCGGCCCCGAGCCCGTGGTCGAACCGGGTCGGGGCCGGCCGCGCCGTTACGGCACGCGGCTGTTCATCGGATTGAAGATGCCCGCCGGGTTGGGTGACCAGACCCAGGCGTGGAGCGTCCAGAGCGGGAACTGGACGTCCGGGACCCAGGTGTCGGCCGAACCCTCGAATCCTTCGGGCGCGTTGGCGGACGCGGCGAGCGGCACGGCATACTCGACGGCGACGAGCTGGAGCTTGCCGTTCGCATCGGGCGAGTAGACCAGCAGCTCCGGATGCTCGGGCTCGAACTTCCCGTCGAGGAGGCTGTCATTGAGAAAGTGCCGGCCCATGTTGGGCCGCACGACGTTGATGTCGACATAGCCGTCGGCGACTGCCTTGTCCACGTCGTGATAACGCGCGGTGGCGTTTCGGGCGCGCTCGAGCTGGTCGATGGGGAGCGTCTGGCCGGACGGCCCGCGGAACTCGGGCCGCGTCGCCGCCGCCACCGAGGCGGTCGGCGCCGTCGCGGCCTCGTCGGAGTTCCGGCAGCCGGCGAGGATCAGCGCGGCGGCGAGCAACATACGGTACTGCATGACAGGGTCCTTTCTGAAAGTGGCGATCAGGCGACGCGTGCCTGAACGTCGAGGTACTCCGCCGCGACGACCGTTGTGCCGTCGACGGCGTGGTTGTGCTCCTGAAACAGCCGGGTGAGCTCGTCACGCAGCCGGCTGGCGACCGCCGGATCGACTCCCCGGAGCGCCACCACCGTCGGCCCGTAACAGGTGGTGAAGAGCTCGGTGACCGCCGCCGGCGGAAACGGAAAGCGGAGCTCCATCATCCGCCGGGTGCACGCGAGCGAGCTCACCTGGTCGCCGAACCGCTCGCGCACCACCGCTGCGTCACCCCAGTCGAGCGGGCTCGGCACTCCGGCCGGAAGCGGCGCCGCTTCGCGGTGAGCGCGCAGCAGCTTTCCCACGACTCCCTCCGCCGTCCAGTTCGCCAGCGCGATCCGTCCGCCGAGCCGCGTCACCCGGATGAGCTCGGCCACGGCGCGATCGGGACGATGGGCGAACATCACGCCGAACATCGAGGCCGTCGTATCGAACTGACCGATCGCGTACGGCAGCGCTTCCGCGTCGCCCACGTCGAACTGGACTCGGCAGTCCGCGGCGCGGGCCTCGGCCCGGGCCCGGGCGACGAGATTCGGCGCGATGTCCACGCCGGTCACCGTCGCCCGGGCCCGCGCGGCGGGAATGGCGAGGTTGCCCGTGCCGCACGCGACGTCGAGCACCGATTCGCCGGGCCACAGTCCGAGCCGGCCCACGTACTCCTCCGCGCCGGCGGCGAAGCTCCGTGCGATGGGGAGGAAGTCACCCGAGCTCCAGACGAGCCGGGCCCGCGCCGTGAGCGCATCCTCCGACCAGACGGGGATTCCTCCCCGGGTCCGGCTGCCGCCGACGCGCGCGTTCACGACCGCAGCGCGCCCCGGATGCGGGCGAGGTGGTGATAGCTATGACGGACCGCGTGGTCCTCGAGCACGAACTGGCAGGTGAGGGGCGCATCGAAGTACAGCGACACCGGTGCGCCGCGGTCGAGCTCCTCATCGCTGAGCGCGCGGATCGCTGCCGCCGCCGCCGCGCTGTTGCGCCCGAGCAGCTCGAGGGTGGCCTCCTTCGCGACGGTGTCGTTTTCCCGGGCATGACCGGCGTTCATGACGTTGATGTCGTCCATCGTCACGCCCGTCACCGCCTTGCCCGCGGCCACCGTCTGCGCCAGCTGGATCTCAACGGGGTACACGCTGGCGACGTGGTGCACGACGACGCCGATCTTCCGGCCGTCGCGCGGCACGCGGGTTTCCCACTGCTCGGGGGTGAGGGAACGGGCGAAGGCGGCGAGGGCGCCCGCCCCCTGTTCGAGGCGATCGGCGAGGATATCGGAACGTCTGGTCATGGCTCGTCACTCTGCGTGAATGGGTCCGCGCGCGCCCCGATGGCGTGCGCGACACATAGTGCACGCGACGCACGAATGCACCAATGACTCGGCGTCCCGATCTCCTGCTCGGGATGCCTTGCGATCGTCTCGTGTTGTCCGGGAGTCCTGCGGAGTTGCTCGATCGTCCTGCGGGGCAGTGCGGCCGATCTACGTCCTCGCCACGCGGCGCGCTTCGCGCCACGAGCCCGGCGCGAGCCCCGTCGCCTTCTTGAAGGCGCGGCTGAACGCGGCTTCGGAGTCGTAGCCGACCTCGCTCCCGACCGCCGCGACCTTGGTGCTGCTGTGTGCCAGCAGGTTGGCGGCAACCTGCATCCGCCACTGCGCCAGGTACTGCATCGGCGGCTGGCCGACGAGCTGCGTGAACCGCCGCGCGAGATTCGAGCGTGAGGACGCCGATTCCCGCGCGAGCGCCTCCAGCGTCCAGTCGTCACCCGGTCGCGCGTGCAGCAGAGTGAGCGCGGGCCCCACTACGTCGTCACGCAGGCCGGCAAGCCAGCCGGTCATGCCCGCCGGCAGGTCGTCGAGGTAGCGGCGCAGCACGTCCACGAACATGAGCTCCGCCAGCCGCGTGAGGACCGAATCGGTGCCGGCGCGGCCCAGGCTCGACTCCTCGGTGAGCTGCCGCGTGAAGGCGCCGAGGCCGGTGTTCGACATCCCGCGCATGTGCATCTGCCGCGGGAGTGCCGCGAGGAGCGGATTGAACGGCCGGCGATCGCAGCCGAGGAATCCGCAGACGAAGAGCGCGCTGCGGGGCCCGTCATCGCCGAGCTGGAGGGTGTGCCGATAGCGCTCCGTCACGCGGCTGTGCACGTTGGGACCGGGACGGAGGCCCGGCGCGCTCGACATCACATGTGCGTCACCGTGCGGAAAGACGAGCACGTCGCCCGGCGCCATTTCCACCTGGTGCTCGAGGGAGACGCCGCCGTAGCAGCGGCCCTCGATCAGGATGTGGTACGAGATCAGGTGGTCCACGTGCGGCATGATCCGGGGCGAGAGCTCGGCGGTGGCCGCCGTCGCCACGCTCCACGGCTCCGTCGCCTCGACCGCGTAGAAGAAGGCGCCGTCGAAGCGCACGACGCGCAGCAGGTCGGAAAGGGGATCCATGGTCAGGGTGGTGGCTCCGCCGCTCTCAGCTCTGCCGGTACATGGCAAGGCTGTCGTATCGCTCACCGTCCGAGCCGAAGGCATAGCCGGGAATGACGCCTGCCACACGGTATCCGTGCGCATGGTAGAAATGCTCGGCGGGATTGCCGAGGCGCGTGTTGAGGAGGAGAAGCGAGCGGCCGTGCTCCTGCGCCGTGTCGTGCACGGCGGCCATCAGCGCCTTGCCGATTCCCGTCCCCTTGAGTCTGGTGGCGACGAACAGCTTATGCACCTCGGCGCGGTGCGGCGAGGTCTTCCAGGGGGAGGGCACGAGCTGCACCGACCCGACCAGCCGGGCCCCGACGAATGCCGCGAACAGGAGTCGGGAGCCGCGCTCGATTTCGGGCACGAGCGAGCGCCAGTAGCTCCGGGCGTCGGCGTCGTCCAGCGGAGCCAGGAAGCCGAGCGATCCGCCATTGTCGACCACATCCCGGAGGACGTCGACCAGCGAGGGCAGCAGCGTCTCCACGTCGGACGCGGAGAGCGTCCGGACGTTCACGCGTCGCATGTCGCCGGGGCGGCCGCCGGCGCGGCGGCGAACGCGGCCACTGCATGCTCGTCGGGCGACAGGACGAAGGAGCCGTCCCACCGCGCCATCACGACCGACGCCAGACAGTTGCCGAGGAGGTTGAGCGACGTCCGCGCCATGTCCATGAACGCATCGACGCCGAGAATGATCGCGACGCCTTCGAGCGGAAGCCCGAACTGCGCCAGCGTCCCCGAGAGGATCACCAGCGACGCGCGCGGCACCGCCGCGACCCCTTTGCTGGTGAGCATCAGGGTCAGCATCATCATGACCTGCTGGGAGAGCGTCATGCTGACCCCCGCGGCCTGAGCGACGAACACCGACGCGATCGCCAGGTAGAGGGTCGTCCCGTCCATGTTGAACGCGTAGCCGGTCGGGAGCACGAAGGAGACGATGCGGCGGGGCACGCCGAGCCGCTCCATGTTCCGGAGCGCGATCGGCAGCGCCGCTTCCGAGGAAGCGGTGGTGAACGCGAGGAGCCACGGCTCCTTCACCGCCTGCCAGAAGCGCCGGAACGGGACGGCGGCGATGAAGCCGATCGGGACGAGCACCAGAACGGCGAAGGCGACGAGCGCGCCGTAGAGCGTGAAGACCAGCACACCGAGCCGCGCGAGGACCCGGAGTCCGCTGTGTCCGACGGTAGCGGCGACCGCGGCGCCGACACCAACCGGCGCGAAGGCCATGACGATCGCCACGAACTTGAACATGACCTCGCTCAGACCCTCGCAGAACGACAGCATGAAGGTCCGCGCGGGACCCTTCACCTGGGCCAGGCCGAGCGCGAAGATGATCGAGAAGAAGACGATCTGGAGGACTTCGTTCCGGGCCGCCGCGTCGAAGAAGCTCTGCGGAACCGCATGCTCGAGCATCGTCGCGAACGTCGGCCTGGCCCCCGCCAGCTGCGTGCCGGCCTCCGCGGTCGCGGCGGAGAGATTGATGCCGACCCCCGGCTTCACCACGTTCACCGCGACGAGCCCCACGATGAGCGCCAGCGTGGTGGCGATCTCGAAATAGACGATGGAGCGGAACGCGAGGCGGCCGACCTGCTTCAGGTCGTCCCCGTGGCCCGCGATCCCCACCACCAGCGTGGCGAAGAGGAGCGGGGCGATCAGCGACTTGATCATCCGCAGGAAGACGGTGGAGAGCACCTGCAGCTCGGTCGCGTGGAAGCCGGTGCTGCCGGGATGGTCCGGGAAGAGCAGCCCCAGGCCGACGCCGGCGAGCGTCGCGATGATCACCCACTGCGTCTGCGAAATCCGGCGAAGGCTCAGCGTCATCTGGGGCGAAGAAGCTCGTGCTCTACGACGTAGCGGACCAGATCGGGCGTGGAGCTGAGTCCCATCTTGGCCAGGAGGCGCGTCCGGTAGGTGCTGACGGTCTTGGCGCTCAGCTTGAGCTGGTCCGCCACATCCTTCACCGCCATGCCGCTGCCCAGCGCGCGGAGCACCTCGAACTCCCGGTCGCTGAGCCGCTCGTGCGCCGCCTGCGCCCCGCCGCTGTCCACCAGGCCCGCGAGCTTTTCCGCCAGCGTCTCGCTGACGTACTTGCCTCCGCGCGCCACCCGGCGGACCGCCTCGACCAGCTGCTCGGGCGAGTGATCCTTGGTGAGATAACCGGACGCCCCGGCCCGAAGGGCGCGCACCGCCCACTGGTCTTCGGGATGGACGCTGAGGACCAGCACCTTGATGCTCGGGTGCTTCTCCCTGAGGTGATTGAGCGTCTCGACCAGGGTGGAGCCGGGCATGCTGACGTCGAGCAGCACCACGTCGGCGGCGGCCCCGGCGAGGAGCCGGAACAGCTCAGCCGCGGTGGAGGCTTCTCCAGTGACGGAGATGCCCGCCCCCTCGCTCGCGATCCGGCGGAGTCCTTCCCGCACGATCGGATGGTCGTCTGCGATGGCGACCCGGATCATCCTTCACCTCCGCACGCGTTGGGAACCGTCAGGAGCACGGTGGTGCCGCCGCCCGGCCGTGCGCGGATGCTGAACTGCCCGCCGCACGCCAGTGCCCGCTCCCGCATGCCGACGAGGCCGAGGGAGGCGGTGCCCTTCAGCCGCTCCGGCGGAATACCGACGCCGTCGTCGGAGACCTCGAGCGCGAGGACGTCGTCCGTCTGCACCAGCCGGATCGTGACCTCCGTCGCCTGCGCGTGGCGGGCGACATTGGTGAGCGACTCCTGGAGGATCCGGAAGACGGGACTCCCGATCTCGTCGGGAATGCAGGCGTCGTCCGGCGAGAGCTCCATGGTGACCCTGAGGCCGGTGCGCGCGCTGAACTCCTGGCCCTGCCACTCGCATGCGGCCGCGAGACCGAGCTGGTCGAGCACGCTCGGGCGGAGCTCGGTCGCGATGCGGCGGACGGCGTTGAGCGTACCGTCGATCCGCTGGATGATGGAGCCGCACTGGGCCACCACCTCGTGATCCTGCGGGAGGTGGCGCTTCATCCATGCGATGTCCAGCCGGAGGCCGGTCAGTGCCTGGCCCAGCTCGTCGTGAATCTCCCGCGCGATGCCGGTCCGCTCCTCCTCGCGCACCTGCTGGAGCCGGGCGGCGAGCGCGCGGAGCTGCTGGCGTGAGGTCCTCAGCTCCTCTCCGGCGAGATGGCGGTCGGTCACGTCCCGCTGGATCCCGAAGTGACCGGCGATCCGCCCCCGGTCGTCGTGGATGACCATGTAATCGCCCTCGATCCGCATTGGCGATCCATCCAGCCGTCGCTCATCGGTCTCCCGGTGCAGGTGCCCGCGATCGAAGAATTCCCGCCACCGCATCTTGGCCGCCGCCAGGTCATGGGCGAAGAACTGCGCCGGCGTCATCCCCAGCAGCTCGTCGGCCGACGACGCGTTGAACTGCGTGAGGATGGCGGCGTTCACCTTGGTCATCCGCTGATGCTCGAAGACGAAGTCCAGCACCTTCGCCTTGTCCACCTGGTCGCTCCATTCCACCGGCTCGTCCAGCATCATGAAGAAGAACCCGTCCAGCGACTGGGAAAAGAAGAGCTCGAGGAGCCGTTCGTTTTCGAGGGCAGCCGGTACCGTCATCGGTCGTAGCCTTCCTGGGGATGGTGAAAGGTACGACCTGGGCCGCTAGAACGCCTTCCTCGGCTCCCCATAGATCACGTTGTCCAGCACCACCAGGTCCCTGGTGCCGCCGGCACTGATATCGTTGGCATCGGCGGCGAGCACGCCGTTGCCGAGGGTGATACGGACCCGGGCGATGACCGGATCAGGATAGGTCACCCCGACGAACGAGAGCCCGGCGGCGTCGGAACGGGCCGGAGCGCTGTAGATGCCGAGGGACTTTCCATCCTTCGAGAAGAGCTCGATCGTCGTGCTGTCCGCCAGATCGACGTCGCTGAACACGATGCCGAAGGCGTTGACGGTGGCCGGCGTCGGCTGACCCGCCACGCGGAACGACTGGTCGAGCTGATTGCTCCCGATCGGCGAGAAGATCACGGTCGGGCTGAACGGCGTGAACTGGTCGGCATATGCCGGGTTGATGCCGCTGAACCGGCTGTCGTCATTCCGGAACCCGGTGCCGGCGGTGGTGAAGACGGCGCCCGACTTGACGTTCGTGTTGAAGAAGTCGGCGGGAAAGTCATTGCGGTCGTTGAACGGGACGGCTCCGGCGCCGTCCCAGCCGATCTCGCGGCGGCCCGTCGGCTGCTCGCCCGCGGTCCCGCCGTTCGACGCACCCAGGATGCCCCGGAACTCATCGACCTTCGCGGCGATGCTGCCCGTCGCGCTGTACACCGTGACCGGCTCGACCGGGCCGACCACCGGATCGGTGATCTTGTCCCCGCCGCACGCCGCCACGCCCGCCACCGCCACCAACGACGCCCACGTCAACCTGCGCATCTCGTTCTCCGATGTGTGAGTCCCGCCCTTCCTCCACTGACGTCGGGAAGAGTACGAATCGGGCGCGGGGCGAGGGATCGGCTGCAGGGAGCGGCAGGTGTGCGACTCGGCGGAATCGCGGTGTAGGACGGGGGACTACAGTCGCCGACCGATCGGGGGTACTGTCACTTGTGACAGTATCGCGGCGCCTCGTCCGCGGGGATATTCGAGCGGCTGTGTCCGCTCGGAGACCTGCTCCTTCGGCGAGGACGACAATGCAACCCTCGGGACCCCGGGACCACCACATCTCTCTCTACGATGCCGCCGCCCTTGCGGCGACCCACCGCCAGGCAGCGCAGGCACGGGGAGGCCACGGCATCCTCGGCGGCCGCTTCGATCGCGGGGTCATCGACGAGATCCTGGCCCAGCCCGGCTGCGTGGGGCTCCGATACTACTACGGGACCGACCCACGGGGACAGCCGGCGCTCATCCTGGTCGGCGTCACCGCGGACAACGAGGACCTCTGGCAGGGAGTGCTCGCCGAGGAGGCCTGGCCCTGCCCGCCCTTCTGCGCGACGGACAACCCGCTCAATGGCTAGCAGCGTCCCGGGGTTCTGGCTCATCACCGTGTCGGTCATCGCCGAGTCGTTCCCGGTGGTGGCGGCAGTCGCCCGCCGGACGCGCGATACCGGCCGGCGGTGGATCGCCGTCGCGTTCGGCGTGTGGTTCGTCCAGGACTGCGCCCTCCGGCTGATCGCGCAGAACGGGCGGAACAACCACTGGCTCATCCACGTCGGTAACCCCGTCAGCACCGTCCTCTTTCTCCTCGCCTACGCTGCGTGGATGCGGGAGCCGGTGCGGCGGCGCGCGCTCCATCTCGCCGCCGCGGCGTACTGCGTCGTCTGGGCCGCCCTCTTCCTATCAAATGAGAACTCCCATACGTTCAGTCAGTACACCAGTCCTCTCCAGGCGCTGGTGCTCATTCTGGTCTGCGCCTACGCCCTGATGCGCGCCGTGGCCAACGATCCGCCGCCGGTCTGGCGCACCGCGGTCTTCTGGGTCAGTGTCGGCCTGCTGCTCTACTTCGGGACCGGGCTCCTGCTGGCGCCGGTGAGCGGCATGCTCATGGCCACCCAGCCGTCGCTGGTGATGAGCGCGTACATCGCCAAGGCCGGACTCAACGTCGTTTCCTATCTCCTCGTCACGACAGGGATGCTGTGCCCTCCGAGACCGTCGAGTATTGGCGCCTTCTCCTTACGGCAGGCCTGGCCGTCCTGATCCTGCTCGGCGCCTTCGTGGGATCCGTTCTCATCCAGCAGCGGCGCTACCTCGCCGTCACGCGCTCGCTCAGCGGCCGTCTGCTCCTCGCCCAGGAGGATGAGCGGAGCGCGGTGGCGCGGGAGCTGCACGACGGCCTCATCCAGCGCGTCGTGCTCCTGGGCTCCGAGCTCAACCGCATCCCCACGACGGACGCGCCGATCGGCGCCGAGCTCGCCGCATGGCAGCAGTCGTTCCGGGCCGAGCTGTACGATGTGGCCGACGAGATCCGCCGGATCGCGCACGGGATGCACCCGGCGGTGCTCGACACGCTGGGCCTGGAGGCAGCGCTCGAATCGCTGGCCGGCGAGTTCTACTTCAGCGACGACCTCACCGTGCGCTTCCTGGTGGAAGGCGAGCTCCCAGAGATCCCGGCCGACGTCGCCCTCTGCATCTACCGCGTGGCGCAGGAAGGACTCCGGAACGTCGCGCGCCACGGCGGCGTGAAGGAGGCCGAGCTCCGGGTGGCGACGGCGCACGGCGGCATCGCCATCGAAGTCATCAACCGGCTGGGGAATCCGCCCAACTTTGCCGCGGCCGGAAACGGCTTCGGTCTCAAGAGCGTGGGAGAGCGGGTGCGACTGCTGGACGGGCGGCACGCGTTTACGTCGGATACCGCCGGCGGGACGCGGCTGGTGGCGTGGGTGCCGCTCCGTGGCTAGGGACGGGCGGGTGCGCGTGATGCTGGTGGACGACCACGCGCTCGTGGCCGAGGGATTCCGGGCGCTGCTGGAGCCGGAGTTCGAGATCGTCGCGATCGTGAACGACCCGAACCAGGTGGTCGAGGCCTACGGGCGGCTCCGACCCCAGGTCGTGGCGCTCGACATCGCGATGCCGGGACGGTCAGGGCTGCAGGTGGCGCGGGACCTCACCGCGCGGTGGCCCCGCGCGCGGATCCTGATGCTCACGATGCACGGTCAGCAGGGATACGTGGATCAGGCGATGCGGGCGGGAGCGAGCGGCTTCGTGCTGAAGCTGGCGGACGTCAACGAGCTGCGGCTCGCGATCCGGACGGTCGCCGACGGGCAGTCGTATGTCTCGGAGCTCACGCCGGCGTCCGCCGGCGGTCGGCCGTCGCCGCTCACGCCGCGGCAGGTCCAGGTGCTTCGGCTGTTCGCGGAGGGGCTCACGGCTGCCGAGGTCGCGGAGCGGCTCAACATCGAGCCTCGCACCGCCCATCATCATCGCGCGTCGATCAAGCGCCTGCTGGGACTGCACACCAACGCGGCTCTCGTGCGGTACGCGATCAGCCAGGGGCTGATCGAGTAGATCAGCGCGCCGGCGCCTTGACGGCGAGCTGCCAGCGCACCGCGCCCTGCGTGATCGAATGCGGGTGGTGGTCCTCCGGCGGCAGCGGGTCTCCCGCGAGTGATGCGATCGCGCGCTGGCAGCTCCGGCAGCGGTAGATGCCCGAGTGCGGCGTAGGATCGCCGGGAAGATAGAGTGCGTTGAACGCCTCGTCGCCTGCCGGTGCCAGGTACTGTGTACCCCTCCGGATCGCCATGATTTCCTCCGTCAGCCGCCTGTGTGGGGAAGCTGATCGAAAGATCGGAAGCAACCGGGAATCGCGGAACTGTCACAAGTGACAGTTCGCTTCCATGGCTACTATTCCGCCATGCGCCTGCTCGCAATCTCCGGAAGTCTCCGTGCCGCGTCCTCCAACACCGCCCTGCTCCGGGCCGCCGTCGCATTGGCGCCGGCAGGGGTCACCATCACCCTCACGGACGCCGTCGGCCGGCTGCCCCACTTCAATCCCGAGCTCGAAGCCGACCTCCCGCCGGCCGCCCGCGCCTTCCGCGCCGAGGTGGATGCGGCGGACGGGCTCGTCTTCTCGGTGCCCGAGTACGCGCACGGCGTGCCGGGATCATTCAAGAACGCGCTGGACTGGCTGGTCGGCGGCCCCGAGTTCCTGAACAAGCCGGTCGCATTCCTCAACGCCTCGGCGCGCGGGACCTACGCGCTCGCCGCGGTGAAGGAGACGGTGACGGTCATGACGGGACGCATCTCGGAGACGGGGTCGTACACGCTGCCGATGCTCAGCGGCCCGGTCGACGAGGCGCGCATCCTCGGCGAGCCTGAGCTGTCGGCGGGCGTGGCCGGAGCGCTCGCCCGCTTCGCGGCGGAGATCGGTTCGTCCGCGAGCGGCCGGCCACCCTACATTACGCGGGAATCGTAGGCCCACTGGAGGAGCGCCTGCCGTTGACGCGGCCGGCACTCGAGGTCCCGCGGCCAGCAGGCGGCACGCAGCTGCGCGACATGCCGGCGCATCGCGCGCCAGCGGCGGATCTGCCGCTCGTCGTCGGGACCCCGCCGCCCCATGTAGTACCGGCAGTACCACTGGAACCAGCCGCGCGGGTCGTCGCGGTGGATCCATCCCTTCTTCCGCCAGACGGCGAGCGGCTGCGAGGCGTTCACCTTGAAGAAGTTGAGCGCGGGATCATGCCGGTCGGGGCAGAGTTTCGCCTTCCGGAACCACGACGCGGGGAACTCCGCGCGGCAGTCGGTCAGGTAGCGCCCGCCGAAAACACCGAGCGCCAGCATCTCCGCCGGCGTCAGCTCCGGCTCGAAGCCGGGATCGAAATCCCGGCCGACGCGCGCGGAGCGGATGTAGCTGTACCCCGACTGCATGAGATCGTTGACGATCACCCGCCGCATGAGCCGCCGGACCCGGCGGGAGACCGGACAAGCCGGGTGACGTCGAACCCCTGACGCACCGCGGTGTCCAGCATCCGCCGGCAGATCGAGTCGGCGAGCACCGGGGTACGCGACAGCACCCAGAGATACCGGCGGCCCGGCTCGCCCACCAGCGCCGCGGAGTAGTCGTCGGTCAGGTCGAGCACCCAGTAGTCGCCCCATACCGCCGACAGGAACGACAGGAACGCCGGCGCGAACCGCACCTTGAGCTTCGAGGTCGGGCCCTTCCGGTCGGCCAGGCGCGCGCGGCCCTCGGCGCGCTTCATGGTGCCATCGGCCTGACGGCACTGGTTCACCACGCGTATCTGTCCGTTGGGGAGCAGCTCGTAGTCGGCCGTCGTCTCGCCGGTGCACTTCGCCTGGAACGAGTTCGGCAGACGGGCAATCTCGTACCAGCGGCCGGCGTAGCGCGCCAGATCGACCGCCGGCACCGGTCGCACCGGGCCCTGTCCGGTATCGCCGGCGGCAGTGAACGCCGAGAGCATCGAAAGCAGCGCAAGGACCGGCATACCGGGTCAGCCCGTGACGCCCAGCTGCTTCATCAGCACCGGGATCTCGAGGTAGACCCGCGCGCGCTTGATCATGTCACGCTCGAGATCGTAGACCACGCACACCGGCACGCGCACCTGGCGGTTCGTCGCCGGGACCCCCGCGAATTCTCCGATATGCCGACCGACGATGTCCGCCTCCATCAGCGCCTGGCCGTCCGCGAATATCGTATTGCGGATCTCGGCGGTCGCGTCGAATGCCTCGTGGTAGACGTGGCGGAGCAGCCGGGCGACTCCCTCCCGGCCGCGGTGCTCCTCGCCCGTCGCGACGGTGGTGAAGACCACGTCATCCGCCATCATGCTCAGGTCGCTGTGGTCCGAGCTGAAGTACCGCGTCATCGCCGCGCGGGTGCCCTCCAGGGACATGGGGTGCCTCCAGGGTTGTCGGGTTGCCACGGCCCGAGCGGCCGCAATTCGGTGTAGTCCTCCGTCCGACAAGGTCGTTCCGAAATTTCCCCCACGCCAGCGGCCTCCCGTCCGATCCTGCATTCGCCACCCGGGTGGTAATCTCGTCGCTCACGCTGTAAGAGCCGACAGGAGTCCGAGACGTGAGGCGTTCCGCAGTCATTCAGGCGACGATGGTCGCCCAGCTCCTCCTGCTGGCCGGATGCTCCGGCGACCCCGTGGCCCCAGGCCCCGGGCCCGGGCCTGATCCCGTCCCCGTCCCGGGGCCGGTCCCGGACCCGGTGCCGGACCCGCTGCGTTTCTTCCCCCCTGGCTCCACGAAGAATGCCGGGATCTGGACCGCAGCCGGCGCCTCGCCCACGGTGCTCCGCCTGGCACCGGATCAACTGAGTGCCAGCGCGGGGGTAACGCCGCGGACCGCGATCTACACATCGGACGCCGAGCTCATCGAGCCGGTCGGCGTCGCATTCGACGCAGCGGGGACGCTGTGGGTGGCGAGTCACAGCGACTCGGTCGTGGCCGGGTTCCCTGCCGCCACGCTCGCGCGTTCGGGTGCGACCGCCGACGCCATCGTCATCCGCCAGTCCGGCCGCTCGCTCAGCGGACCAACCGGCCTTGCCTTCGATGCGGCGCACGGGTTGTGGGTCGCCAATGCGGAGAGCGGCACCCTGGTCCGATACGAACCGGCGCAGCTGGCCCGGAGCGGGGCCCCGGTGCCGGAGGTGGTGATCTCGGGACTGGGCCAGCCGGCAGCGATCGCGCTCGACGGCTCCGGCACGCTCTGGGTGTCGGACACGCGAACCCGGACGATCTCCGGATACCGCGCGGCGCAGCTCGAGGCGTCCGGCTCCCCGGCCCCGGCGATCGTGCTGAGCGCCAACGGCCCGTCGCTCGCCAACGCGCGGGGCATCGCGTTCGACGCGGCCGGCAATCTGTGGGTGGCGAACAGCGCCGCCCGCACCATCGTCGCCTTCTCCCCGGCGCAGCTCGCCGCGAGCGGCACGCCGACGCCGCGCGTGGTGCTCTCGGCGGCCGAAGGAGCGCTGCCGGTGCCGGTCGCGCTGGCGTTCGACAGCGCGGGGAATCTCTGGGCGATGAGCAACACCGGAATTCTGGAGAAGTTCGCCGCGGCTGACCTGGCCGCGAGCGGCACGCCGGTCCCCGCGGTCCGGCTGGAGCTGACTGATTATCTCCTCGTCTGGGGAATTGCGTTCTGGCCGGTTCCCGGAGGATTGCCCCTGAACTGATCTGCCGGTCGAAGCAACAGCGTCACCGAACAGCGGTTGCAGCACCAGTGGAGCGTGTATTACCGAGCGAAGTGCAGCAGAGTGTCGAGCGGAGGAACGCAGCACCGAGCCGGGCGATGGTGCCCGGCTTGCCACTCTCGTCGCTTCAGACCGGGCGTTCATCGCACTGTACGGTACGCGGCACGCAGGAGGCGCTCACGATGTCAGTCGTCCATTCCAGTCCCCCACCCGAGCCGTGGCGCGTGGCCGACCGCCGCTCGCCCGCGCTGGCCCGCCTCGTCGGAGCGCTCTACCGGCACCGCGAGCAGCTGATCCGGATGTACCCGAACGTGGTGCTGCCGACCGACGTGGAAAACACTCCGACGCCGCTCGCCGCGCTTCTGCTGCTGTGGGCCAACTGGGACTACGCGAAGGGCCATTGTCCGGCGTGCCGCAGCCCCGCCGTCGCGACGTCGTTCAGCGGCGTGCTGAGCGCCGGATCGGTCGGTGGGTTCTGCACTGACTGCGGGATGCCGGTCGCCCGGTTCATCGGTGGCATCGGCCGGGTGCAACGCGGCTGCGGCGATGCCACCGCCGGCACCTCCTGGGAGATCAGGATCACGACGATCCCCGGCAGCTGGCGCCTGGCCGGCGACCCACGGACCCTCATCGCCATCCTCCAGGAAGTCGGTGCCACCGGCCTGCCGGACACTGCCGCGGTGGCGGCGGCGCTCCGACGCCGCTGACGGGGCGCCCGTCTGGCGGGAGTTTACACCTCGCTGCCGGCGGCGGAGGTGGCGGACGGGGTGATCGAGCGCTTCACGCTGCCGCGGACGCC
>JBLMWC010000139.1:0-5842 GCA_050257015.1 Bacillota bacterium | reverse complement strand
TGGTCATGCCGGGGGACAACATCCAGATGACCATCGACCTGATCATCCCGATCGCCATGGACGAGGGGCTGCGCTTCGCCATCCGCGAAGGCGGCCGCACCGTCGGCGCCGGCGTCGTCACCAAGATCCTCAAGTAAAGGACCACCTGTGCCGCGCGACAAAGTCATCCTGGAGTGCACCGACTGCAAGAGTCGGAACTTCTTCACGGATAAGAACAAGCGGAAGCATCCCGAGCGGGTCGAGCGGCGGAAGTACTGCCCGCAGTGCGACAAGCACGTGATGCACAAGGAGTCGAAGTAACCCGATGGCCGATCGCACGGAGCTGACCGAGGAGGCGCGCGAGCCCGGCGCGCTCACGCGCGCGGGCGCCTTCCTCACGGCGGTCCGCGCCGAGATGCGCAAGGTGACCTGGCCGACGCGGGACGAGCTGAAGAAGGCGACGCGGATGATCGTGGTCCTGTCGCTGGTGCTCGGTGTCGCCATTGGCATCATGGACGTCGTGCTCCAGAAGATCCTGGTGGACGGCGTCGCCCGTCTGGCGCGCTAGATGGAATACCGCTGGTACGCGATTCAGACGACGGCAGGGCACGAGAACAAGGTCCGCAATCTGCTGCAGCAGCGGATCGCGGACGATCCGCGCCCGGCCGACCAGAAGCTCGTGCGCCAGGCGCTGGTCCCGGTCCAGGAAGTGATCGAGATCAAGAACGGCAAGAAGGTCAACGTCGAGCGCAAGCTGTATCCCGGCTACGTCCTGGTGGAGATGGGGATGAGCCAGGAGGCGCTGCACCTGGTGAACAGCATCCAGGGCGTGATCAAGTTCGTGGGCACCGGCAAGCTGCCGCAGCCGCTGCGCCAGGACGAGGTCAACCGCCTGCTCGGCATCGCCGAAGAGGTGGCGGAGTCGGAGCCGAAGGAGGAGATCCCCTTCCTGGTGGGTCAGGTGGTGGAGATCACCGAGGGGCCGTTCTCCGACTTCAGCGGCACCGTCGAAGAGGTGCTGAGCGACAAGGGGAAGGTGCGGGTGACCGTCAGTCTGTTCGGGCGCCCGACGGCAGTCGAGCTGGATTACCTCCAGCTTCGCGGGCACTAGCGCCCGCCCCCGCGACCGCGCGGGTCATCGCGGCAGGTGCGACCATCCGGGAGCATCCCGAGGGAATATCCCGAGGGACCCGATGGCTCGAAGCAACCGCTAGAGGAGCAACATGGCCAAGAAGATCACCGCAATGGTGAAGCTGCAGTGTCCCGCGGGGGCCGCCAATCCGGCGCCGCCGGTGGGCACGGCGCTGGGACCCCATGGTGTGAACATCATGGAGTTCTGCAAGCAGTTCAACGCGCGGACCCAGAGCCAGAGCGGCATGGTGATCCCGGTGGTCGTGACGATCTTCGCCGATCGCACGTTCACCTTCATCACCAAGACGCCGCCGGCGCCGAACCTCCTGCTCAAGGAGGCCGGGATCGAGAAGGGCAGCGCCTCGCCGAACCGCAACAAGGTCGGCAAGGTCAGCAGCGCCCAGGTCCGGAAGATCGCCGAGATCAAGATGCAGGACCTCAACGCGTCCGACGTCGACAGCGCGATGCGCATGATCGCGGGCACGGCGCGCTCGATGGGCCTGGAGGTGATCGACTGATGGCCACCCAGGGGAAGCGTTTCCGCGCGGCCGCCGGCACGGTGGACCGGGCGAAGGAATATCCGGTGCAGACCGCGGTCGAGCTCGTGAAGGGCGCCGCGTTCGCCAAGTTCGATGAAACGGTGGACGTCGCCGTGCGCCTGGGCGTCGATCCGCGCCACGCCGATCAGGTGGTGCGCGGCACCGTCGTGCTGCCCCACGGCACCGGCAAGTCGGTCCGCGTCCTCGTCATCACCCAGGGCGACCGGGTCCGCGAGGCCGAGGCCGCCGGCGCCGACTTCGTCGGCATCGAGTACGTGCAGAAGCTCAAGGACGGCTGGCTCGAGTGCGACGTCATCGTCGCCACGCCGGACGTCATGGGCCAGCTCGGCACCCTCGGGCGGGTGCTCGGGCCGCGCGGTCTCATGCCGAATCCGAAGGCCGGCACGGTGACGCTCGACGTCGCCAAGGCGGTGAAGGAGATCAAGGCCGGCAAGATCGAGTTCCGCGTCGACAAGACGGGGAACGTGCACGCGCCGATCGGGAAGGTTTCGTTCTCGGCCCCGCAGCTTGCCGACAACGTGCAGGCGTTCATGGAGACCATCGTCCGCGCCAAGCCGGCGGCGGCGAAGGGCACCTACATCCGCTCGGCCACGATCTCCAGCACCATGGGCCCGGGCGTCAAGCTGGACACCGCGGGGTATCGATGAGCAAGACCGAGCGACAGACCGAGGTCGAGAGCCTGACCGAGCAGCTGAAGGCGTCTCCCAACGTCTACGTCACCGATTTCAGCGGGCTGAACGTGCTGCGGATGACCGAGTTCCGGCGCCGCATCCGGGCCGCCGGCGTGCAGTACGTCGTCGTGAAGAACACGCTCGCCCAGCGGGCGCTCGCAGCCAACAACATCACGCAGCTCGACGAGCACCTGACCGGCCCGACCGGCCTGGTGCTGTCGAACGATCCGCTCGCCGCGGCCAAGGTCGTCTTCGACTTCGCCAGGGAATTCGAGAAGCCGGTGGTGAAGGCCGGCTATGTGGATGGCAAGGCGGTCCCGCCGTCGTATGTACAGCGGCTCGGACAGATCCCGTCGCGTGAGGTGCTGCTCGGCCAGCTGGCCGGCACGATGAACAACATCCTGTATTCCATGGTTGCCTCGCTCGAGGCCCTTCGCGACCAGCGCGAGTCGTCAGCTTCTTAACGTTACGGAGATTGTGATAATGGCCACCACCACGCTGAGCAACGAAGAGATCCTCGACGCAATCGGCAACAAGACCGTTGTCGAGCTGGCGGACCTCATCGAAGCGTTCAAGACCAAGTTCAACGTCACCGTGTCGGCCGCGCCGGCCGGCGGCGCGGGCGCGGGCCCGGCGGCTCCGGCCGCCGAGGAGAAGACCGAGTTCGCGGTCGTCCTCAAGGCCGGCGGCGCCAAGAAGATCCAGGTGATCAAGGTGGTCCGCGAGATCACCAGCCTGGGCCTGAAGGAAGCCAAGGATGCCGTGGACAACGTCCCGAGCACCATCAAGGAAGGGATCTCGAAGGCCGAGGCCGAAGAGATCAAGAAGAAGCTGGAAGAGCAGGGCGCAGAAGTCGAACTGAAATAGCGCGAAGCCACATCCCTCGCCGGGGCATCGCCCCGGCGAGGGACCTAGTCGGCTTCAACCTATTTCAGTGAGACGCATGCACGCTCGACGCTTTCGTCCATTTCGCAGGACCTGCCGAGCCCCAGGTCACCCCGCCCTCCGGCGGGGGATCCGTGCTGGGGCCCTTTGTGTTGTTTGTGAGAGTGAGTGATTCGATGCCTCAGACCCGACCGGTCATCACGTTCAGCAAGCGCGAGGGCGGCATGCCGATGCCGAACCTCCTCGACATTCAGACCGCGGCGTTCCAGACGCTGCTCGTGCCCGACGACGTCGAGGGCGAGCGCCAGGACGTCTCGCTGGAGCGCGTCTTCCGCGACCTGTTCCCCATCTCGGACGTCAACGGCAAGTACAGCCTCGACTTCCTGAAGTACTCCCTGGGCGAGCCGAAGTACTCGGTCGAGGAGTGCATCGAGCGGGACATGACGTACGCGGCCCCGCTCAAGGCCACGCTGCAGCTCGTGGTCTTCGAGGAGGTGGACAACGAGAAGCGGCCGAAGAACATCATCGAGAAGGAGGTCTACCTGGGCGAGCTGCCCATCATGACCCCGCTCGGGACGTTCGTCATCAACGGCGCCGAGCGCGTCGTGGTGAGCCAGCTGCACCGCTCGCCCGGCGTCGTCTTCGAGGAGGACACCCACCCGAACGGCCAGCGGCTGTTCAGCGCGCGGATCATTCCGTTCCGCGGCTCGTGGGTCGAGTTCACGATCGACATCCACGACGTGATCTACGTCCACATCGACAAGAAGAAGAAGTTCCCGGCCACGGCGCTGCTGCGCGCGTTCGGCCACGGCACCAACGCCGACATCCTCAAGCTCTTCTTCGCGACGAAGGACCTGAGCATCACCGGCAAGCTCGAGGGGCGCCAGGAGCGCCGCGAGGTCGTCGGATCGATCCTGGCCGAGGACGTGCCGAATCCCGAGGATACGCGCGGCGCCCCGCTGGGTGTCGTGGGTGACGAGCTGACCGCCGAGCGCATCAACGAGATGCGGCCGAAGGGCGTGAAGACCGTGCGCGTCTTCGCGGGCTACACCACGATCGACCTGCGGGACGAGGAGCAGCCGATCTCGAACCGCGACCGGCACAACCACGTGCTCGCGTTCGACGTGGCCGATCCCGAGACCGGCGAGGTGCTGGCGGAGCGCGGGGCCGAGCTGACCGATGCGCTTCGGAAGCGGCTCATCAAGGCGGGCGCCCTCAAGATCGAGGTGCTGCTCCCGGCCGGCCGCTCCGAGTCGCCGCTCATCAAGAACACGCTGGCCAAGGACCCGACCCACTCGGAGGCCGAGGCCCTGGAGCAGATCTACGCCCTGCTCCGGCCGGGCGACGCGCCCAATCTGGAGACGGCGCGCCAGCAGCTGCAGAAGCTGTTCTTCAACCCGAAGCGCTACGACCTCGGTCGCGTCGGCCGCTACAAGATCAACCAGCGGCTCAAGACCAAGAGCGACCCGAACCACACGGTGCTCACGGAAGATGACTTCATCGCCATCATCCGGTACCTGATCGACCTGAACGACGGCCGGGGCTTCACCGACGACATCGACCACCTCGGCAACCGCCGGATCCGGTCGGTCGGCGAGCTCATCGCCAACCAGTTCTCCGTCGGCCTCTCGCGCATGGCGCGGCTGGTCAAGGAGCGGATGAGCATCAACTCGGATCCCGAGAAGATCTCGCTTGACGACCTGGTCAACGCACGGACCGTCTCGGCGGTGATCCAGGCGTTCTTCGGGAGCTCGCAGCTCTCGCAGTTCATGGATCAGACCAACCCGCTGGCGGAGCTGACCAACAAGCGCCGTCTCTCGGCCCTGGGCCCGGGCGGCCTGACGCGCGAGCGCGCCGGCTTCGAAGTCCGCGACGTGCACTACTCGCAGTACGGCCGCATGTGCCCGATCGAGACGCCGGAAGGTCCGAACATCGGCCTCATCACGTCGCTCTCGACCTACGCGCGCATCAACGATCTCGGCTTCATCGAGACGCCGTACCGCGTGGTGAAGAACGGACAGGTCACCAACGACATCCGCTGGCTCTCGGCCAGCGAGGAAGAGGACTATCCGGTGGCGCAGGCCAACGCGCTGCTGGACGAGAACGGCCGGTTCACCGAGCAGCTGGTCCTCTGCCGCAAGGGCGACGACTATCCGCTCCTGCCGCCGGACCGGATCGACTTCATGGACGTGGCGCCGGAGCAGCTCGTCTCCATCGCCGCGGCGCTGATTCCGTTCCTCGAGCACGACGACGCCAACCGCGCGCTCATGGGCTCGAACATGCAGCGCCAGAGCGTGCCGCTCCTCTTCCCGCAGGCGCCGCTGGTCGGTACCGGGCTCGAGGAGAAGGTGGCGCGGGACTCGGGTGCGGTGATCATCGCCCGCCGGGCGGGCACCGTCACGCGGGTCACCGCCGACGAGATCATCGTGGACGCCGGCGAGGACGGCGCCAAGCTGGGCGACCAGCCGCTGGCGCGCCTCAACCAGCACGACCGCTACCGGGTCAAGAAGTTCTGGCGCACCAACCAGGACACCGCCATCAACCAGCGGCCGCTGGTGCAGCTGGGCCAGAAGGTGAAGGCCGGGCAGATCATCGCCGACGGCGCCGCCACCGAAG
>JBLMWC010000138.1:0-5619 GCA_050257015.1 Bacillota bacterium | reverse complement strand
CTCCACGAGAGCCGGAGCCGGCCCGACTCGCCCGGATGCAGTCCGACCGGCGCGGCCGATCCGGCGGCGACAGCGGCCATCACGACCGCCGTCGCGGCGACGACGACGAGCGCGCGCGCCGCCCTCGAGAGCACGGTCACGCCTCCACCTCGTCGAGCGGCACCGGGTCGCACACGACATCCACATCCACCTCGGTCTCGGCCACCGGCTGGTCCAGGCGGGCGAGATCCCGGACGAAGCCGTCATAGGCGGCGAGCGATTCGCCGCGGGCTCCCGGCGCGAAGGTCACCACCCGCACACGGCGCCGGTCGACCCGGGGCTGCAGCTCGGCCTCGCGATCGTTGAACAGCCGCTCGCGGAGCCACTTGGGGCCTTCGCGGCTCACACAGTCACGCTCGGGACAGGCGCAGATCGCAACACCGGGCGAGCCGGCGCGCACGAAGAGCTCCACGACCGACGAGTGGAGGTTGCCCGCGCAGGTCACCATGTGCACATGTGCGCCCCGGGCGCGTAGCGCCTCGGTGTGGGACGCCGGCGCGTTCGCGCAGCAGATGGCGACGACCGATCGCTTCCCTGTCCCGCCAAGGTCGCGCAGCACCTCGGCGCGCGTGGCCGAGAGCTGGTCGCGGCCGGTACGGCCCGGCGGGCCGACGCCCATCGGCGCGCACGATCCCGCGCAGATCCCGCAGCTCACGCAACGCTCGGGATCCACCAGCGCCACCAGCGTGGGGCGATCGTCGTCCCGCTTCACCATCGTGATCGCTTCCCACGGACAGTCCTGCGGGCACTGGTTGCAGCCGGTACAGAGGCGCGGGTCCACCACGCTCGGGGCCCAGCTGTCGCGGCGCGGGCGCCGTACCCACCGCGGCACGAACACCAGGGCGAACGTCGCGGCGAGCCCGACTCCCCACACGGCGCCCGGCGTGAAGCGCTCGGAGAGCGGGAGCCACCAGGCCGCGAAGAGATCGGTCGGCGTGGCGGGTGCCAGCCGGAACGGATCGGCGGGCGCGCCGAGCGCCGCGGGCAGCAGCACCGACGCGACGATGAGTGCCGCGACGATGGTCCACGTCACCCGCCGGGGCGGCAGCAGCACCGGCCGCGCGAGCCGCGACAGGTGAAGCCAGAGCAGCGCACCCATCGCGAGCGGAATGACGATGTGAAGGAAGAGGTTCACGAAGAAGAAGGCCCCGGGCACGGGCCCGTCGCCGGCGAAGATGCGGCTGAGCGGTTCCGAGAAGATCGGGAGCGCGTCGAGCAGACGCGCGCCCTCGCGCGCGAGCCGCTCGCCGAAGCTGTCCCACGCCATGACGAAGCCGGTCCACGCGCAGACCAGGCCGGCGGCGAGCAGCATCAGGCCCGAGACCCAGGCCAGCGTGCGCGGTCCCCAGCTCCGCGCCTGCCCGAACATCCGGAGCAGGTGGAGGACGGCAGCGATGATGAAGAGGTCGGAGGCGTAGCGGTGGAAGGTGCGGATCCAGCTGCCGAGCCAGGGATCGGCGGCGAGCCGGGCGACCGACGCCGCCGGCGATCCCAGCCGGTAGAACAGCACGAGGTAGACGCCCGACGCGATGAGTGCCAGGAGCATGGCGATGGCGACGGTCCCGCTCTGGTGCACGGGATTCCACCGCCAGCCATATGCCCGCGTGGCCGCGGCGTCGAGGACGCTGAGCAGGCGGCGGACGCCGCGTTCCAGGGGTCTCATGGGGGATGGGCTTGCGGAAAGTTTATCATATCGACATGATGTTTGCCAGTCCTTTCCTTCAGGCACCCCCGACATGTGGCTCTCGAGCACCGCTCAGCAGGCGCTCCACGCCGTCCTCTGCATCGCCGGCAGCGAGTCGGAGGGGCCGGTCCGCGTCGATGAGATCGCGGCCGCCATCGACTGTCCGCGCAACTATCTGTCGAAGACGCTCCACGCGCTGACCCTCGCCGGCGTCCTGCGCTCGGAGCGCGGCCCCCGGGGCGGGTTCCGGCTGGCGGGTCCCGCCGACCGGCTCACCCTGGCCGCCGTCATCGCGCCATTCGAGCGCGTCGGCGAACGGCGCTGCCTCCTGGGCCGGTCCACCTGCGGCGACGCCAACCCCTGTGCCGCGCACCAGCGGTGGAAGACGCTGGCCGGCGGCATGGAAACGTTCTTCCGGACCACGACGATCGCCCAGCTCCTCCGCGAGAACCCCCGCGCCGCCGAAGCGACGCGCGAGGGGATCCGCGCCGCCCGTCACCCGAACGCGAGGAAGTCGCATGGACCCGTCCGCCGGTCAGCCGGATGACGCCGCCGAGCGTGTACCGCTCGGTCAGCGCCTGTACGACAACATGTACCTGCTCCTCTTCCTCGGCGTCCTGGTGATGCTCGTCGTCTTCACCGCGTGGGGCATGTGGGAGATCATGTCCATGCCGGCCGACACCCTTCCCTAGGAGATTCGGATGCTGACCAGAGTTCACACCGGGCTCGACCCGGTGCCGGGGGTGTGGTGGAAGCCGGCGCACAAGGCGGAGAAGGTCTGGGTCTCCATCGCCTTCGCCTGGTGCATCGTACTCTTCGCCATGATGCCGCTGTGGCACTGGAAGGGGGGCCAGAACCCCTCCGGCGTCCGCACCCGCGTCGACCCCAAGGCGTACTACGCGCGCACCGTCGCCTTCGCAAAGCAGTACAAGGTGGGCACCGACCGCGGGCTCCCGATCGTGGCGCCGCCGCCCGGCGCCGACGTCTACCTCGTCGGGCTCACCTTCCAGTGGTATCCCATCCTCAAGCTGCAGCAGGGCAAGGAGTACACCCTGCACATGTCGGCGCTGGACGTGAATCACGGCTTCTCGCTCTACCCGATCAACATCAACTTCGCCGTGGTGCCGAGCTTCGACTACGCGCTCAAGGTGACGCCCACGGTCGCGGGTGACTTCCGCATCATCTGCAACGAGTTCTGCGGCATCGGCCACCACACGATGGTGGGCCGGGTGATCGTGGTGGACTCCACCGGCGCGACCGTCGCCGACAACAGCACCGCCCACGTCGGACATGGAGGTGGCCTGTGACCGCCGCCGCCGCCGTCATCCCCCGCCTCACCGCCACCGCGGCCGAGCGCGCGTCGCGCGTCTGCCCCGTCACCGCGCGCCGGATCGATCTCGGAGCCGAGCGCCTGATCAGGGTGAACGCCGTCGTCTCCATCGTGGCGCTCCTGATCGGCGCCACCGCCGCGCTGCTGCTCGCGCTCACGCGCTGGCAGGCCGTGCATCTCCTGCCCGCGGTCTGGTACTACCGGATCCTCGGCGCTCACGGCATGAACATGCTGATCTTCTTCATCATCTTCTTCGAGATGGCGGTGCTCTGGTTCGCCGGCACCGTGCTGCTCAACGCCCGGCCGGCGGCGCCGAGGTACGGCTGGTTCAACTTCGGCCTGATGCTCACCGGCGCGCTGATGGTGGAGGCGATGCAGTGGAGCGGCCGGGCCGACGTGCTCTACACCTCGTATCCGCCGCTCAAGGCGCATCCGCTCTTCTATCTGGGGATCATCCTCTTCGCCGTCGGCGCGCTCGGCGTGGTGGGGCAGTTCTTCGCCACGCTCACGATCGCGAAGCGGGAGAAGACCTACACCGGCTCGATGCCGCTCGTGGTGTACGGCGCGATGACCGCCGCGATCATCGCCGTGATCACCCTGCTCCACGGCGCCATGATCTACATCCCGACCTTCCTCTGGTCGATGGGTGTCATCCCGACCGTCAATCCGCAGATGTACCGCCTGCTCTGGTGGGCCCTCGGCCACTCGGCCCAGCAGATCAACGTCGCGGCGATGGTCGCGATCTGGTACATGCTCGGCGCGCTGACGGTGGGCGCGGTGGTGCTGAACGAGAAGGTGAGCCGCTCGGCGTTCGTGCTCTACATCCTCTTCATCTCGATGGCGTCGGCGCACCACCTGCTGGTCGATCCGGGATTCGGCCCGGCGTGGAAGATCGTGAACACCTCCTACTTCATGTACATGGCGGTGCTCGCGTCGATGGTGCACGGGTTCACCGTGCCGGCCGGCATGGAACTGGGGATGCGCCTCCGGGGCTTCACCAACGGGCTGTTCGAGTGGCTCCGGAAGGCGCCCTGGGGCGATCCCGGGTTCTCGTCGCTCATCCTCTCGGTGGTGGTGTTCGGCTTCTTCGGCGGGATCACCGGCGTCACGATCGGCACCGAGCAGATCAACATCATCGCGCACAACACCCTCCGCATCCCGGGCCACTTCCACGCCACGGTGGTGAGCGGGACGGCGGTGGCGTTCATGGGAGCCACGTACTATCTGATCCCGCTGATCTTCCAGCGGAAGGTCGCATTCTGGAAGCTGGCGCGGATCCAGCCGTATCTCTTTGCGGGCGGAATGCTGCTGGTCGAGTTCGGCATGACCTTCGCCGGCAGCTTCGGCGTGCCGCGGCGGCACTGGGACATCTCGTTCGCGCAGGCGCCGTTCGACGTGCCGTTCAGCCCGATCGTGGACCTGTTCCTGGCGATGATCGGGATCGGCGGCATCATCGCGGTGACAGGCGCCTACTCGTTCATCCTCATTGCCGTGAAGTCGGTCTTCTTCGGCGAGCGGATCACCGAGTTCCCGCGCGGCGTGGCCGTCGCCGGCATTCCGCAGGGCCTCACCAATCCACCGGTGCACGCGGCCAACGCGAACGAGCTGAATGAGGAGCTCCACGCGCCGTCCCGCGGCTGGGCCGGACCGACACCCGGCACCCTGGTCCTCGTCGGTGTCTTCTTCCTCGCCTTCATGCTGTACTACTTCACCAACTGGAAGCTGCTGAGCTTCCTGTGGAAGATCGGATAGCCCGGCCCCGCACCGGGCGGCCGGGAGGGGCGCTCATCGCGCTCGCGGTGATCCTCGCGATCACCGCGGCGTGGTGGGCGCTCGCGCTCTGGCCGGCGGGCGCGGCGGAGCCGGAGTGGCTCACCCGCACGCGCGCCGCCTGTTTCGGGTCGGCGCGCGGCGGACTGCCGGACGCCGGCGGCTGGATCCTCCTGCTGGGGGAGCCGGCCGGGATGGTCGGCGTGCTGGTGGCGGTATGGGGCGCATCGCTCAGGCGGGATCTCCGGTGGCTTGGCGCGCACCCGGTCCGGCGGATGATCGCGTCCGCCGTCGTCGTGCTGGCGGCGGTCGCGACGGGAGCGCTCGGCGTGCGGGTCGCGCGGGCATGGAGTCGGGGGCGAGTCGCTGACGTGGTCGTCACGGGGATGCCCCGGCGGGTGGACCGGGACCTTCCACCGCTTTCACTGGTCGATCAGCACGGCGCGCGCACCTCGCTCGCAGACCTGCGCGGCCGGCCCGCGCTCGTCACCTTCGCCTTCGGCCACTGCGCCGAGATCTGTCCGCTCATCGTGAGCGACCTGCAGGCGGCCCGGCGCCAGGCCGGCCGGCCCGATGTGCCGCTGGTCGTCATCACGCTGGATCCGTGGCGCGATACCCCCGAGCGCCTGCCCGGGCTCGCCGGTCACTGGAGCCTGGGGCCGTCCGACCGCGTGCTGTCGGGGAGCGTGGCCGACGTGGAGGCGGCGCTCGACGCACTGGGCATCACGCGCCGGCGGAACGAGACGACCGGGGACATGTACCATGCGACTACCGTGCTGATCCTCGATGCGGGCGG
>JBLMWC010000137.1:0-8554 GCA_050257015.1 Bacillota bacterium | reverse complement strand
CGGGCTCGATGTCGATCGCGAACTGCTGCTGCGGCCCGCTGTTGAGCGGCAGGTCGACGAGGATCGGGCCGAGCGCCCGCGCGTCGCACGAATCGTGATCGTCGGCTTCATCCTGGTCGGCTGCGTCGAAGGCGGCGCCGGAGGTCATGCCGGGTCGGTTTGCGCCGTGCCGGTCGGAGCCCTGCTGATTGTGTGCGGGTTGATGCTCGGGATCGTGCTCGCCGTCCGGGCACGCCGTCGCGTTGTCGGCGCGCTCGAAGCTCACCTGCTTCAGTACCACCTGCGCCAGGTCGATCACCAGCACGTTGCCCGACCCATCGGTGAACGTGAGTGGCGTCGCCACGAGCGAGGGCGACATCGCGGAGGCGGCGGACACGTTCGCCGACGGTGGTGTCGCGACGCGCAGCGAGATCGTGCCCGGCGCCCCGCCGGGTGCGTTGCTGTCCGAGCACGCGGCTAGCAGCAGCACGGCGGCGACGCTCGGCGGGAGAACGGGATGAATGCGCATGAGGTCTCTCACGATTGAGGATCGGCCGAATTCCGGGCGCTCCGGGAGGCAGAAGGCGTGCCGTCGCAGGCCGGCCGGCCGGCATTTCCAAGTCATTGTACCGCAAGCAGGTCCTGCGGGTCCCCGGACGAGGTGTGATCTGGATCACGCCCGCTGGCGGAAGGTGATGCGCGCCGTAGACACGCTGCGATACGACTGCCTAGTCTGGACGAGCAGAATGCGCGCTCATTCACAAGGGGGAATCTGATGCGGATCGGCGGATCGAGGGGATGGCAGTGGCTGGCGGTCGCGGCGCTCGCGGCCGGGGCACCGGCCTGCGTGGCGGCGGCGGCAGCGGGCGCGGGCGGAGCGCTTTACGTGACGTCGCGAGGCGCGGAGTCTCTGGTACAGGGGCAGCCGTCGGAGGTGGCACCCAGGGTAACGGCGGCGTTCTCGGAGTTCCAGATTCAGCAGACGGGGAACAGCACCGAGAACGGCGGCGACAAGCAGGAGTTCAAGGGAACGAAAGGTGATCTCGAGGTGACCGTCACGCTGGAGCGGAAGAGCCCGACGACGACCAACGTCGAGGTGACGGCGCGCAAGAATCTGGCGGAGTGGGACAAGGATTTCGCCAAGCAGGTCCTGCAGAAGATCGTCACGACCAGCTGAGCTCAGGGCCTCAGGTAGATGTCCGTCCCTCCGGGCCCTCGGCCGAGGACGATGAGCTGCGGGGGGACGCCGGGCGCGATCACGCGCACGTACTGCGACCGGCACTCGTCCACCAGCGAGCGGTCGAATCCCAGACGATAATGCCCGGCATCGTCGGCGAAGGCGCTGTACGGCGTGCCCATCATCTGAAGATGGGCGCCCGCCAGCACCGCCCCGGTGCGCTCGTTGTATACCCAGCCCTCGACGAACTCGAGGGTAACCGGCTGCCCGACCGCCTGCGGGGGCCGGGGACGCGGGGTGCAATCGTTGTCGCGCGGCTCCGTGGGGCCGCCGTTCCACCGGATGATGGGCTGTGGCGCACCGCCGCCGGGATCGCCCGAGTCGTGCCGGCCGAAGAGCCGTCGCGTGTCGGCCTCGAAGGCCGCCGCACTCGCCACTTCCGCCGGCGGAGGCGGGGGCGCCCCCGACCCGCGGGACTTGGCGGCGTCAGGCTCCGGTTCCGGTGCGGTCGGCTTCGGAGGCTCCTGCATCGGCGTCGGCGGGGCGAGCGGGATGTTCTCGGGGCCCCGGGTCACCTGCGGTCGCGGGATCGGGCGGTCGCGCGGTGGAGCGCGCCGCTCCCGCTCGGGTACGACACGCGGGAGGGGACGCGGCGTGAGCGGCGGCGCGAGCACCACCGTCTCGGTGCGCTCCGCCGGCGCCGCGGCGGCGGCCTCCCGTGGCCGCTCCTCTGCATGGCCGAACAGCATCAGCAGCACACCGATCACCCCCGCATGCGCGGCGACGCTCGCTGCCAGCGCGGCCCAGGGCCGCTCGGAGCCGCGGCCGGTGATCGGGAGTGCCTCGAGAGGGGTGTGCTGCATTCAGATGAATATCGCCCCGCGCGCCCTTGCGCCGCAGGCCTTCACTTCCATGTTCCGGTCCATGACATCCTCAGAGCGCCTGCTCCGAATCGGTTGCGCGTCGTTCCTGCTGCTGGCGACCTGTCACGCGCCGTCCGGGGCGCTTCCCGGCGCGGCAGGTGGTGTGACCGAGGCTGACGTCCGCCGGGAGCTCACGGTGCTCGCCGCCGACTCGATGGAGGGACGGGGGACAGCCACCGCAGGCGGCGCGCGGGCGGCGCGCTTCATCGCCGCCGAGCTCGAGCGGGCCGGAGCAGCCCCGGCCGGAGACAGCGGCTACTTCCAGCGGGTGCCCACCGGCCACGGCGTTGCAGTGAACGTCGTGGGCATCGTGCGCGGCAGCGCCGCGGTCCGCCGCGACTCGGCGGTGGTGGTGGCGGCACACTACGATCACCTCGGGATCGGCCGACCGGTCGCCGGCGACTCGATCTACAACGGCGCAGACGACGACGCATCCGGCGTCGTCACCGTGCTGCAGGTGGCTCGCGCGCTCGCCCGCACGAAGCCCAGGCGAACGCTGATCTTCCTCCTCACTACGGGGGAGGAGGTCGGTCTGCTGGGGACGCGCCGCTATCTCGCCGCCCCGGTCGTCCCCCTCGACCGCACCGTGGCCGAGCTCGAGATCGAGATGATCGGGCGCCCCGACTCGCTGGCCGGCGGGGTGGGCCACGCATGGCTCACCGGATACGACCGCTCGACGATGGGTGACATGCTCAAGGCCGCCGGCAGTCCGATTGTTCCCGACCCGCGGCCGGATCAGCACTTCTTCGAGCGGAGCGACAACATCGCCTTCGCCCTCCGCGGCATTCCGGCGCACACCCTCTCATCGTTCAACCTGCACGAGGATTACCACACCCCGGCTGATGACGTGACGCGGGTGGACTTCACGCACATGACGGCCGTCGTCCGGGCGGCGGTCGCCGCCGTCCGGGAGCTGGCCGACGGCGCGGCACCGGTGTGGAAGCCGGGCGGCCGGCCCAGGCCGGGGAGCGACCAGTGATCCGTCGCGTCTGGGCCATCGTACGGGGCGGCCTCAAGGGCTGGTGGAACGACAACGTGCCCCGGCTCGGCGCCTCGCTCGCCTACTACACCCTTTTCGCGATCGCGCCGGTGATCATCGTGGCGATCGGGATCGCGGGTCTCGTCTTCGGCCCCGAGGCGGTGCGCGGCCAGATCGTGCACCAGGTGGACGATCTCATCGGCCTGGAGGGGGGCCGTGCGGTGCAGGCGCTGCTCCAGGGGGCCAGCAACCATTCCGCCGGCGTGCTCGCGACGGTGATCGGGAGCATCACCTTCCTGCTCGGCGCCACCGGGGCGTTTCTTGAACTGCAGTACGCGCTCAATACGATCTGGCGGGTGGCGCCGAAGGCGACGGCCGGCCTGCGCGATTTCCTGGTCCAGCGCCTGGTCTCGTTCGGTCTCGTCGTCGCGATCGGCTTCCTGCTCATGGTGTCGCTCGCGGTGAGCGCCGCGCTCGCCGCGTTCAGCGGGTGGCTCAACGCCAGTGTACCGGGGATCGCATTCGTGTGGATGGCGGTCAACCTCGTGATCTCGATCGCGGTGACGACGCTGCTCTTCGCGCTGGTCTACAAGGTGCTGCCGGACGTGGACCTCGACTGGCCCGACGTCTGGACCGGCGCACTGATGACGTCGGTGCTCTTCGCCATCGGAAAGACGGTGATCGGGCTCTACATCGGGCACAGCAGCACGGCGTCGAGCTACGGCGCGGCGGGCTCGGTGGTCGTGCTGCTCCTCTGGGTCTACTACTCCGCACAGATCGTCCTGTTCGGCGCCGAGCTGACTCGCGCCTACACCGCTACGCGCCGCGGGGCACCGAAGCCGGTGGAGTACGCGAAGCGGGAGAAGCGGACGGGGAAATAGGCGACCCGATTGCCGCGGCCCCTTCGGGGCCTCGCAATGACGCATGGGACCACGTTGCAAGCACATACTTGCCTCCTGCCGACCCCACCGCTATCCTGTGCGCCCATGGATATCCGGGACAAGATCCTCGCCGCCGCCGTTCAGGTCTACGCGGAGACCGGTTTTCGGGGCGCGACCACCCGCCGCATCGCGGCCGAGGCGGGCGTCAACGAGATCACCCTCTTCCGCCACTTCGGCTCCAAGCTCGCGCTGCTGAGCGAGGCGATCGGCGCCGCCGGCCGCGAGCTCGCCGCGGCCGCCCTCCCGGAATCGCCGGCGAATCCGCAGGAGGAGCTCACCACCTGGGCCCGGTCCCACATCGATCTGCTGCGCCGGAAGCGCGCGCTCATCCGGACCTGCATGGGTGACTTCGAGGAGCATCCCGAGATGATGCCGCCGTGCGGGTCCCCCGCCGCCCAGGCAGCGCAGGCGCTCTGCGTCTACATCGAGGGGCTGCGCCGGGCGGGCTTCACCTCCGCCGCCGTCGACCCCGGCGCGGCCGCCACGATGCTCATGGGCGCGCTATTCGCCGACGCCATGGGCCGGGATCTCATGCCGGACATGTACCGCGGCACGCCCGAGGAAGGCGTCGCCGAGTACGTGCGGATCTTCCTTCGCGGAATCGGAGTGGGGGACGCATGATCACGTCGCGCATCGTTGCCCTGCTCCTGCTCTCCTCGTTCGCCGCGGCGGGGCTGGCGGCACAGGTACCGGCCCAGGCCGCCGGCCGGCCGCTCTCGCTCGAGGAGGCGGTGCGGCTCGCCCTGCCGGCCAGTGAAGCGGTGGGAATCGCCCGCGCGGGGGTGGACCGCGCGCGGGGACAGCAGGCGCAGGCCCGCAGCGAGCTCTTTCCCCAGCTCACCGGCTCCGCCTCCTACACCCGCACCCTGCGCTCGCAGTTCTCCGCGCTGGCCGGCTCGGACTCGACCGATACCTCCGCGGACACCACGACGGCGCCGACGTCGTGCCGGCACTTCGTCGCCGACCCCACCCGTCCCGTCGGCGAGCGGATCGATTCGCTGGAGAGCGCCGTCGCGTGCGCCACGTCGCTCGACCCGTTCGGCAACTTCAAGAACCTGCCCTTCGGCCAGAAGAACCAGTACAACTTCGGGCTCCAGCTCTCCCAGAATCTCTTCGCCGGCGGGCGCATCGCCGCGCAGACGCGGATCGCCGCCGCCGCCCGACGGAGCGCTGAGGTGGAGCTGACGTCGCAGCAGGCCCAGCTCGCGCTGGACGTGACGCAGGCGTACTACGACGCCGTCCTGAGCGACCGGCTCGTCTCCATCGCCGATTCCGCCCTGGCGCAGGCCGAACGCACGCTGAACGACACCCGGCTTGCCCGCGAGGTCGGCAACGTTCCGGAGTTCGACCTGCTGCGGGCGCAGGTGACGCGTGACAACCAGCGGCCGGTCGTGATCCAGCGGCGCGCGCAGCGCGACATCGCCTACCTGCGGCTCCGCCAGCTTCTCAATCTGTCGCTCGAGGAGCCGCTCCTCCTGACGACGCTTCTGGGCGACACCGACAGCCTCACGCCGGTCGCGGCACCCCGGCGAGACCTCGCCGATACCGCAGCTGACCGCCGGGCGGCAGTGCGCCGTGCGACCGAGAACGTCACCGCGCAGGAGGGGCGGCTCTCGGTGGCGCGGGCGGGAAGTCTGCCGACCCTTCGCCTCACGTCGGCCTTCGCGCAGATCGCCTACCCGTCGTCGGCATTCCCAGGATGGAACGACTTCGTGACCGACTGGACGGTGTCGCTCGCCATGCAGGTGCCGCTCTTCACCGGCGGCCGTCTGCGCGGCGACCGCATCGTGGCGCATGCCGATCTCGACGAAGCGCGACTCCGGCTGCAGCAGACCCGCGAGCAGGCGGCGCTCGATGCCCGCACCTCGCTCGCGGCGCTCGATGCCGCCGAAGCCGCCTGGGAGGCGAGCGCCGGGACCGTCGAGCAGGCGCGCCGCGCCTATCAGATCGCGGAGATCCGCTACCGGGAGGGAATCTCCACCCAGACGGAGCTGGGCGATTCGCGCCTGCTCCTCCAGCAGGCCGAAGCCAACCGCGCGCAGGCCGCACGCGACGTGCAGGTGGCCCGCACCCGGCTGGCGCTCCTGCCCAACCTTCCGCTGGGCGGCGTGACCGTGAGCTCCACGGCTGCCGCCGGCGCTCGATGACAACGACTGAGTACAGGAACTCGATGATGAACCGGGCTGGAATGGGGGCCGTCGCGCTGATCGTCGCCGGGCTGGCGGCTTGCGGCCGGAAGAACGATCCGAAGGCGGCGGCGCCGCCGCCGGTGGTGCTGGGCCCGGAAAACGTCGCGGTGGCACGGCGGATCGAACTCCAGACCGGCCCCACGATCTCCGGCGCGCTCGCGGCCGAGCGTGAGGCCGATGTGCGGGCGGAGATCGGCGGATCGGTGCTGAGCGTGTCGGCGGAGCAGGGCCAGGCGGTCGCGAGCGGTGCGGTTCTCGCTCGGATCGACGATACGGCGGTGCGGGACCAGTTCATCTCCGCGCGCGCCACCCTCAGGACGGCGCAGGAGAACCTCCAGGTCGCTCGCCGGAATGCGGAGCGCGCCGAGCGGCTCGCCCAGGCGGGCGCCGTCGCCGACCGCGACCTCGAGCAGGCCCGCGCGAGCGCCACCAATGCGGCCGGCGTCGTCGCCGACGCAGAGGCCCGGCTCGCCTCGGCGCGGAAGCAGCTCGAGCGTACCACGATCCGCGCTCCGTTTGCCGGTGTCGTGACCGAGCGGAAAGTCAGTCCGGGCGACGTCGTCCAGTCAGGCGGCCAGCTGTTTACCGTGATGGATCCCGCGAGCATGCGCCTCGAGGCGACGGTCCCGGCCGAGCAGCTGGCGACGGTGCGCGTCGGTTCCACCGTGCAGTTCACCGTGAACGGCTTCCCCGACCGCACCTTCGAGGGCCGGATCCAGCGAGTGAACCCGGCAGTCGACCCGGCGACGGGTCAGGTGCGGATCTACGTCTCGATTCCCAATGCCGGCCGCTCCCTCGTCTCCGGGTTGTTCGCGCAGGGACGCGTGGCCACGACGCGTCAGCAGGCACTCGCGGTGCCGGCGACCGCGGTGGACCAGCGGGGGACGGCGCCGGCCGTGCTCCGGCTCCGCGACTCGCGCGTCGAGCGCGTGCCGGTCGAGACCGGCCTCCTCGACGAGGTCGCCGAGCGGATCGAGATCCGGTCGGGGCTCGCCGAGGGTGACACCGTTCTCCTCGGCAGTGCGCAGGGGCTGAGCAGCGGCACCGTAGTGCGGGTGCGGAAGGAGTAGCGGTGTTCATTTCCGATTTCGCCATCCGGCGGCCGATCGTCACCATCACGGCGATGGTGGCGCTGGTCGTGTTCGGCATCTTCGCCCTGCTGAACCTGCAGACCGATGAGTTCCCCGATATCGCCCAGCCGCTGGTGGTGGTGACGATTCCGTATCCGGGCGCGTCGCCAGCGGAGGTCACGCGGGAGGTGGTGGACCCGGTCGAGGACGCCGTCTTCAGCATCAGCGGCCTCGACGGGAGCAAGTCCACCTGCTACGCGTCGGACGGCCTCGCGCAGTGCATGTTCTTCTTCGACTTCGAGAAGCCGGTCGCGCAGGCGTCCCAGGACATCCGCGACGCGATCTCGACCAAGCGGGCCGATCTCCCGCCCGAGATGAAGGAGCCGGTCCTCACCCGCTTCGATCCAGGCGACTTGCCGGTCATGACGCTGACGCTGACCGCGCCGGCGCAGAGCGCGGCCCAGCTCACCCGCCTCGCCGATCCGACGGTCACCCGCGGGCTCCGCGGGATTCCCGGCGTGGCCCAGGTGGACGTGGTCGGGGGAATCAAGCGGGAGATGTCGGTCGAGCTGCGGCCCCAGGCGCTGCAGGCGGCCGGCGTGAGCGTCGCGCAGGTGGTACAGGCGCTCGAGGCCCAGAACCTCGCGGCGCCGGTCGGCCGGGTGAACGGCGCGCTGGACGAGCGGACGATCCGCCTGCGCGGCCGGCTCGATGGGCCGGCCGACTTCGCCAACGTCGTCATCGCGGAGCGGGCCGGGGAAACGATTCGCCTGGGTCAGCTCGCCGACGTGAAGGACGGGACCGAGGAAGCACGCAACCTGGCGCTGTTCAACGGGCGCGAGGCGGTCGGCATCGAGGTGCGGAAGGCCAAGGGCTACAGCACGACCGCCGTGAGCGACCGCATCCGCGAGCGCGTCGTCGAGCTGGAGAAGCAGATGCCGGCGGGCACGAAGCTCGAGATCGTCCAGGATGCCGGCCAGCGCGTGGCCGCCGCCGTCCGGAACGTGCAGGAGGCGCTGGTCGAGGGAGCGCTGCTCACCGTGCTGGTGGTCTTCCTCTTCCTCAACTCATGGCGCTCGACGGTGATTACCGGCCTCGCGCTGCCGGTGAGCGTGCTCGCGTCGTTCATCGCGGTCTGGGCCTTCGGCTTCACCCTCAACACGATGTCGCTCCTTGGCCTCTCGCTCGCCATCGGCATTCTGATCGACGACGCCATCGTGGTGCGCGAGAACATCGTGCGCCATATCGAGATGGGGGTGGATCACGTCAAGGCGTCGCACGAGGGGACCGACGAGA
>JBLMWC010000136.1:0-5890 GCA_050257015.1 Bacillota bacterium | reverse complement strand
TCCCGCCGGCGCCCACCTCGCGCTCGATCGCGAAGTGGCGGGCGAGCGCCTGGGTAAGACTGGCCTGTGCATCGGACATCAGGCTCCAGTCGCGCGGGATGTATTGAGGATCAGAGCAATTTTACCCCCGATGCACTGACCCGGCAATCAGTCAGCCTGAGGGAACGCGACTAGAACCCCTTGAACCCCGGGCTCAGCGGCTGGTAGGCGTGGGTGAGGAAGAAGGGCGCATAGCCGATCGCGCAGAGGGCGACCAGCACCAGCACCCAGATGCCGATGCGGTCGAGGCTGGTCTCCCAGCCGGTGAGCGCCGGCGCCGTGAGCGTCTCCGAGACGGGGATGTCGCGCGGCGCCTCGCCGCGCTTCCCGGCGAGCGCCGTCAGAACGATCACCACGAAGAACAGCAGAATCCCCGTGAACATGAGACTCCCGCCGATCCCCGTGAGCGTCCCGCCGAGGTCCCAGGCGGGATTGTCGTAGGCGGCCCGCGCGCGGTAGATCCGCCGCGGCATGCCGGCGAGTCCGGCCGAGATCATCCCGCGGGCAAAGATCAGGAGCCCGATGGTGTAGATCCACGACGAGGCCAGCGCGAGCTTCCGGCTCCAGAGCTTCCGGCCGGTGAGATACGGAATCAGCCAGTAGGCGATCCCGATGAAGGTGAGCGCGACGGCGCTGCCCACCGTCATGTGGAAGTGTCCCGGGATCCACGTGGTGTTGTGGATCAGCTGGTTCATCGTGAAGCTCGCGTTCACGAGGCCGGTGGCGCCGCCGAGGACGAAGGTGAGCATCGCGAGCAGCTGCGCCGTCACCGACGGGTCGCCCCACGGGAGCGTTCGGATCCAGCCGAGCAGTCCCCTGCCCCCGCGCCGGCGGCCGCCGATCTCGAGCGCCGCCATCACCGAGAACGCGGTCGCGAGACTGGGAAAGAAGACGCCGAAGGTGAGGATGCCGGCGACGAGCTTCATCCCCTCGGTGATTCCCGGGTCGGTGTACTGGTGGTGAATGCCGGTCGGCTGCGAGAGCAGGAGAAAGAGAATGAACGTGATCCGCGCGTACTGGTCGCTGATGATGCGGCCGTCCACCTGGCGGGGAATCAGCGCGTACCACGACACGTACGCCGGCAGGAGCCACGCGTAGACGATGGCGTGGCCGGTGAACCAGAAGAGCGTGCGGGTGAGGAGCGGGTCCACGTACTTCCGGAGCCCGAGCGACCAGGGAAGCAGGAAGACCAGGAAGCTGACCGCGACCGGCAGCGAGGCGAAGAACCACATCACCCACGAGACGATCGAGATGAAGGCGAGAAGCGGAATGCGCTCGCCCCGGTGCTCCCGGCGCCACCGGCTGAGCAGCACGAGCATGTGCGCGAGCGCGAGCCAGGTGCTGATGACGACGAGCACCAGCCCGGCGTAGAACGTCCAGTGCGCCTCGAGCGGCGCGTACGCGGTGTAGAGGACGCTCGCCTGGTTGCTCACCACCGCGTAGATCACGAGGACGTTGCCGGCGACCAGCGTGAGCAGTGTGGCGCGGAGGAAGCCGCCGCTCAGCGGCTTTCCGAGCGAGCGGCCGGTCATGAGCGGGAGAAAGGCGTTGGAGAACGCGAAGGTGAAGATCAGCACGTTCGCGACGCCGTGCGCCGTCAGGCCCTGGTAGTACGTCTTGAGCCCGGGGAAGTAGCCGATGATGTCGATCTTCGCGTAGCTCAGCGCATTGGCCAGCCCGTGGAAGATGCCGGCGGTGAGCGCCGCGTAGCCCAGGTAGATCGTCCAGCGCAGAACCCGGCGGTCGCCCTCGGCGACGTCGTAGCCGTTCGGGTCCACCACGGTGAACGCGCTCATTCGACGGTCACCTTTCCGAACATGAGATGGTGACCGGCACCGCAGTACTCGTGGCAGACGAGGAGATGCTCGCCCGGCTCGCGGAAGGTGTAGGTGGCGCGGGAGACCTGGCCGGGAATGAGCATCATGTTGAGCCGGGTGCCCGTGACGTCGAAACCGTGAATGATGTCGGCCGACGTGGCGATGAACGTCACGGTGGCGTTGGCGGGGACGCGGATCTGCGCGGGGAGAAAGGCCCAGGCCTGGGCGACGAGCACGACCTCGTAGCGGCCGGGTCCGGTCTGGCGCACCCCAGGGTGATCGAACGGCGGCGTCCGGTAGACGCGCTGCGGGTTGAGATGCCCCGCGCGGGTCGGCAGGTGCATCCCCAGTCCGACCGAGGCATAGGCGAGCGCGGAGGCACAGGCGAGCAGCACGACGATCCCGACCGTGAGGAAGGCCTTCTCGAAGGTGTGCACCCTCATGGCGACCTCACCGGGAGATGAGCAGGTAGTAGGCGACGCCCCAGACGGCGCCGATGATCATGAGGATGATCATGGTGAGGAAGAGGGTGCCGGTCGTGACCGGCTCCTCGTCGGGCGAGAGGTCCGGCCCGCGGGGATCAGACACGGAGCCGGACATCCCAGCGCGCGACGGCCGACGCCAGGAAGCGCCAGAGCAGGACGAGCAGCAGCGCGGCGGGAAGGCCGAGCAGGAGGTGGCGGGGATTCCACGAGCCGGCGAAGAGCTCGTTCAGCGCCTCCCACACGAGAGCGAGCAATGGGATTCCCAAGAAAACCGACAGCGCAATCCGGGCGACGAGTCCGGCAGTACTCAGCCGTGGGGCAAGCGAGCTGCCGGCCGCATTCGTCATGGAGTCCGCTGTGAGGGGGAGGCGTGCGCCTTCGCCAACATTGGCGCCGGCCAGGCGTCTGTCAACCCGCACGCGGCCCGGCGACACTCTGGCGTCCGCCGCGTTCCCGCAGCATGATGGGCGTCTGATCGTTGAGAGGTGAGCCGAAATGAGGGCGACGCTGATCTTCCTCGCCGCGGTGTCGGCCTGCGCGGCCCGTGGGCCTTCCAGCACCATCCTTCCCTACCGCGTGCGCGGACACGGCCCGACGGTGGTGTTCGTGCACGGCGCCGGCGAGGACCAGCGCGCCTGGGGTGCGCAGCAGCGCGCGCTGGCAGGCGACTTCCGCGTCGTCACCTACAGCCGCCGCGGACACCCGCCGGTGAGCGACGCCGGAGGCGACTACACCTACGACCAGCACGTGGCGGATCTGGTCGCGCTCATCCGCGGGCTCGCCGCGGGGCCGGTCTTCCTGGTCGGTCACTCGTACGGAGCGTACCTGGCCCTCCGGGTCGCTACCGATTACCCGGAGCTGGTCCGCGGCGCCGTCCTGGCGGAGCCGCCGGTCCCCTGGCTCATCGCGGGCCGGCCGGAATTCCCCGCCATCGATCGCACCCGGGCGGCGGTGTTCGATTCCGTGCGTGCGGCACTGGCTGCCGGCGACTCGGCCGGCGCCCTGCGTCTGTTCGTCGACTGGGCCAACGCGGCGCCCGGCACCTTCGCAACGATGACGCGGGCGCAGCGGTCGCAGGCGCTGGCCAATACCGGTCCGCTCCGCCGCATGCTGGCGGCCGGCGGCCCGCCGCCGATCAGCTGCGAGCGGCTGGGACAGGTGACGCGCCCGGTGCTGCTGATCGAGGGGGCTCGCACCAATGCGTACTTCCACCTCGGCGAGGCGGCATTGATGCGCTGCATCCCGCGCGCCGAGCATCTGACGTTGCCGGGAGCGAGCCACCATTCGATCTGGCAGGACTCGACCGGATTCGATCGCGCGCTCGTTACCTTCCTGCGCTCGGCTGCTCCGCAGATGGAAGACACACCCCGCTGACCGACGGGTACCTGGCCTGGGCGGGGTCTGCCGACTGTCCCCCTTCGGCACTCTTGCCGTCCCGCGGCTCGCAATGCAATATCGTTATACCCTTTCCGATTCACTGAACAAATCACAGATCCGTCGTGGCCGCCCTGGCCGGCCGCGACCGCACCAGGGGGGTGTATGCCTCGTCCCTCATCGCGCCGGCTCATTGCCGGAGCGGTCGTGTTCTTCGCGGTGTCCCTCGCATTCCTGCATGCCTGCAAGGATCAGCCGACCGGCCCCGACGGCGCCATCAGCGCGGCCAAGGGCAGCTCCGGCAAATACACGCTGACACTCAACGGCAACGGCAGTACCGCTAACGGTACGCTGACCTCGAGCCGCGGCGGGCTCAAGTGCTCGATCCAGTACCTGAACGGGCAGGTGTCCACCTCCGGCTCCTGCTCCAGGGCGCTCAATGCGGGCTTTGTCGTCGCCATCGACGCCACTCCGGTCCCGGGCGGGGTCATCACCTGGACCGGCTGCGATGGCCCGGTCACCGAGAACCCCCTGTCATGCAAGGTGACGATGACGGGGAACAAGGTGGTTTCCGCCGCGTTCGCCCCGCCGCCCAACAGCTTCCAGATGACCGTCGCCGGCGGCTCCAACGGGAGCGGCTCGGTCAGCTCGAGCCCCAGCGGCATCACCTGCCAGATCACCGGCGGCACCGCCGGCAGCACCGGCTGCGGCGCGATCTTCCCGTCCGCGACGCAGGTGACCCTCACCGCCACGGCGGCGTCGGGGAGCTATCTGACGGCGTGGGCGGGCGGCGGCTGCGACGTGAACGGCACCGGGATTGGGGCCAGCTCCGGCACCTGCGTGGTACCGATGAGTCAGACCCAGGCGATCGTCGTCTCCTTCGCGACCAACGCCGACGTCGCATCCATCGGCCAGTGGGCGCCGGCGATCCAGTGGCCCAACGTGGCGATTCACGCGCATCTCCTGCCGACCGGCAAGGTCCTGACCTTCGGCCGCATGAACGACACGCCGACGCTCTGGGACCCGGCGACGGGATCGTTCACTTCGCTCACGGAGCCGGGCGACCTCTTCTGCAGCGGCCACAGCCTTCTCCCCGACGGCCGCCTCCTGGTCGCCGGCGGCCACAGCGGGACCGACCACATCGGCACGAAGACGACGTTCATCTTCGACCCGGTCTCGAGCAGCTGGTCCCGCAGCCAGGACATGCAGAACGGCCGCTGGTACCCGACCAACACGACGCTCGCCACCGGTGAGGTCCTGACCGTGGCCGGCGGCGATACCGCCGGCGTGGCAAACCTGATTCCCGAGGTCTGGCAGAACGGCACCTGGCGCGCGCTGACCACGGCGTCGCGACAGCTGCCACTCTACCCGATGATGTTCGCCGCCCCGGACGGGCGCGTGTTCATGGCCGGGCCGGGCGGCTCGGCGTACCTGTCGACGACCGGCACCGGCTCCTGGGTCTCCGGCTCCGGCAGCAGCATCGGCTCCCGCGACTACGGCTCGGCGGTCATGTACGACGTGGGCAAGATCCTGCTGGTCGGCGGCGGCGACCCCCCGACCGCGACCGCCGAGGTCATCGACCTGAACGTCGGCGCGCGGCACTCGGTGCCGTCGATGGCGGTGGCGCGGCGGCAGATGAACGCCACGCTGCTCGCGGACGGCACCGTACTCGCGACCGGTGGCACCAACTCCGGCGGCTTCAACACCGCGCCGACCGACAGCAGGGTGCTGACTGCCGAGCTGTGGAACCCCGCCGCGGAGCAGGATCCGTGGCGACCCCTGGCCCGGATGACCCACATCCGTGTCTATCACTCGACCGCCCTCCTCCTCCCCGACGGCCGCGTGCTGTCGGTCGGGAGCGGCGAGCCGGCGGCGTCGGGGCTCACCGACGACTACACGGCGGAGATCTTCTCGCCGCCGTATCTCTTCGCGCCCAACGGAAGTCTGGCCGCGCGGCCCACGATCAGCAGCGCGCCCGACTTCATCTCGTACGGCCAGACATTCACCGTGCAGACCCCCGACGCCGCCCGGATCGTGAAGGCGACGTGGATCCGCCTCTCGTCGGTGACGCACGCGTTCAACCAGAACCAGCGGATGAACTACCTTCCGGTGACGGCGGGCAGCTCGTCCAGCATCATGCTGACCGCGCCGGCCAGCGCGAACCTCGCGCCTCCG
>JBLMWC010000135.1:0-12466 GCA_050257015.1 Bacillota bacterium | reverse complement strand
CGGTCGACCGGCATCCGGAAAAGGTCCTCCCGCCCGCGCGACGGAATCGCGGCGAGCCGCCGCTGCAGCCGCTGCCGGAGCTCCGCCACTCCCGCGCCGCTCCGGGCCGAGACCTGGGCCGGCTCCTCGAACCCGACCGGCGACGCGGCGAGCCGCTCGCGGATGTCGAGCGTCACCAGCTCGAGCCACTCCGCCTCGACGAGGTCGGTCTTGGTGATCACCGGAATTCCGGCCGTGATCCCGAGCTGTTCGAGGATGATGAGGTGCTCGAGCGTCTGCGGCATGATCCCTTCGTCCGCCGCGATGACGAGCAGCGCGAGATCGACCCCCGACGCGCCAGCGACCATGGTGCGTATGAAGTCTTCATGGCCGGGAACGTCGACCACCCCCGCCACGCGTCCATCGGGCAGCGGGAACGGCGCGAAGCCGAGATCGATCGTGATGCCCCGCCGCCGCTCCTCGGCGAGCCGGTCCACCGTGTGTCCGGTGAGCGCCGCCACCAGCGCCGACTTTCCGTGGTCGATATGCCCCGCGGTCCCGACGATCATGCCGCCGTCCAGGGGCGCCGTTCCCAGAAGTCGAGCGCCGGCAGCGTCGCGCCCTCGCCGAGATGGAACCGGATGAAGCGAGCGAGAAGGCGCCGGTGCGCCGCCGCGTGGCGCGGATCGAGCGACGGCAGCTCGGCATCGAGATCCAGCAGGCGGGCGAGATCGGCACGTGCGCCGGCGGGGAGTGTCGTGGTGCCCTGGCCGCGGGCGCAGGAGGGACAGAGGGCGCCACCGTCGCGGGTGCTGAACGCCAGGGGGCCGGCGGCGTCGAGCGGCGTCCCGTCGCGCACGCACTCGTCCAGCGCAGGCGTGAAGCCGAGCGAGCTCACCAGTCCCCAGAGGAGACGGAGCGCGATCGCCTCGACCTGCGTGTCATCCACGCCCTCGAGGAGATCCAGCGCGTCGCGCAGCAGATCGAAGCTCTCCGGATGCGGGTCGGGTGGCGCGAAGCGCAGCATCACCTCGGCGAGCGACGACGCGGCCGCGTAGCGGTCGAGCCGCTCCGCGAGCCCGATGCGGACGTGGGTGACGTCGAACGCCGTGAGCAGGTGCAGCTCCCGGTGCTCCTTGAGCACCAGATGCGCGACCCCGTCGCTGAAGAGCTGCAACGCCGCGCCAAAGCGGCTCCGGGGCCGCAGCGCGCCTTTCGCGATGGCGCTCTGCACCCCGTGCGCCCGCGTCGCGAGACGCACGATCTTCGAGGTCTCGCTGTAGCGGAGCGACGAGAGCACGATGGCGGGGGTGGTGACGAGCGGCATCCCCGGAATGTACGCTCAGAGACCGGCCCGGACACCCACGAGCAGATTACGGCCGCGGCCGGGAAAGCCGACGATCGTCTCGTACTCCTTCCCCAGAAGATTCTCGATGCGGATGCGGAGGCCGAGGCCGGGATGCCCGCCGCGCGCCTCGGTCAGGTCGACGTCTCCGGCGAGCTCAACGGTTGCGACGGCCGGAAGGGTGACCCGCTCCGCGGGGAACGGCCGGAAGTCCACGTCGTCCCGCCGGCCGATGACCACGAGGTTCGCGAAGGTGCGGAGGCGGGACAGAGGCCGCAGCTCGAGGCCGAGGCGCGCCGAGTGCGCTGGCCGGCGAATGAGCGTCGAGCCGGCGAGGAAGACGGGCGAGCTGCCCACGCCCGCATCCGTCACGCGAGTACGGAGCCACGTGTACTGGGCCGACAGGGAGCCGGTTCCCCACCACACCCGGCCGGCCAGCTCCAGCCCGCGGGCGGTGGCGGCGGCGAGGTTGGCGTACGTCGGCTCCCCGGGATCGGCCGGGGTGTACTGGATGAGGTTCCGGAACCGCTGGTCGAACCAGGTCGCGGAGACGCTCGCTCGCCGGCCGGGAAGGAGCTGCTCGATTCCGGCGTCCCAGCTGATCGTGCGCTCGGGGCGGAGCGCCGGGTTTCCGACCTCGAATGGACTCGAAGCGAAGTTCTCCGAGAAGGTCGGCGCCTTGAACGCGTTGCCGGCCGACACTCTCAACTTCGTCGCGGCGAGATGGACGGCGATGCCGCCCCGTCCGGTGACGAAGGTGCCGAAGGCGCTGTTGTCGTCGAGCCGCGCCCCGGCATCCAGCGCGACGCCGTGCGCGAGCGCCGTCGCGGCCTGAAGGTACGCCGCCCGGGTCGTCCGGGAGCGATCGAAGCTGTCCAGCGCGGCCTCGCGGCCGAAGCCGAAGTCCGAGATCGTCCTGCTCGTCTGATGCTCGTGCTCGCCTTCGAGCTGGGCACCGGCCGCGACGGTGAGCCCGGCGCGCGGCGTGACGATCACCCGGGCGTCGACGCCCCGGCGCCACGCCGACGAGCGGCGGGTGGAGGCGAACGCGAAGCCCGTGGTGTCGGCGGGATCGTCCGGCTGATCGTCGAACGCGTCGCGACCGGCATGAAGCGCGACGGCAAGCCGCGTCTGGACGAGACGCGACACGCGCCGCCCCGCATCGATACCGAGGGTGACCTGATCGCCGTGCGTGACCTGGTTGCTGTCGGTCGCGGCGCCGCTGCCGTCGGTCGGAAAGCGGTAGCTCCGGTCGCTGTATCGGGCGGTGAACGCCGCGTCGGTGAATGGATCCGGCGCGACATCGATCCGTCCGTCCGCCGTCGCGTTACGGTAGTGGCTGTTGAACTGGTAGGTGCCGTCGGTGTCGAGCCGCTGGAAGCCGCCTGACGCCGAGAGCCGCCTCCCTCCACCGGCCGCGGTGGCGTCGACCAGCGTCGACCCGTACGTCCCGGCGCCCGTCGTCACGGAGCCGCGTGCCGCGCCGCCGTGCCGCGTGAAGATCTGAACCACGCCGGTCACCGCGTCCGAGCCGTACACGACGCTCGCCGGACCGCGCACGATCTCGATCCGGTCCACGTTGCTCGTCGTCAGGTCCGCGAAGTCGTACGCCCCGCCGGCCTGATTCACCGGCACGCCATCCACGAGCACCTTGACGTAGTTGCTGTTGCCGCCCCGCAGGAAGAGCGACGTCACGCCACCGAACGAGCCGACCTGCACCACTGCTGCGCCCGGAATGTCCCGCAGCGCATCGGCCACGAACGTGATCCCGCGGGTGCGGAGCTCCTCGCCGGTGATGATCGTGGTCGCCTGCGTCACGCGCCCCAGGCCTGATGGCTGGCGCGTCGGGGTGATCACGACTGGCGCCAGCTCGACGGTGTCGGTCGGCTGCTGCGCCCGGGCGACGGCGGGAAGAGCGAGGAGGACAGCGGCCAGCGTGATCGCAGCGTTCATGGTGTCTGATGATCCCGGAGCTCCGACTGACGGAGCGGAATGACCTGCGGGGCGGTGCCACCCCAGGTCGTGATGGCGACGGGCCAGCGGAAGACGCGGCCCAGGACGTCGCGGTCGAGCACCTCGGCCGGCGTGCCGGCGAGCACTACCCTTCCCTGGTCGAGCAGCAGCATGCGGTCGGCGAATCGCGCCGCGAGGTTGAGCTCGTGCGTGATCACGACGCCGGTCAGGCCGTCGTCCACCAGCTCGCGTACCAGCTCGAAGAGCTCCATCTCGTGACGCACGTCGAGCGACGCGGTCGGCTCATCGAGGATCAGCACCTGCGGCTCCTGCGCGATGGCCCGCGCGACGCGGACGCGCTGCCACTCGCCCCCCGAGAGCTCGTCCACCCGCCGGTCGGCCAGGTCGGTCGCATCGCAGCGGGCCAGGGCGCGGGCGACGGCATCACAGTCGGCCGCGCCCGCAGCGGCCAGCGGCCCCAGTCGCGCATAGCGGCCCAGCATCACCATCTCGCTCACGCGAAGCGGAAAGACCGTCTCCTCGCGCTGGGGCACGACGCCGACGACTCGCGCCAGCGCCTCCCGTCCCCACGTACCGACTTCCCGCTCGCCCACCAGGGCCGTCCCGTGCTCGGCCCGGATCAGGCCCATCAGCGCGCGCAGCAGCGTTGTCTTGCCGCTGCCGTTCGGCCCGGTCACGGCGAGGAGCTGGCCCGGGACCGCGTCGAAGGTGACGTCGTCCAGCGCGCGCCGCGCCGCGCCGGGATAGCGCACCGTGAGTCCGCGGGCGGAGAGGTTCATGCCAGCGTCCGGCGGAGGAGAACGGCGAAGAGGGGCACGCCGACCAGCGCGGTGACGACGCCGACCGGCAGCTCCAGCGGCGGGAGCACGCTCCGGGCGAGGGTGTCGGCGAGCACCAGGAAGACGCCGCCGGTGACGAACGTCGCGGGCAGGAGCCTCCGATGGAGCGGCGACCAGGCCAGTCGGCACCCATGGGGCACCACCAGTCCGACGAAGCCGATGATCCCGCACGTGGCGACACTCGCCGCCGTGAGCAGCGAGGTGGTCACATAGACCAGCCGCTTCGTCCGCTCGGCGTCGGCGCCGAGATACTCGGCCGTTTCCTCACCCAGGGCGAGCAGGTCCAGCGAGCGGGCGCTCCGTGCCAGCAGGGCGACGGGGATGATCGCGTAGAGGGCGAAGATTCCCAGCGCCTCCCACGACGCGCCACCGAAGCCGCCCAGGAGCCAGAGCAGCGCGTTCCGGAGGGTGGGAGCGTCGGACACGACGATGATGGCGCTCATCACCGCCGCCGCGAAAGCGCCGACCACGACTCCGGCGAGGAGCAGCACCCTCGGATCGAGCCGGCGGCCGCTCACTGCGGCGAGCCGGTAGACGAGCGCCACTGCGCCGACGGCTCCGGCGAACGCCGCGATCGGCACGGCCCATGGGCTGCCGGCCCTGAAGGCGATTGCGGCAACGGCGCCGAGGCCCGCGCCGCCGGAAAGCCCGAGCAGATATGGATCGGCGAGTGGATTCCGGACGAGCGCCTGCAGCGCGGCGCCTGAAATCCCGAGCGAGCCCCCGACCAGGAAGGCGAGCAGGACGCGCGGCAGGCGAAGATCGCGCACGATCACAGCCGAGGACGCCGCCGGATCGATGAGCCCGCGCCAGACCGCGCCGGGCGCGAGTGGCACCGAGCCCAGGCCGATGGCGAGGAGCAGGGTGAGGGGCACCGCGACGAGGAGGAGCATCGTGCGCACCCTCATCGGGCCCCCGCTGCCGCGAGCTCGGCGGCCAGGCGACGGATCGCGGCCGGCGCGCGGGGGCTCGGTCGGCTGAACTCGGAGCCGGTACCGTGCAGGAACCGCCGCTCCCGTACCGCGCGCACCGCCTGCCACTCGGGACGGCTCGCAAACGCGGGGACGAGCGGATTCGAGGTGAACACGAAGTCGGGATCGCGCGTGGCGGCGGCCTCCACGCTGATCTGGCCGGACGACGCCGGCAGGTCTGCGAAGACGTTGCGTGCGCCCGCCCGGGCGAGCAGCTCGCTCAGGTAGCTCCCTGCCCCGACCGTCATCGGCGGCTCGTCCCAGACGAGGATGAATACGCCGGGAGGATCGGCGGGCGGCTTCACCGTCGCGGCGGCGAGGTCGCGCTCGAAGGCGCGCGCGACGGAGTCGGCGCCTCGTTCGTGTCCGGTCAGCCGGCCGAGGAGGCGGGCGAGACGCGGAACGTCGGCGAGGGCATCGCTCCGAACCTGGATGGCGGGTATGCCGAGGGTGCGGAGCCGCTCGGCGGCGCTCGCATTCTGGCCGGAGCGATAGAGGACGACGAGATCGGGCCGCGCGGCGACGACCGCTTCGAGGTTCGGGTTCATCCCGTCGCCCACATCGGGCACGCGGGACGCTTCGGCCGGGTAGTCGCACCACTTCGTTCGGCCGGCGAGCTGGCCGCCGGCCCCGATCGCGAAGAGGATCTCGGTCGTGGCGGGGATGAGGGAAACGACGCGCCTGGCAGGCACGGCGACTGCGACGGTGTCGCCGGCGTCATCGCCGACTCGAACGCCGGCGGGCGCGCTTCGCCCCGGGCGGCAAGCGCCGGCGGCGAGCAGGAGGAGCAGAAGGGGACGAAACAGCGGTTGCGGCAAAACGAAGACGCCCATCCCCGGGCGGACGGAGACGGGCGCGGAACGGCCGGACTTCCGGCGGTCCATCACGCCACCTCACCCTCCCCCGAGGGTTGTTGTGGTGGCGCGAACGGAGAGGTCTCCTGGCTTCGGGCCTCCATCCGCCTTCCCGGTTTCCCAGTGGCGCTGGATGGAGCAAGCTGCCCGTCACAGTGGCGGGGCCGCGCCGGTCTTGCACCGGCTTCCGAGCGCCCCGTTCGCGAAGCTTCAATTGTCCAGCAGCGGCAAGTCTACGGCACGTCTCTCCGCTGCGCAAGCGCTGCTACCAGCCGCGCCTTGAGCCGTTCTCGCTCGGCGGCGTACGCGGCCTCGCCGGAGGCATCGGGCAGCTGGGCGGCGTGCGCCGCGTCGAGCCGGGCGATGGCGTCCACCAGCGCTGCCGGCGATTCCGCGTCCCGGGCCTGCGCAAGCGGCGCCGCGCGAAACACCCGCCGCGTCCCCGCCAGCAGCGCCAGTGCCATCATCGCCACGAGTGCCATCAGCGCCCAGCGGCCAAGCCGGTGCGTAGTCGGCAGCCGGATCGTGATCACCGCGCCTGCCGGCACCGCCCCCTCCCAGCGGCCGAAACCGCGACCCTGGATCGTCTGCGAGTCGGCCTGCTCGCGGAGCCCGCCGGCCACCCTGGCGCCCTTCTCCTCGAGCATCAGGTTCACCAGCGCGGCCGGAACATCGAACCGGTACTCCACACGGCCGATGTCCCCCGGCAGGGCGTACTGGAGCACGACCTGCTTGTCGCCCGGCGGGATCGGGGCGAAGACCGCGGCGCTGTCTCCGATTCGCTGCACGGCTGCAGGCGAGAAGTCGCCTTCGCCTGCCGTCATCCCGGTGGCGGCGTGGGGGATGCGCGCCCCCCAGACGGGGTCGGTGGTGTCGCGCGCCACGAGCGCGGTGATCGCCCCGTTGTGGAGGACGATGACCTCGACGACGGCGCGGGCGCCGTTCTCGTCGGGCGCGCTCACTACGATGTTGCGCGAGACGACGCTCACGCTGCCGGCGGACGACGTGTCGTTCACCACCAGCGCGATCGCGGTGTCGGGCCGTTCGGGGTTGGTGTGCACCGGTGACGCGAAGTAGGTGATCCCGTCGTGGCGGGCGCTGAAGAGGTAGATCGCGGTGGTGTCGGCGAGGAAACGGAAGGTGAAGCGTCCGTGCGCGTCGGTCAGCATCGAGTCGACGGGGCCCTGCTCTTCGCGCCCGACTCGGTGGAGGACCACCCGGGCATTCGGCACCGGCACGGAATCGGCGGTCCGCGCGCGGACCACTTCGCCTCCCGCCACCACGCGTACCTGCGCAGCTGCGGGTGAGGCCGCGGCCAGGACGGCCGCTGCGATCAGCGCGCCGCGGCTACGGATTGAACTTGCCGAAGTCCTGGGGATCCATCCGCTCGAGCCACTCCTTCAGCTTGGCCGCGTCGAGCGAGGGATCGGGGGCGGGCTCGTCGCTCTGCAGACCGCTCTCGTCGAGCAATGTGTCGCTGGTGAAGATGGGCGCGTGCAGCCGGAGGGCCAGCGCGATGCTGTCGCTGGGCCGCGCGTCCACCTGAAAGACCTGATCGTCACGGTGGATGAGGAGCTCGGCGAAGTAGGTGTTCTCCTTCACCGAGCTGATCACGACCCGGCGGAGCTCACCGCCCAGGCCGATGATGATCTGCTTCAGAAGATCGTGGGTCAGCGGGCGCTGCGCCTTCACGCCCTGCAGCTCCATGGCGATCGCGTTCGCCTCGGCCGGGCCGATCCAGATGGGCAGAATCCGCGCGCCGCCCCGCTCGCGCAGGATGACGACCGGTGAATTGGTGTTCCGGTCGAGGCCGATGTCCGAGACCGTGACTTCGAGCATGCGTCAGACTGCCGACAGCAGGTCCTTCACGCGGTCGGTCTGCTCCCAGGTGAAGAAGTCGTTCCGGCGGGTGCCGTCGCCGAAGCGCGCCGAGTAGGGCCGGCGGCCGAAGTGGCCGTAGGCCGCGGTCGGACTGTAGATCGGGCGCTTCAGCTTGAGCGCCTTGATGATGCCGCGCGGCGTGAGATCGAAGACCTCGCGCACCGCCCTCTCCAGCGCCGCGTCCGGAACCGTTCCGGTCCCGAAGGTATCCACCATCACCGAGACCGGCTGGGCGACGCCGATGGCGTACGCCACCTGCACCTCGCAGCGCCGGGCCAGCTTTGCCTCGACGATGTTCTTCGCGACCCAGCGCATCGCGTAGGCCGCCGAGCGGTCCACCTTGGAGGGATCCTTCCCGCTGAAGGCGCCGCCGCCGTGGCGGGCCATCCCGCCGTAGGTGTCCACGATGATCTTCCGCCCGGTGAGGCCTGCGTCGCCGTGCGGGCCGCCGATGACGAAGCGCCCGGTCGGGTTGACCAGGAACTTCACGCGGCGTGACTCGAGCCCGGCCTTCTCGAGCACCGGCCGGATGACCTCCTCGATGATCGTGTCCTTGATCGTGCCGGGCGCGAGCCGGCGGGAACCGTTGCGCTCGGCGTGCTGCGTCGAGACGACGACGGTCTTCACGCCGATCGGCCGGTCGCCCTCATACTCCACCGACACCTGGCTCTTCCCGTCGGGCCGCAGCCACTCGATGCCCCGCCGGCCGTCGAGTCCCTTCCGGACGGCGGCGAGCCGCTCGCTGATCCGGTGCGCCAGGAGGATCGGCAGCGGCATGCGCTCGCGCGTCTCGGTGCTGGCGTAGCCGAACATCATCCCCTGATCGCCGGCGCCCTGCTCGTGGCCCTCGTCGGTATCCACCCCCATCGCGATGTCGGGCGACTGGCGGTCGATCGAGGTGATGACGGCGCAGGTCCGCGCGTCGAAGCCGTACGAGGCGTCGGTGTAGCCGATCCGCTCGACCGTCTGGCGCACCAGGTCGGGAATGTGCACGTAGGTGCTGGTGGTGATCTCGCCGGCCACGACCGCCATGCCCGTCGTCACCAGCGTCTCGCAGGCGACACGCCCATCGGGATCCTTTGCGAGGATCGCGTCGAGCACGGCGTCGGAGATCTGGTCCGCCACCTTGTCGGGGTGGCCTTCGGTGACGGACTCGGACGTGAAGACGTGTCGCTTCGGGGCGGCCATGTGCGCGTGGTCTCGCTGTAAGGAGTGAGCGTCCGCAGTCGGACGACTGCGCAAGGTAGTGGAGCGAGGCGCGGCCTCGCAACGTCCTCAGAGGGGGCTGATGATGCGGAGGTCGACGTACTGTGCGATGCCTTCCCGGATCGCCGCGACGACGTCGGCGGCGTCGGTCGCTTCGAGCGCTGCGTCCGCCGCGCGCCGCGCCGCCTCGGCGGGCACGTTGCGGATCACCCACTTCACCAGCGGGATCGCCGGCGGCGACACGCTGAGCCGCTGGTAGCCCAGGCCGAGGAGGAGAACGGCGCCGACCGGATCGGACGCCATCTCGCCGCACACGCTCACCGGGATTCCCGCACCGGCGCCGATCACCTGTACCGTCCGGAGCTGCCGCACGATCGACGGATGAAGGGGGGTGAACCGTGCCGCCAGCCGCGCGTTGCCGCGATCCACCGCCATCGTGTACTGCGTCAGGTCATTGGTCCCCACGCTGAAGAAGGCGCTCTCGCGGGCGAGCAGGTCGGCGATCACGACGGCGGCGGGTGTCTCGATCATGACGCCGACCGGCACCGTCTCCGCGGCACGCACGCCGGCGGCCCGGAGCGCCGCCGCTTCCTGCGCGAGCATCTCCTTGGCGCGGACGACCTCCTCCACCCGCGTCACCAGAGGCAGCATGAGCTGGACGTTCCGCCCGACTGCCGCTCGAAGCACCGCGCGGAGCTGCGCGCGGAAGAGCTCCGGCCGGTCGAGACAGACCCGGATCGAGCGCCAGCCGAGGAACGGGTTCGCTTCGCTCGGCGCCTTGAACGCGGCGGGGAACTTGTCGCCGCCGAGATCGTATGAGCGGATGACGACCGGGTAGCCGTCGAAGGCCGATGCCACCCGCTGGAAGTACCCGGTCTGCTCGTCCTCCGTCGGCATCGTCGCGCGGCCGGTCACGAGGAACTCGGTCCGGAGAAGCCCGACCCCCTCCGCCCCGTGCTTCACGGCGCCCTCGATCTCATCCGGCAGATCCACGTTCCCCATGAGCGCGACGGCGAATCCGTCGGGGGTGACCGCCGGCTCCTGCAGCCCCGCCTCGAGCTGCATCTCGAAACGCTGCCGCCGGCTGACGCGCGCCCGCGCGTCCTCCAGCTCCGCCCGCGTCGGCTCGACCAGGACGGTGCCACTCTGGCCGTCGAGAAGCAGCATGCTGCCGCTGCGGATCTCGTCCAGCGCGCCGCTCAGCCCCATGACGGCGGGAATCCCGAGTGAGTGCGCCAGGATCGCCGCATGCGACGTGTTGGTTCCCTCCTCGCTGATCAGGCCGACGACGTGGTCCCGATCGAGCTGCACGGTGAGCCCGGGCGCCAGCTCGTGCGCCACGACGATGACCTGCTCATCGGCCGGGATCGACCAGAGCTCCTCCTCCTTCCGGCCCATCAGCCGGTGCAGCATCCGCATCTGGATCGCGTGGAGATCGGCGAGCCGGTCCCGCAGCTGGGCGTTGCCCGATGAGGAGAAGAGCTGGCGCAGCTCCAGCGCCTTGAACTCGTAGGCGGTTTCCGCGCTCAGCTGGTTGTTGCGGATGAGCTGCTCGACCGAGGCGAGGAAGTCGCTGTCCTGCGCCATCAGGATCTGCGCGTCGAAGATCCGGGACTCCTCCGGGCCGGCCCGCTCGAGCGCGCGCTGTCCCAGGCGGGTCAGATGGCCGACCACGACGCGGACGGCGGCGTGCAGCCGGCGGATCTCCCCCTCGACCTCGTCGTCTCCCACCGTGCGGTCGGGCACGTCCGGGAAGTCGAGGCGCACCACCAGCGCGGGCGCCCAGGCCACGCCGGGCGAGACGCCGATGCCGCGCAACGTCCGGGAGCTGGTCACGGCTCGCCGAACCCGTCCGCGACGAGCGCGGCCAGCGCCTCCGCGGCCTGCTCCGCGTCATCGCCGTCGGCCCGGATCACCACCGTGCTGCCGCACTCGGCGGCGAGCATCATCACGCCCATGATGCTCTTCGCATTCACCGCCCCGTGCTCGTTTCCGTCGCGGCTCAGCGTGATGTCCGAGCCGAAGCTGCTCGCGAGCCGGACGATGAGCGCGGCCGGACGGGCGTGCAGCCCCTGCTGGTTCACGATCCGGGCGGTGCGCTCGATCATGCCATCACCAGGCGGAGGAGAATCGTCGCGGCGAGCGCGAGCAGCCCGAAGCGCGGCGCGGTGAAGCGGGCCCCGGACCAACGGGCGAGCAGGAGACCGGCCCCGGCGATGAGGACGGCGCTCGCCACCGCGCGTCCCCCGAACGGATCGAGGAGCCATGCCGCGACGATCGGTGTGGCGGCGCCGACCGCGAAGGCGGCGACCGCTCCGCTTCTCGTCGCGGCTCGCGGGACCGCGGACGCGCTGATCGCGCCGCCCACCCGCATGCCGGTCGCGATGCCGGTGCGAAGACCCCAGGCGGTGGTGACGACGCGGAAGGCATTGAACACGGCGAAGAAGCCGAGCACCGCCCACCAGCCCGCCCCGAGTGCCACGGCGGCGACGGCGGCTCCGGCCGTCGCGGGAAGGATCCCGGCCCAGAAGAGCCCGTCACCGAGCGCGCCGAGCGGCCCGGCAAGGGCGGTGCGGAGCCGGGCGACCTGTTCGCCGGGCACGCCTTCGTACTCCGCCCGCGCGGAGGCGCCGAGGGCAAGCCCCGCGAGATAGGGGTTGGCGTTGAAGAACTCGGCGGAGCGGGCCACCGCCTCGGCATGGCGAGCCGGGTCGGACCGGCGCAGATCGCCGAGCAGCGGCTCCGCGGCGTAGCCCATGCCGATGCCCTGCATCCGCTCGTAGTTCCAGCTCCCCTGCACCGAGAAGAGCCGCAGCAGCGCGCGGCGCCGGCCGTTCACCGGACCCCCCACACGAGCACCCCGACGATCGTCCCGACTGCGCCGCCCACCAGCAGCCAGCGGCGCCGGCTCCCGACGCCGGCCCCGCGGAGCGCGCCGCCGAGCGCGGACGCGGCACCGGCACCGACGGCCGCGATGGTGAGCGCAACCGCCGTCTCCCGGTCGGGCCGGGCCGACCGGACGGCGATTCCTGCGACTCCCAGCGCGAGCGCGGCGAGCACCAGCGAGCGCAGCATGTCCCGCGCGATCCCGGCGTAGTGCAGCCGGCGGATCGCGCCGGAATCGCCCGCCTGCAGCGACGCCGTGTGCCGCTGCACGGCGTGGGCATTCACGCGGCGGAGGAGGAGGAGCGACCAGCCACCGACCGTCGCCACGAGGAGGCCCACGCCGACGCCGACGCCGAGCGTAAGCTCCCACGGCGTGCCCGCGACAACTGCGGCGGCCCCGACCGACGCGGGCCCGTAGTCGGGATAGCGGACCGCGCCCACCGGCAGGACGTCGAGGGCGAAGAGCTCGAGGACGACGCCGACCCGAAGGCCGGCCTCGACGTCGCCCAGGATGGCGCCGGCGACGGTCGC
>JBLMWC010000134.1:0-27842 GCA_050257015.1 Bacillota bacterium | reverse complement strand
GAACAAGCCGACGATGAAAGTCATCGCCCCCGCGAGCCAATCGATCTGCAACATGAGCGTCACCTCCCTTCGGGTACTAATCCGAGTACTGCTGGGAAGTGGCTACCCTCGCTATGGGTCGCCAGACGCTCCGCTCGACACTTGTCCGCTCAGTCTCCGCTCGTACCGCCTAGAGACCGGGGTCCCCTCCCTTGGTTCCTTTCCAGTTGAATGGTTTCGCAACCACCCACATCCAGCCGTCACGACGAGGCGCCTAGGTCGGCCGCCGCGCCTCCGTCCACCGGTTCGTCGCGTCCATCACCGCGAACACCGCGGCGCGCTCCGCGCTCTCCTTGATCTCCGCCGTCCCCGTCAGCAGCAGCGACTCGCGCCCGCCGAGCCCCTGCACGCCCACGAAGGCGAACTCGCGGTCGAAGACCTCCACGATCTTGGCCCCCTCGAGCGCCACCGACGCCGCCTGGTCCGCCAGCAGCCGGTCCAGCACCGTCACCGCCGCCTTGGCCGCCGCCTCCACCCGGCTCCGCGGTGTGTCGCTCGACTCCTCTTCCGCCGTCTCCGTCAGGTCCCGGAAACTCAGGGTCACGGAGATTTGAATACGGTGAGGACGACGCCCCGGCGCAACCGTCAGATTCTCGAAGAGCACCGACCGGCGGAGCACCTGCTCCCGCACCGTCTCGCGCTCCAGCGTCTCGATCGGCTTCACGTCCGCCGTCTGCGCCACGCTGATCTTCCGATGATCCACCTTCAAACCGAGTTGCGCCAGTAGCGCCGACTCGATGTTCCGGACCAGCTGCTTCGGCTGCAGCCCGGACTGCGCCAGCACATGGACCTCGCTCACCTCGCCGAGCGGCGTCGTGACCACCCGCGCCGACAGGATCCCCTCGAGACTCGTCAGCAGGTTCTCCGCACGACGAACGCCCCACGGATCCGGTACCGAATCCGGCGGCGGCGCCGGGCGCCCCACCTGGTTGACGGGCCCCGACTGGCGGGGCGAATACGATCCGCTCACGATATGCGTCCTTGCTCGGACTGGGTTGACATGCCTCGGTCCAGGTCAGGCGACGAGATTGCGGCCCGACGCCTTTGCGCGGTAGAGCGCGCGGTCCGCCGCCACCAGCAGGTCGTGCTCCACCGGCTGCTTCGGATCGAACTCCGCCAGCCCCACACTCACCGTGATCACGCCGGCCGGATACCCCAACCGCCGACCGACACCCTCGATGCCGGCCCGGAGCGCCTCGGCCACCCGCGCCGCGCCCGCCAGGTCGGTACGCGTCAGGATCACGACGAACTCGTCACCGCCGTAGCGCGCCGCCACGTCCGACGCCCGCACGGCCTGGCGCACTTCCGCGGCCACGCCGCGGAGGATGTCATTTCCCGCCTCGTGCCCGTAGGTGTCGTTCACCTGCTTGAACCGGTCGAGGTCGAGGAACAGCACCGCGAAGCGCTCGCTGCTCCGCTTGCTCCGCTCGATCTCGTAGCTCAGCCGGTCCCGCAGCACCCGGTACGTCGACAACCCGGTGAGGTTGTCCACCGCCGCCGCCGACTGCGCCTCCTCGGCGCGCCGCTCCTGGTACGGCGTGCACTGGCGGAGCGTCGCCCGGCCCATTGCCGCCACCTCGGCGAACCGCCGGCAGGTAGCGAACCCGCACGCCCCGCAATCCCACGGCCGGCCGTTCGGGCCGAGCCCGATCGCATCGAGAAAGGTGGCGACCACGTCCGGGTCGGGCTCGACCGCCCGCGGCTTGATCGCGAAGACCGCGCCAACGCTCGCCACCACCCCGCTGTCCACCACCGGCAACCGGCTCCGCGGCGGCTCGGTGCTCGCCAGCAGGGCACGCCGCCAGTAGAGCTCCTCCTTCGGCCCCGACAGCGGATGGTCGAGCGCCCGCTCGTACGACAGCACGTCCACGAAGCCGAGCTCGAGTCGGTCCACCGACACCGCCCGGGCCAGCGCCCCCAGCGCTTCGACACCGCGAACCACCCGGAAGCGACCGGTCGTGTGCCGGAACTCCTCGAGCATCGCCAGCGGCATCCCGCCGGCGGCGCTCAGGTGCCGCCGGCGCTCCTCCGGAACGCGGTGGAAATACCCCGGCTGCGAGAGAACGCTCACCCCGCGAACGCGGAAGATCTCCTCGAGGTCGCCGAAGGTAATCGCCGCATCGAGATCGGGACTCCGGGTCGGGGGGCTGATCCCCGCATAGATGACCGGAAGCGCCGAGCCCTGCCGCGCCCGCAGATACCTCGCCTCGGCCACCGCGGGAATCGCGATCGGCGCGAGGTACGGAATCAGCTCGGGGTAGCGGGCCCGGATCGTGTCCACCACCACCGGATCGGTGGACCGGACCATCGTCCCCCACTGCTCCTCTTCCCAGAGCCTGAGGTATTCGGCCGCCACCAGCTCGTCGCCGATGACCCCCCGGCTGACCGTCCGGAACCCCGCCTCATAGCAGGCGTTGACCACCTGCTCCGGGCTGGCCGGGTAGAAGTGGGCCGCCGCCTCAGGGCTCAGGATCAGGACCCCGTTCCCCTGGGCCGCGATCGCCAGCGCCTTGCCGACCTCGCCCCCCACCCGGACCGCCTCATGGGGGCAGGCCGCAAAGCACTGCCCGCACCGGATGCAGAGTTCGTCAACTATCTGCAAAAGCGGCGCCTCGCCCGCAACGGCGATGGCATCCGTCGGACACGCCCGGACGCACGCCAAGCAGGCGACGCAGGCTTCCGCGTCGATGACGAAGTTCAAGAGGGCACTACCCGGGTTGGGGATCGGAATACCCCGCAATATTGACGGTCGCGCTCGGGGCTGTCAATACCTGAACGTATGCAAATATTTGACGGTCAGTGACTTAGCCGTTCGGAAGCCAGTCAGGGGCAGGTGCCTTAAATCGTTCTGGACGTGGCCTAAATCATTCTAGATGATAGGCTTTGATTTTCCGGTACAACGTGCGCTCGCCGATCCCCAGCACCTCGGCCGCACGGCGGCGGTTGCCATCGAATTCGCGAAGTGCGGCACCGATGGTCGCTTTTTCCACATCCTCCATCGTCATCCCCGACCGGTACAGCACCTCCTCGCCGCCACCCGTTCCGTCGGTCTCGGAATCCGGCAGGCCATCGTCAAGCGGGGTATCGGTCAGATCGATCACCTGGACCCGGTGGGGGGCCTGGTCCAGCCGCCGACGGAGCTCCTCGACTTGCAGTTTGAGGTCAACCAGGCTCCTGAGGATGAACTCCAGCTCGTGCCCACCGGAGATCTCCCGGGGTGTCTGGACCACCCGGGCCGGCAGGAGCGTCCCCGCCCCCTCGAAGATGTCGGCCGGGATGTCGGAGGCGCGGATCTCCCCGCCGGGGGCGAGCACCACCATCGACTCGACGAGGTTCCGGAGCTGGCGGACGTTGCCCGGCCAGGGCGCGTTGACCAGCCGCTCCATCGCCTCCGGGGTGATGCCGCGGAAGGTGCGGTCATGCAGCTTCGCGAATTCGCGGACGAACCGGCGCACGAGGAGCGGAATGTCGCCGCGACGCTCGCGCAGCGGCGGGAGATAGATGTTGAGGACGTTCAGCCGGTAGTAGAGATCGTCCCGGAACTCGCCGAGCTGGACCGCTTCGCGCAGCTGGCGGTTGGTCGCCGCGACCACCCGCACGTTCACCTTGATAGGCTGCGTCCCGCCCACCCGGAAGAAGCTCTGGTTCTCGAGCACCCGCAGGAGCTTCACCTGCACGCTGCCCGGAATCTCGCCGATCTCATCCAGGAAGATCGTGCCGTTGTCGGCCAGCTCGAACCGCCCGAGCCGCCGCTCTGCCGCCCCGGTGAACGCGCCCTTCTCGTGCCCGAACAGCTCGCTCTCGAGCAACGTCTCCGGCAGAGCGGCGCAGTTGACCGCAATGAACGCCTTTCCCCGGCGCGGCGACAGGTCATGGATCCCCTTCGCCACCAGCTCCTTCCCCGTCCCGCTCTCGCCCTGGATCAGCACGGTGCTGGAGACCGGCCCCATCTGCTCGATCTTGACCAGCACTTCCTGGATCGCCTGGCTCTCGCCGATGATCCCGGTGCGCTGCTGCAGCCCGCGCCGCTCCAGGAGTCGGTGCACCGTCGCGACGACGTCGTCCGGGGCGGCGGGCTTCGGCATCACCTCGGTCACCGGCAGACGGCCGACCCGCTCCGCGCGCTCGGAGTCGGTGGGCTCGAGCAGCGCCAGCGTCGAGATCTCGTGCTCCCGCGCATAGGCCGCGAGCTGGAGGGCCGGCGGCTCATGAACGGCACCGGTGAGGACCACGACATCCGGTGCCGCCCGGCGAACGGCGCCGCGCACGTCATCCAGCGACGAGATCATGCCGGTGGCATAGCCCGCCGCCTCGAGCGCCGCGTTCACGCGAACAGCGGTCTCGAGGTCATCCATCGTGATGAGGGCGCGGGACGGCATCAGTCGTGTCCGGTGCGGACGCCGCGAATGAGCTCGACGGCGTGCTCGACGAGATCACTCAGCACGTCCAGGCCGTCGCGCACGCCGCCGGGACTTCCCGGCAGGTTGACGACCAGCGTCTGCCGACGAACCCCCGCCACCCCGCGGGACAGCGCCGCACGATGGAAGCGGGGGTAGACGGTCATGCGGAGTGCTTCGGCGATGCCGGGGGCCTCGCGCTCGAGCACGGCGCGCGTCGCCTCGGGCGTGGTATCGCGGGGAGTGAGTCCGGTGCCGCCGGTCGTGAGGATGAGGTCGGCGGCATCCGCGTCGGCCCAGGCGCGAAGCGCCGCGCTTACCTCGGACGGCTCATCGGCCACCAGGCGCCGCTCCACCACCGTGTCGCCTCGCGATGCCGCCCATGCGGCGATCGCGTCGCCTGAGGTGTCGGCCCGCTCGCCGCGGCTGCCGGCGTCCGAGACCGTGAGGATGGCAAGACGCATCAGGGCTACCGCTTCCGGGCGCTCCCGTGCTTCCAGAACGGCCGGGCCACCACCTCCGCCGGCACCCGCTCGCCCCGGATCTCGATCTCGAACTTCGTCCCGGTCTTCGCGGCCGCCGCCGGCAGATAGGTGGTTCCAATGCCGACGCCGAGCGATGGGCTCACCGTCCCGCTCCGGACGATGTCCACCTGCTTCCCGTCGTAGTAGACCGGATAGCCGTGCCGGGGGAAGATGCGGCCGGCGGTCTGGAAGCCGACGAGCTTCCGCGTGACGCCGTGCTGCTTCTGGGCCTTGAGGGAGTCGGAGCCGGTGAACCGCGAGCCCTTGTCCAGCTTCACGATCCAGCCGAGACCGGCCTCGAGCGGAGTGAGGTTTTCGTCGATGTCGTTCCCGTAGAGCGCATACCCCATCTCGAGCCGGAGCGAATCGCGGGCGCCGAGCCCGATCGGCTGCGCGCCCGCGGCGATGAGCGCGTCCCACAGCTTCGGCGTGTCGCCCCACCGGCAGTAGAGCTCGAAGCCGTCCTCACCGGTATAGCCGGTGCGGGAGATGAAGCAGTCCACTCCCGCGACCTTGCCGGTCGAGAAGTGATAGTACGGGATGTCGGCCAGCCGCTGGTCGGTGAGCGGCTGCATCAGCGCTTCCGCCTTCGGGCCCTGGAGCGCCAGCAGGCCGATATCGTCCGAGATGTCGCGCAGGCGGACGTTGATTCCGCCCTTCTGATCCACGATGTGCTCCCACGCCTTCGCGCGATTGGATGCATTCACCACGATCATCAGCTTGTCTTCGAACCGGTACACGGTGCAGTCGTCCACGAACGTCCCCTCGGGACCGAGGATCGCGGAGTACTGGACCTGGCCGGGCTCGAGCGCGGCGACGTCGTTGGTGGTGATCCGGTTGACGAAGGCGTTCCGGTCGGGTCCGGTAATCTCGAACTCGCCCATGTGGGAGACGTCGAACAGACCGACCCCGTTGCGCACCGCCTGGTGCTCCGCGACGATCCCCGCGGGATACTGGACGGGCATCTCGTACCCGGCGAACGGGACCATCTTGGCCCCCAGCGCCTTGTGGGCGTCGTACAGCGGCGTGCGCTTGAGCTCGCTCATGTCGGTTCCCCCATCAGTGTCGCCATCAGTGCCTTCTGGACGTGCAGGCGATTCTCGGCCTGATCGAATACGCGGGAGCGCGGCCCCTCGAAGACCGACTCCGACACCTCCTCGCCGCGGTGCGCCGGGAGGCAGTGGAGGAAGATCGCGTCCCCGGCGGCGCGGGCCATCAGCGCATCATCCACCGTGTACCCGCGGAAGGCGCGCACCCGCTCCGCCTGCTCCTCCTCCTGTCCCATCGACGCCCACACGTCGGTGTTCACGACGTCGGCGCCGCTCACCGCTTCCTCCGGATCGCGCGTGACGGTGATGCGCGCCAGGGCCTGGTTCCGCGCCAGGATCGCCGGATCGGGATCGTACCCGGCCGGGCACGCGAGCTGGAGCTCGAAGCCCAGCGAGCCCGCGGCGTTGATCCAGCTGTTGGCCATGTTGTTCCCGTCGCCCACCCAGGCGACGACCTTCCCGTCCCAGCCGCCGAGATTCTCCCGCACCGTCAGGAGGTCCGCGAGGATCTGGCAGGGATGCAGGAGGTCGGTGAGCCCGTTGATGACGGGGATCGTAGCGAAGCGCGCCAGCTCCTCCACGTCGGCATGATCGAAGGTGCGGATCATGATGCCGTCGAGGTAGCGGGAGAGGACGCGGGCCGTGTCCCGGATCGGCTCCCCGCGGCCGAGCTGGATGTCGCGCGACGAGAGGAAGAGGGCGTGGCCGCCGAGCTGGTACGCGCCGACCTCGAACGACACCCGGGTGCGGGTCGAGCTCTTGGCGAAGATCATCCCCAGGGTCCGGCCCAGCAGCGGCTTCGCCGTGTACTCCCCCCGCTTCATGGCAGCCGCGAGGTCGAACAGGGCGATCAGCTCGGGGCGGGAGAAGTCGGGGATGGCGAGAAAGTCGCGCTTGGGCATGAAGTTGCGGCCGGTTCACGAGGGAACGGTCAATTCGGCAGGCGCATTCTACCCGGATGGCGGAGCGGCGGGCAAGGGTTCAGAGCGTCCGGCGGAAGTACTCCCACTGGCGTTTCTGCTCGGCCATGAAGGCGGCGAAGGGGGCGTAGCGGCGGACCGGGTCGAGACGGCGATCGTTGAGGAAGAGCGGGTAGCACGGCATCCCCTCAGTGGCGGTGCGCCGGAGCCAGGCGACGGTGGCCGCCGAGTCGCCAAGCTGAGCGTAGGCGGCGGCGATGTGCTCGGCGGCGTGGTGGAAGTGGGACTTCCCCTCGCCGGTGCGGATGGCGAGCGCGATGGCGCGGCGGGCCTCGGCCTGGCGGCCCAGCGACGCGAGGACCCCGGCGCGCACCGCCTGGATGTCGGACAGGTCGCGCTTCGTCGTGCTGCCGAGAAGCGCGAAGCCTTCGGCCCTCCTGCCCAGCGACACGAGGGCCGTAGCGCGCTCCTCGATGAACAGATTGTCGTTGCCCCACTCGTCGAGTGCCTGCTCGTATTTGCCCTGGTACCAGTGAATGCGGGGGATGCGCCGCGCCACGAAGGTGTTGGCCGGATCGAGGCGGAGCACGGTATCGAACTGCGCAAGGGCGGCGTCGAGCAGCCCCACGTGCATGAATACGCTGCCGAGCTGCACGTGGGCATCGACGGAGCTCGGGCTGATGCGGATGGCGCGCCGAAATTCCTGTGCGACCCGTTGATGCTGGAAGCCGTTCGGCAGCGTCCAGAGAAGGGAAGCTCGCGCCACGATCGCCTGCGGCTGGTCGGGACTCAGTGCGAGCGCCCGCTCCGCGGCAACGTATGCCGCCTGCTCCAGCCTCCGGTCCGTGGCCCGGCCGAAGAACAATCCCTGTTCGACCAGCGCCAGCTGGCCCCACGCCAGCGCGAAGGTGGAGTCGTGCGTGACCGCGAGCCTCAGCGCCGCTTCCGCGGAATCGGGTTCGTCGCGGTTCGAGAAGTAGAGGGCACGCAGGTAGGCGTCGTAGGCCGCGGCGTTTCGGGTCGGCGGCCCCGCCGCACTGGTGCCCTGCCCGACGAGCCGGGCATGCAGCGCGTCACGCACCTTGCCGGCGACATCCTGCTGCATGGCGAGGATGTCGTCGGTCCGCCGATCGTACGTCTCGCTCCAGAGCGTGGCCCGCGACGCAACGTCCGTGAGCTGCACTGAAATGCGGAGCCGCGCGCCGTCCCGCTGCACGCTTCCCTGCACGACGCTCCCGACCCTGAGCGTGCGCCCGGCCGCCGCCAGCGGATCCCGCTCGCCGGTCACCGCGGCCGCAGAGGTTCGCGCCACCACGATCAGGTCCGGACTGGCCGACAGCGCGGCCGAGATGTCCTCCCCGAGTCCGGCGGCGAGATATGCTGCGGCGGTGTCGGGACCCAGCGTCCCGAAGGGAAGCACGGCGAGGCGGAGCCGGTCGGCGGCAAGCGGAGCCGGCGGCGGCGCGGCCGCAGCGCCGGTTCGGAGGCGGGTCGCGCCGAAGGCGGCTGCCGCAGTCAGGAGCACGACGCCGCTGACGAGCGCCACCCGGCGCCACCGCGGGCGCCGGGCGTCCTCCGGACCGGCCCGAAGTGCCGTCGCGAATTCGGCGGCCGAGGCAAAACGGTCGGCGGGGGTGCGCGCGAGCGCACGGACCAGTGCGCGCTCGACGCCGGACGGCAGGTTCTCCCGCAGGATCCCGAGCGAGGGAACCGCCTGGCTGAGTCGCCGCGCGAGGATCGCCTGTGGCGTGGCACCGGTGAACGGCGGCTCGCCGCCGAGCATCTCGTAGATGACGCAGGCGGCGCTGTAGAGATCGCTCCGCCGATCCACCGTCCGCGATCCGGTCGCCTGTTCCGGGCTCATGTACGCCGGCGTCCCGATCGACATGCCGGTCGCAGTCAGTCCCTCTGCCGCCGCTGAGTCCACGGCACGCGCGATGCCGAAGTCCGCGAGCAGGACCTGCCCGTGGGAGAGGAGGATGTTCTCCGGCTTCACGTCGCGGTGGATCACGCCGCTCGCGTGCGCCTGCGCCAGCGCCTCGAGCAGCTGCTTGCCGATGCGCAGCGCGTCCTCCACCGGGAGCTGGCCCTCGCGCTCGAGCCGCGACCGCAGCGATTCGCCGGCGACGAACGGCATGACGTAGTAGACGACGCCGTGGGCGGCGCCGGAATCGAGAATCGGCAGGATGTGCGGATGGGTGAGGCGGGCGAGGACTCCGATCTCCCGCAGGAAGCGGTCGGGTCCGAGCGCGGCTTCGAGCTCCGGCCGCAGCACCTTCACGGCGACCGGCCGGTCGTGGGCCTGGTCGCGGGCCAGATAGACGGTGGCCATCCCGCCACGGCCGATCTCGCGCTCGACGATGTAGCGTCCGGCGAGCGCGGCGGTAACGCGGCTGAGCTCCGCCGACGGGCTCACCCCAAGAGGGCGGCTCTCATGTCACGCGCAGTCTGCCACCGCTCCGGGCGCGACTTCCGGAGCGCCCGCGCGATCGCATTGGCGAGCGCCGGCGGGGTTTCCGGGCGGTACTGCCGCACATCCGGGGGCGGCTCGTGCATGTGGAGCTGCAGCACCACATTTTCGTTCGGCCCGGTGAATGGCGGCCGGCCCGCGAGGCACTCGAACAGCACGCAGCCGACGGCGTAGAGGTCGCTCCGCTGATCGAGATCGGCTTCGGCGGTCACCTGTTCGGGGCTCATGTACGCCGAGGTGCCGACCGTCATGCCGGACTGCGTCAGCAGGTCCCGCCCCGATGCGGCAACGGCTCGGGCGATCCCGAAATCGAGGAGCACGGCGCCGGCGTCGGAAAGGACGATATTGGCCGGCTTCACGTCCCGGTGCACGATGTCGGCCTCGTGCGAGCAGGCGAGCGCATCGAGCAGCTCGGCGCCGAGCCGGCGCGTGGCTTCGATCGAGAGGGTGCGATCCCGGTCGAGGGTGTCGCGAAGGGTGAGCCCCTCGACGAACGGCATCACGAAGTAGACCAGCCAGTCCTGCTCTCCCGAGTCGATGACGGGAACGATGAGCGGGTGGTGGAGCTGGGCGACGAGCCGGATCTCCCGGAGGAACCGGTCCGCCATCACGCTGACCTTGAGCTCCGGATGCAGCACCTTGAGCGCGAGCTTCTGTCCGGCGCGGTCGCGGGCGAGGTAGACGCGCGCCGCGCCACCCCGCCCGATCTGCCGCTCGATTGTGTACTTGTCGCCAAGCACCCGCTGCACGAGCGGCAGGAGATCACGCGCCATGGAGTTCCCCCACGCGGCCCCGCACTACTTCGTCGAATCCCGGCCGGGGGTACCTGACACCGACTCCGCGGACTGCATCGTCTTCGGGGGGCTGCTCGAGCCGAGCATGAGGCCGAGGCTGCAGCTCACGACGGCCCCCGTGCTGACGTCGCGGCACGCCGCCGTGAGCGCCGAGAGGGGAATTGCGCGGCCACCCTCCCGAACCACGGCGGAGACATTCATCGCCGTGCGCGCCGTGCTGCCGCTGACCGAGTCGTAGGTGCTCATGAAGCACGGCGCCGTCGTCCCGCTCACCGAGTCCGTGACGGTGCACGGCGCGCTGGTTGACGCCGCAGTCGTGGTCGTGGTCGTGCCGGTGCCATCGGTGTTCGCCTTTGCAGTGCAAGCGGCGCCGGCGACCACTGCGAGCGCACCGATCCAGCGAGCGATCTTCATTGTGCCCTCCTCTGGGAAGAGTGGAGCGGTTCACATCCCGCGGCGTGGAGCGGCGGCAGGCCCGCACGGCGCCGCCAGTCGGCGACGCGGGGACCGGCCAGGCTGCAGGGCAGGCCGCGCAGTGCGATCATCCCCGGCGGCATCCGCAGGGACTGGAGTGCGAGCGTCCCCATGGCGGCGGCGGAATCCACCCGCCCCGCGGCGGCCCAGGCGTCGGCCGCGACGAGACGCAGGGCGAATGACCCGACCCGGTCGAGATTGGTCCCGTCGTTCTCGCCTGCGGCGGCAGCCGGCCCGATGATGGATACCGCTTCCCCTGCCCGGCCGCTCCGGAGGGCGAGCAGCGCGCGCAGGAATTCGGGACCGCCCCGGAGCCGCCGCCGGTCGGTGTCGTGAAGCCGGCCGAGAGAGTCGAGTCGCGGACCCGCGGCCGCCGCATCACCCCGGGCGGCGGCCCACAGCCCGCGAAGAAGAATGCCACCGGGCATGCTATCCCGCGAGACCCGGTCCGACAGCGGGGGCGGCGCACCCCCGGCGGCAAGCGCCAGGACCAGGCGTGCATGCTCGTACCAGCGCGCCTCGGACCCCGTGTGGGCGCCAGCCGCGAGCCGGAGCAGTGCGTCCGCCCCAGCCGGATCCCCGGCCGAGGCACGGGCCGATGCCTGCACCGCGATCGCCTGCATCCGGAGCCACGGCGGTGCCTCCGGGTCGGTCGCCGCCGGGCCGGCAAGGGAGTCGGCCTCCGCCCAGCGCCCATCGACCGCCCGGAGCATGAGCGCGATGTACGCGGCGCCGGGTCCGGTGAGCTGCCGGGCGATGGTGCGTGCCTCGCCGCTCCGCCCGAGCACCACGAGTGTCGCCGCTTCGTTGAGGAGCGGAATCTGCGACAGCTGGCCGCCGAACCGGTTGTCGGCCACCGCCGCACGGAAGTCGTCGAGCGCCTCCTCGTAGCGGCCGAGCGCCGTCAGGAAGAGCCCGCGGTTGTTCCGCCCGCCCATCGAGTGCCCTACCTCGTTGAGGTACAGGCCATACGCGCTGATCGCGGCGGGGAGATCGCCGTCGAGGGCGTAGGCGGCGTCGCCGGTGAGCCGGTAGCGCTCGGCGTCGCTCAGGCGGTCGGGGCGCCGGAGCGCCTCCCGCAGTGCCGCCGCGGCGGAATCGAGGATCCGCATGCTGATGTAGTTCATGCCCAGCGCGCCCCACGCCGCCGCGAAGCCGGTATCGAGCGCGATCGCCTCCCGCAGCATCTGATTGCTGTTGGCCAGCTGGGACGCGACCGACAGGCGGATGCCGGTAGCGTACTTGCGGTACGCCGCGAGCGACGGGGTCGTCACCTGCCAGAGCGGCTTGTTCGCCTCGATGTCCCGGCGCCGCTCGCCGAGCCCCCGCCGCACCTGCCGGGCGAGCCCCTGCGCCCGCGCCACGAGATCGGAGTCGGCGGCGACCGCCGTCGCCGTCACGACATCGGACCCCGTCTCGGCATCGAGCACGGTCAGCAGCATCGAGTACCGGCCATCGCCCACCCGCCGGATGCTGCCGCCGAGCACGGTCCGCACTGCGTTGCGGATGGCGAGGTTGCGGCCGACGTCCAGGGTGACGTGGGTCGTATCGGAGAGTCCGGCGGCGTGCAGGGCGTCCCGGAGTGCAGGCCGCGGCATCGTCGCCAGAACCTTCGACTGGTTCAATTCCGCCGAGACCAGCCCCTCGAGGGCGTCGACCAGGGTGGGATCGTCGGACGGACCGTCGAAGTCGGCCATGAGGATCGCGCTCCGCTCGACCTGGCCCGACGGCCAGAGGCGCCAGGCGGCGATGGCGGCGAGCGCGAGCCCTGCGAGCGCGAGGGCGACGGTGCGTGGCCGCACCCTGCGGGCGGCGGCGATCGGGATCGCCTGAGACGAGCTCGCCGGGAGCGCGGCGAGAGCGGCATCGGCCGTCGCGTAGCGATCCGCCGGAATCTTCGCGAGGAGCCGGAGGACGACCTGCTCCAGCTCGGGCGCGACGGCGGGCCGGGTCACCCGCACCGGGCGCGGGCGGTCGGTGCGGTGCCGGCCGAGGATCGCCTGCGCCGTCGGCCCGGTGAACGGCGGCTCGCCGGTCAGCATCTCGTAGAGGACGCAGCCCAGACTGTACAGATCGGCGCGGGCGTCGACATCGGGGCCGGCCGCCTGCTCCGGGCTCATGTAGGCCGGCGTCCCCATCGCGAATCCGGCGCCGGTGATGCGGCTGTCGGCCGCCGCTTCGAGGGCCCGCGCGAGCCCGAAGTCGGCGACCACCGCCTCGCCATGCTCGATGAGGATGTTTTCCGGCTTGATGTCCCGGTGCACGAATCCCTGCGCGTGGGCGTAGCTGAGCGCGGCCCCGATGTCGCGCGAGATGCGGAGCGCGTCCTCGACCGGCAGCTGGCCTTCGCGCGCGAGTCGCGCGCGCAGCGATTCGCCGGGCACGTAGGGCATGACGAAATACAGCAGCCCGTCGGCGTCACCCGAGTCGTGAATCGGCAGGATGTGCGGATGGGTGAGTCCGGCGGCGATCTCGATCTCGCGCAGGAAGCGCTCGGAGCCGATCACGGCGCCGACTTCGGGCCGGAGCACCTTCAGCGCGATGAGCCGCCGATGCCGGAGATCGCGCGCCAGGAAGACCGTGGCGGTGCCCCCACGTCCGAGCTCCCGCTCGATCGCGTACCGCCCGGCCAGCACGGTCTCCAAGCGGTGCAGCAGGTCCGGCATAGGGGTCCCGAAAACGGGGTGGTCCCCTAACATAGGGTACCCGCGCCGGGCCGCCAGTCACGGGCTGCGTTACAGGATGTAGCGCCGCAGGTCGTCGTCGTTGACGATGCGCGCCAGGCGGCTCCTCACCTGGTCGGCGTCGAACACGATGCGCTTCTCCGGATAGTCCGGGAGGTCGAACAGGAGATCCTCCATCAGCGTCGCCATGACGGTGTGGAGGCGGCGGGCGCCGATGTTCTCCATGCGGTCATTGGCGATGAAGGCGACACGCGCCACCTCGGCGATCGCGTCAGGGAGGAACTCGAGGGTCGCGCCCTCCGCCGCCACCAGGGCCTGATACTGCTTGGTGAGCGCGTTCTCCGGCTCGGTCATGATCCGGATGAAGTCCTGCTCGGTGAGCGGCGTGAGCTCGACCCGGATGGGGAAGCGGCCCTGCAGCTCGGGGATGAGGTCGGACGGCTTGGAGACGTGGAAGGCGCCGGCAGCGATGAACAGAATGTGGTCGCTCCGGACGTAGCCGTATCGCGTCTGCACCGTGGAGCCCTCGACGATCGGGAGCAGGTCCCGCTGCACCCCTTCCCGCGACACATCGGGGCCGCCGGCCTGGGAGCGCTCGCCGGCGATCTTGTCGATCTCGTCGATGAAGATGATGCCGTGGTTCTCCACGCGGTCGAGCGACTCGTTCACCACGTCGTCCATGTCGACCAGCTTCTTCAGCTCCTCGTCGATCAGGACGCGCCGGGCCTCCGGAACCTTGATGCTCCGGCGCTTCTTGCGCTTCGGCATCATCTCCTGAAGCATCTCGGTGAAGTTGATGTCGGCGCCTTCCATCCCCTGCGGCGGCTGCATGAACTCGAGCATGGGGAATGTCTGGGGCGCGACCTCGATCTCGACCTCGCGCTCATCGAGCTTCCCGTCGGCCAGCAGCTGCCGGAGCTTCTCGCGCGAGCGCTTTCGGCGCTCGTCCTCCGGCGTCGGCGGCTCCGCCCTGGCCCCGCCGCCCGGCGCCACCACGAAGACCTGCTGCGCTCCGGTCTCGGCCGTGCGCGCGGTGCCGTCCGTCGACGGAGGCGGCGGCAGCAGCAGGTCGAGCAGCCGCTCGTCGGCGCGGGCCTCGGCCTGCGGAAAGACCTCGTCCTCCCGCTCGGTCCGCACCATGTTGATCGCGGCGTCGACCAGGTCGCGGACCATCGACTCGGCGTCGCGCCCGACGTAGCCGACCTCGGTGAACTTCGACGCCTCGACCTTGAGGAAGGGCGCGCCGGCGAGCCGCGCGAGCCGCCGCGCGACTTCGGTCTTCCCGACCCCGGTCGGGCCGATCATGATGATGTTGTAGGGGGTGATCTCGTCCCGGATGTCGTCGGGCGCCTGGGCGCGGCGCCAGCGGTTCCGCACCGCGATGGCGACGGCCTTCTTGGCGGCATCCTGGCCGACGATGTAGCGGTCGAGCTCCGCCACGATCTGGCGCGGCGGCATCTCTTCGAGCCACGGCGCCGGGGCCTCCGCCTCGTCGAGCGGCTTCGGGGTGATGTTCGCGGTCATGGGGGCAAGATAACCGCCCGTCGGTCAGGCGGTCGCGCTCAGCAGGGCAAGTCGGGCGGCGGCCGGATCGATGAGCACCGCGAACCGGCCGATGCCGGGGATGTCGGAAGGCGGCGTGGTGATAGTGGCGCCGAGGCCTCGGGCGCGCTCCGCCGTGTCGTCGACGTTCGCGGTCGCGACGTAGGGCAGCCAGTGGGAACGGAAGGTCGCGCGCGCTGGCCGGGCCATGACGCCCGCGACCGGCCTCCCCGCCCGGCGCATGACGGTATAGATGCCGCCGCCCGGCATCGATTCACTCACCGGCTCCCAATCGAGGAGCGCAGCGTAGAACGCGGCGGCCGCATCGGGATCGGTGGTGAGGAGCTCATCCCAGCAGAACATGCCGGGGGGCACCGGCGTCGGGGTTGCCGGTGCGGGCTCCTTCGGCGTGAAGGGGGAGAACAGCGCGCCGGACGGGTCGTTGGTCAGCGCGAACCGGCCGGGCGGAATATCCATCGCACCCATGCATACCTCTCCGCCCAGCTCGGTGACCCGCCGGCAGGTGTCGTCCACGCTCTCGACCTGCAGGTAGGGTACCCAGTGTGAGGGGAGCCCCAGTTTCGGGTCGAACGGCATGATGGCGCCGAGCACGCGGTCGCCCAGGGAGAGGCGGCGCACGGTGAAGCCCATGACCTGAAGCTCGGTGACCCGCCAGCCGAAGAGCGCGGCATGGAACGCCGCGGCGGAGGCGGGGTCGGTGCTCATCAGGTCGTGGCGGATGATGCGGCCCGCTGCTTCGGTCATGGTGCGCTCCGCTCAGCTGGCCGGCAGCTCCAGGATCGTGATGTGCCGATTGGTGAAGACGCAGATGTCGGCCGCGATCTCGAGCGAGCGCTGGACGATCTGGCGGGCGGAGAGCCCGGGCATCGGCAGCAGCGCCCGCGCCGCGGCGAGGGCGTAGTTGCCGCCCGAGCCGATGGCGACGATCCCGTCGTCGGGCTCGATCAGCTCCCCCGCACCGCTCAGCAGGAAGGCGTGGTCGAGATCGGCGACGACGAGCAGCGCCTCGAGCCGCCGGAGAATCCGGTCGCTGCGCCAGTCCTTGGCCAGCTCGACCGCGGCCCGGGGAAGATTGGCGGGATACCGGTCGAGCTTCTCCTCGAACTTCTCGTAGAGCGTGAGCGCATCGGCCACCGACCCGGCAAACCCGCCCAGCACCTTGCCGCCCTTGAGGGCGCGGACCTTGGTGGACTGGGACTTCATCACCGTCTCGCCGATCGTCACCTGCCCATCGCCACCCACGGCGACGTGGCCGTCCTTGCGGACCGCGAGAATGGTCGTCCCGTGAAACGTCGGCATCCTCACTCCTGGGTGCTGGTGAACCGCTCTACGCCCGCGGATGCGCCTGGTGGTAGACCTTCTTCAGGCGCTCGATGCTGGTGTGCGTATAGATCTGCGTCGTGCTGAGACTGGCGTGCCCCAGCAGCTCCTGGACCGCGCGCAGGTCGGCACCGGCATCGAGCAGGTGCGTCGCAAAGGTGTGCCGGAGCGAATGCACCCGCAACTCGTCGCCGCCCACGGCGTCGAACATCGCATGCATGGCGCGCTGCACGGCGCGGGGACCCAGCCGCCGCCCGCGCCGGGTGACGAAGACCGCCCGCCGGTCGCCGCCCGGCCGCGACACGATCGGCTCCCGGACGTTCAGGTAGTGCCGGAGGGCCAGCACCGCCCGGGACCCGACCGGGATGATGCGTTCCTTGCGACCCTTGCCCAGCACGCGCACCTGGTCCGAGAGCAGATCGAGGCGATCGAGGTTGAGTCCCGCCAGCTCCGAGAGTCGCATCCCGGTCGAGTAGAAGAGCTCGAGCATCGCGAGATCGCGCAAGGCGTAGAAGTCGCCGGTCCCGGCGCGCGCCTCGGCCCACGCGAAAAGGCGCTCCGTCTGGCCACGCTCGAGATAGGTCGGCAGGCGCTTGTCGAGCTTCGGCACGCGGGCGGCCTTCGCGATGTTGACGGCGAGCCCGTGATGGACCTGCAGATAGCGGAACAGGCTCCGCACTGCGGAGAGGGCCCGCGCCGCCGAGCGCTTGGCCAGCCCGCGCCGCTGCAGCTCACCAAGGAAGCCCCGAAGGCCAAGCCGATCCACGCGCGACCAGTCCCACCCCGCGCCGTAGTGCCGGTCGCAGAAGTCCACGAACGCTTCGAGATCACGCCGGTATGCCGTCACCGTGTGGGGCGACTGCTGCTTCTCGTCGGCGAGATGACGGAGAAATTCGGCGACGTCGGGCGGACAGGCGGTCGGGCGGGCGGGCGGGCGGCGCTCGGTCACAGGTCGGCCATCCATTCCCGGAGCTGCGCCAGCGCACGCTCGGCAAGCAGCTCCTTCTTCCGCTCCTTCGAGATCCTCCCGCCCTTCCGCCCTTCCGCCTTGCCCCCCTCGAGCGGCTCCAGCAGCCCGAAGTTGGCGTTCATCGGCTGGAAGTGCGCCGGATCGGCATCGCGCAGGTAGCGGTAGAGACCGCCCAGCATCGTCGTGGGCGGCGGCACCAGCGACCGCTTGCCGGCGAGACGCCGGGCCAGGTTGATGCCGGCAAGGAGTCCCGTCCCGAGTGACTCGGTGTACCCCTCGACGCCGGTGAGCTGGCCGGCGAAGAAGAGCCGGTCGTCATCGCGTGCGGTGAGCGCCTCGCCGAGGGTGGCGGGACTGTTGAGATACGCGTTCCGGTGGATGCTGCCGAAGCGGAAGTACTCCGCATCGGCGAGCCCCGGAATCAGCCCGAAGACCCGGCGCTGCTCGGGAATGCGGAGGCGGGTCTGGAAGCCGACGAGGTTCCACATCTGGCCGGCCTTGTCCTCGCGCCGGAGCTGGACGACGGCGTACGGTTCCCGCCCGGTGCGCGGATCGGGCAGCCCGACCGGCTTCATCGGGCCGAAGCGCAGCGTCTCGCGGCCCCGCTTCGCCATCTCCTCGACGGGGAGACAGCCCTCGAAGTACGGGACGGCGTCGAAGTCGTGTCCGCTGAACTGGTCCGCTGCGGTGAGCGCGTCGATGAACGCCTCGTAACTCCCGGCATCCATCGGCGCGTTCAGGTAGTCGTCGCCCCCGCCCTTGCCGTAACGCGACAACGCGTAGAGCCGTGAATGGTCGAGCGACTCGGACGAGACGATGGGCGCGATGGCGTCGTAGAACGCGAGGGCGCCGGTCCCGAGCCGCGCAGCGATCGCGGCGGCGAGCCGGTCGGAGGTGAGGGGGCCGGTCGCGATCACCGCCGGCGAAGGCAGCTCAGTTGCCTCTTCGCGCACGACGGTGATGCGCGGATGCGCCGTGACCCGCTCGTGCACCAGCCGGCTGAAGACCTCGCGATCCACGGCGAGCGCGGTACCGCCGGGGACCGCTGCCTGGTCGGCGCAGTCGAGAAGCATGCTCCCGAGCAGCCGAAGCTCGGCCTTGAGCAGGCCGTGCGCGTTGGTGACGTCGGTGGACTTGAAGGTGTTGCTGCAGACCAGCTCCGCGAGGCGATCGCTCGCGTGGGCCGGCGTTCGCACCACCGGCCGCATCTCGATCAGAGTCACGTCCACGCCGCGCTCGGCGAGGGCCCACGCCGCCTCCGAGCCGGCGAGCCCGCCACCGACCACGGTCGCGTTCACGCCAGCGCCACCTCTTCCGGCTCGGCGACGATCATCTTGTGGCCGCACTTGAGGCAGACCCGTGTCTCGCCCTCCGCCTTGTTCTTGCGCTTCTCCATGCCGACCCAGCTGCACTCTGGACACGTCTCGGGCACGGGCAGGTTCCAGGTGGAGAAGTCGCAGGCCGGGTACCGGGTGCAGCCCCAGAACGACTTGCCCCGCTTGGTGCGCCGCTCGGCGATGTCGCCCTCGAGGCACTTCGGGCACTTCATCCCGAGCGGGATCGACCGCGTGCCCTTGCAGGCGGGATAGGTGGTGCACGCGAGGAACTCGCCGAAGCGACCCGTCTTGATCACCATCGGCGAGCCGCAGAGGTGGCACTTCTCGTCGGTCGGGCGGTCGGGTGCCCGATCCTTCCGGAGCGACTTCACGTAGTCGCAGGTGTCCTTGTACTTCACGCACGCGAGGTACGGCCCGAACCGGCCGGTGCGAAGCTCGATCGCCGAGCCGCACTTGGGGCACTTCTCCTTCGCCAGGATCTCCGGGGAGAGTCCGTGGGCCTCCGCCACGAGGGCGTTGATGTCCACCGCCTCGAGCGCCGTCGTGAACGGACCGTAGAAGTCGTTGAGCACGACCTGCCAGTCCATCCCGTCCTCTTCGATCCGGTCGAGCTCCTCCTCCATCCGGGCGGTGAACTCGACGTTGAAGATGTCGGGGAACTTCCCCACCATGAGCTTCTCGACCGTCTCGCCGAGATCGGTCGGGTAGAAGCGCCGCTGATCCACCCGCACGTACTCGCGCGCGGCCAGGGTCGAGATGATCGCGCTGTAGGTGGAGGGCCGGCCGATGCCGAGGCGCTCGAGCTCCTTGACCAGGCTCGCCTCGGAGAAACGCGGGGGCGGCTCCGTGAAGTGCTGCGACGGCGTGATCTCCCGCACCTCGACCCGGTCGCCGGCGGCGAGCGGCGGAATCGGCGGAAGGTCGTCCATCGTCTTCCCCTCCTCGGCCTCGCGGCCTTCGAGGTAGAGGACGTGGTAGCCGTCGAAGACCAGCACCGATCCGGTGGCGCGGAACAGGTACCGGCCGAGATCGAAGTCGACGATCGTCATGTCGTAGACCGCGGGCGTCATCTGGGAGGCGACGAAACGCTGCCAGATGAGCTGGTACAGCCGGTACTGGTCGGGCTCGAGGAAGCGCTGCACCTCCTCGGGGCGGCGCCGGACGTCGGTGGGACGGACCGCCTCGTGGGCATCCTGCACGCGGGCGGCCTTCTTCGAGCTGTAGCTGTTCGGCGCGTCGGGCAGATACCGGCGGTCCCAGGCAGAGCCGATGAAGTCGCGCACCGCAGCGATCGCCGTGTCGCTCACCCGCACCGAGTCGGTTCGCATGTAGGTAATGAGACCGGTCGGACCGTCTTCGCCCACCTCGATGCCTTCGTACAGATCCTGGGCCGCGCGCATGGTGCGCCGGCTGGAGAAGCCGAGTTTCTTGGCGGCCTCCTGCTGCAGCGTGCTGGTGGTGAACGGTGCCGCCGGCTTCTTCCGTCGCTGCTTCTTCTCGACCGCACTGACGACGAACGGCTGGCTCCGCACCGCATCCACCACCGCCTGCGCCTCGGCGGCGTTGTGGAGCTGGGGCTTGTGACCGTCGACCTTGTGGAGGCCGGCCTCGAAGGTCTGCCCGCCGGACGCGCAGAGCGCCTCGATGGTCCAGTATTCCTGCGGAGTGAAGGCGCGGATCTCGCGCTCGCGCTCGACGATCAGGCGCAGGGCGACGGTCTGCACCCGACCGGCGGAGAGTCCGGTCTTGATGCTCTTCCAGAGGATGGGGCTCGCCTTGTAGCCGACCAGCCGGTCGAGGATGCGCCGCGCCTGCTGCGCGTTGACCTTCTGTTCGTCGATCTGGCCGGCGTGCTCGATCGCCTCCCTGATCGCGTCCTTGGTGATCTCATGGAACAGCACGCGCTCCATCGGCGTGCCGTTGCCGATCTGGCTCGCCACGTGCCAGGCGATCGCCTCGCCCTCGCGGTCGGGGTCGGTGGCGAGGTAGACGTGGCTCGCCGCCTTGGCGGCTTTTCTGATCTCGGAGACGGTGGCGGTCTTCCCCTTGATGATCACGTACTCGGGAGTGAAGCGGCCATCCGCGATCTCCACGCCGAGCTTCCGGGTGGGCAGATCGCGGATGTGACCGACGGTGGCCTTCACCGAGTATTTCGACCCGAGATACTTGCCGATCGTCTTCGCCTTGGTCGGCGATTCGACGATCACAAGCGCCGCGCCGCTCCGGATGGGCGCGTCGGCCTTGCCGCCCCGCCGCGTGGTCTTCGCCCGCGCCGGCGTGGCTGCCTTGGCGGACTTCACGGGCTTCGCGGACTTGGCGGGCTTGGCCTTCTTGGGGCTGGCGGCCTTCCTGGCGGCGCTGGTCTTTTTGGTTGTTGCCATCTGCTCAGATTAGCCTGCGAGAAGCGAGCGGTACCCAATCAAGCGAGGTACCAAGAAAACGCGGGGGTACCGGGCTGGCAAGGACGAATTCTGTAACTGCCTGAAAATCAACTTCTTACCATCCTGCTTCAGCGCGGGCGAGGGCCACGACGTCGGCCGCCGTCGCTTCGAGGGTGCGCCCGTCGGTCACGACGGCGTGGTCGGCGCGGCTGTAGAACGGCTCGCGAATCTGCAGCTGCTCCCGGAGGCGCTCGAGGAGGTCGTCCCCCGCCAGAAGCGGCCGGCTGTCGTCGGCGCCCAGCCGCTTCACCGCCGTGATCGCCATCGTCTTCAGGTAGACGATCAGGGCGGAAGTCCGCGCCACCTCGATCTGCCCGGGCTGGGCGGCCCAGCCGCCGCCGGGAACGACGACGGACGGCGGATCGGCCAGCGCCGCGCGGACCGCCTGGCGCTCGAGCTCCCGGAATGCGGGTTCCCCGCGCTCGCCGATGACGCGGGCGATCGGCATCTGCACCTGGCGCACGATCACCGCATCGATGTCCACCAGCGGCGCGCCCAGCTGCTCGGCGACTCGCTGACCGACGGTGCTCTTTCCGGACCCGGACAGTCCGACGAGAATGACGTGACGTCGCTCGCTCATGACTCGTCCCTCTCTTCGTTCCAGCGCACGCCCAGCGCCGCGATATAGCCGTCCACGTTGCGCCGCGTCTCGCCCAGCGAATCGCCGCCGAACTTCTCGAGCATCGCATCCCCCAGCACCAGGCAGACCAGCGACTCGGCCACGACGCCCATCGCGGGGACGGCGGTGACATCCGAACGCTCGGTGACAGCCCGGGCCGGCGCGCCGGAGCGGAGCTCCACCGTCTCGAGCGGGGTCATCAGCGTCGAGATCGGCTTCATCGCCAATCGAACAACCAGCGGTTCCCCGGTCGTCATCCCGCCCTCCAGGCCGCCGGCGTTGTTGGTGCGCCGGCGGAAGCGCAGCGGCGGCGCGTCGCTTCCGGGCAAAATGGCGTCATGCACCTCGGACCCGCGGCGTCTCGCCGCCTCGAAGCCGAGCCCGACCTCCACCCCCTTCACCGCCGGGATGGACATCAGCATGCCCGCCAGACGACCATCCAGCTTCCGGTCCCAACTCACGTGGCTCCCGAGTCCAGGCACCAATCCGCGCGCCACGACCTCGACTTCCCCACCAAGAGTATCGCCCGCCGTCTTCGCCGCGTCGATCCCGCGAATCATTTCCGCCTCGACGGCGGGATCGAGCACGCGGAGCGGGGAGCGGTCGGCCGCCTCGTTGAGCGGCGTGGGCAGCTCGGCCGGCGCGCCGGCCCGGATGCCGCCGAGCGAGATGACGTGGCTCCCCACCTCGACCCCGAACGCCTCCAGGAAGCACCGCGCCAGCGCGCCCGCCGCCACGCGGGACGCGGTTTCCCGCGCGCTGGCCCGTTCGAGAATGTCCCGCGCGTCGAGGCGGTCGTACTTGAGCACCCCGATCAGGTCGGCGTGCCCGGGCCGGGGCCGGGTTATCCGGCGCGCGCGCGGCTCGGCAGACCCTTCGGCGGCCATGATCTCGTGCCAGGTCGCCCAGTCGAGATTGGGAATCAGCATCGCCACCGGCGACCCCAGGGTCTCCCCCGCGCGCACGCCGGCCAGCCACTCGATCCGGTCCCGCTCGATCTTCATCCTGGCGCCGCGGCCATGGCCCTGCATCCGTCGGGCGAGCTGGCGGTCGACGGCTTCGGCGCTGACCGGCAGGCCGGCCGGCAGCCCCTCCACGATCGTGACCAGGGCCCTGCCGTGGGACTCTCCCGCCGTATTGAACCGAAGTCGCATCCGCCGCCCTGATTAAAGGAAAGCACACGAGCCCGACCTGGGCCGGGCTCGTGTGGTAGCGATTGCCGGGTGCCTCAGGGCGTCGAGATGCCGTCGTCGACGATCCGTGGTGTCACCAGGATAATCAGGTCGCGCCGATTCTCGGACTCCGAGCTGAAGCTGAACAGCTTGCCCACGATCGGAAGTCCCGAGAGAAGCGGGATGCCGGACCGGGTCTTGGTGACCGTCGTGACGGTCAGGCCGCCGATCACGCTGGTCTCGCCGTCGCCGACGAGGAGCTGATTGGTGGAGGTCTGCTTGTTGATCGTGAAACCGAGGTCCGCGGCGGCCAGCGTCTGCACGTTGGACCGCTCGGTCTTGAGCTCCATCAGGATCTGACGGTTGTTGGTGACGTGCGGCGTCACGGTCAGCCGGATGCCGACTTCCTTGAACTGCACCGTCGAGCGCGGCGCGCCGGCGCCGGCGCCACCCTGCTGCGAGCTGGCGTCGACCACGCGGAGCGGGATTTCGTCGCCGACGAGGATGTCCGCCTGGCGGTTGTCGAGCGTCGTGATGAGCGGCTCGGCCTGCACGTCGGAGAGCTGCACCGTCTCCAGCGCGCTGAGGAAGCTGGTGAGCGAGAAGCCGCCGAGCGCCGTCGAGAACACGAGGTCGAGCGCGGACTGCTGCACCGTCGCGTCGGCGTTGCCGATGGCGGAGAGCGAGTTGCCGCCGATGTCGATGATGTTGACGTTGGACGGATACGTGGTGCCGTCCGTCTTGGTCGGGTCCGGACGCTGCACGAGCTTGTTGAAGAACTGGGTGCGGCTTCCGATGTCGTACCGCAGGCCGAGCTGCTGGAGATCGGTGCGGTCGACGAAGATGATCTTGGCCTGGATCGAGATCTGCGGGGTGCGGACGTCGAGCCCCCGCACGAAGTCGGTGACCTGGCCGATATGGCTGTGCGTATCGGTGATGACGAGCGCGTTGGAGCCGCGGTCGGCGATCACGCGGCCGCGGCCCTTGGTGACGATGCTCTCCACCGTCTTGGCCAGCGAGTCCGCCTGCTTGTAGTTGACGCGGACGACGGCGGTCTCGAGCGGCTCGGTCGAATCGAGCGCGGCGAGCGTCGACGGCGCGTCCACCCGGATGATGCCGCCCGGCATCTCCTGGGCGGTGAGGCCCTGGGCGGCCAGGATCGCCGCGAACGCCTGGGGCCACGGCTGATTCTTGATCTCGGCCGTGACTTCACCCTTGATGTCCTTCCCGAGGATGATCGTCTTGCCGCTGAAGGCCGCGAACCCGGCCACGACATCGCCGATGCTGGCGCGGTCCCAGGTGACGGTGATGCGCGGCTCGCCCTGGGGCGCCGACACCGGCATCTCATCGGGCACGCTCACCTCGCTCCGCGCGGGCCGCACGTCGGCCATCGCACGCGGCGCAGGCGCCGTGAGGCTGGCCGGCGCGGTGGACGACCACGAGAGGAAGGTCTGGTCGGCGCCGAAGGAGACGCGGATCGCGTCGCCGTCGCGGGTGACCTTGTAGTCCTTCGCGGCATCGAGCTCGAGCACGATGCGGACGACGTCGGGCCGGAACTGGTTGTAGCGCAGGTTCCGCACGCCGCCGCGGTTCACGCCGTCGTAGCGGCTGGCGGTGGCGCTCAGCCGCGCGCCCACGACGTCGAGCACGAGCCGGTCGGGGTTCTGCAGCATGAAGTCCTTGACGTCCACCGTGCCGTGCACGTTGACGACGATTTCCGCGCGGCCCGGCGAGGGCATGACGCTCACGGCGGTGACCTCACCGCTGAGCGGCCCGTCAGAGGCACTGGCAGGCGCCGCGGCGAGGAGTGCCGCGGCGGCGGCCAGGATCATACGAGACAGTGCCTTCATGGCGTCATGTCCTCCTGCTTGCGCAGCGAGAGAGTTTCCTGCCGCTCGTACCCGAAGTCTTCGATGTTGAACACCACGTCCCGCGCGAGGATCTGCCGCACGCGGAGGCGGCCCAGCTCGTCGCCGACCCGCACCTTGTGCCGGTGGCTGGTGCTCTTCTCGCGCAGGACCGCCACGCTGTTCGCGCTGTTCCGCAGGTCCTGGTACACGCCGACGAGCTGCAGGTCACCCAGCTCGGGGCCGGCGCTCTTGAGCTTCATCAGCGAGCCGAAGGGATCGCGGGTTCCGCCGGAGTAGGCGAAGGTCTCGCGCTGCACCTCGGTCTCGTGGCCGCGGGATGAATCCGCTGCCAGCGTATCGGAACGGAGCGAATCGGCCGGCGTCGAGTCGTGTGCCGCCGCCGGAGCCGCTGACGCCACCGCCGGGGCCACCGCGGCCGGAGCCGCGTGCGCGGTGTCGACTGCGCGCGGCGTCGCGGCCGCGAGCGTGGTGGTGACCGGCTGGCTGCCACAGGCACCCGAGACGATCGTCGCAACCGAGTCGGCCGTCGGCGCCTTCTTCTTCTTAGTGACGGGCGCCTTGGCCAGCACGGCGCTCACCGAATCGCTGCAGGCGGCGTAGCGGACCCGGGCGACCGAGTCGGCGGCGGCGGCCGCGGCGCGCGCCTTCCGCACGCTGTCGTTGTGCGCGCGAAGCGCCGCGAACTTCTTCGTGGCTGCCGCGTCCGCGTCGTCGTGCCCGCCCTTGCCGCACGCGGCGAGCGCGAGCACGGCGACCAGGCCGGCCGCAAGATGATTACGTGCCACTGGGGTCTCCCTCCGTAGCGGCTGACTTGACGTACGTGCGGATCTGGAACTTCGCCTCGAGCAATGCACCGGTGCTGTCGCCGAGCGCCTTGGCCGCGGGGGCCGAAGCGGCCAGCAGGCTCACGTCCACCGGGACGATGATGCGCTGCAGGCTCGCGACGTCGGCGAGGAACGCGCCGATCTGGTCGTAGTGGCCGAGCACCGAGATGTTGAAGCGCTGGGTCTCGAACGGCGCCGGGCCGGGCTCCGCCGGGATGACCGGATCGGCGCGGGACAGCGTCACGCCCCGGATCCTGGCGCGGGTCGACATGTCGTCCAGCAGGTTGGGCACCTCGCTCCGCTCCGGCACCAGCCGGCGCAGCATCGAGAGGCTCGCGCGGTATCCGTCGAGCCGCTTGTTGAGGTCTTCGACGGTGCCGGTGGCCAGCTCACGCTTGGCGCTGTCGGTCTGCGCCTGGAGCGTGCTGATGGTGTCCTGGATCGCGGCGACCCGCGCCTTGCCGGCCGACAGGCCGTCGAGGCCGACCGTCGAGATCCCGGCGCCGGTGTATCCCATGTAGCCGACCAGTCCGGCGAGGACCAGCAGGAAGATCGGCGTCGTCTTCTGACTGTTGAGTGCCATCGCTCACCTCACCGACTGGCTGAGAGCAACCGTACGGATGTAGGCCGAATCGGCCTTGTGGAACGTCGCGGTGATGGTGAACGCGGTGACGGCGCGCTCGTTTTCCACCACGGTCATGGCCGAGAGCGGCGTCACGTCCTTCACCCAGGGCGACGCCTCGAGCTGACGGAGGAACCGGGTGTACGCCTGAATGTCCACCGTGCGACCCGAGATCTTGAACGTCAGCGCCTTGCTGGTCGTGTCGGTCGAGTCCGCGGGGACGGGACCGCCGGCCGGCGCCATCTCGGTGAGCCAGGTGTACGCCGGCAGCGCACGGGCGACCTCATCCATGACGTGCGGCCACACGTAGCGGTCGCCGTCGACGGTCCGGATGACGCCGATCTGCGAGACCAGCGAGTCGCGGATCAGCTCCTGGTGCCGCTTCTGCGCGATGAAGTTCTTGAAGCGCCGGTGCTCGACCCGCACCTGCTCCAGCCGCGGCTGCAGCGCGTGCAGCTGGCGCGTATTCGAGGTCCAGATCCAGCCCAGGCCGAGGGCGACGCCGATCCAGGCGGCGGCCGCGGCGAGCAGGAGCGGATCCTTCACCCGGGCGCCGAGCGCCTTGGCGCGCTCGCCCACGCCGGCGAACGGAGAACCCGTGCGCTTGCGCTTCTGGCCGGGACGGAGATTGACGGTGATCATCGAAGGTCTCTTCCCTGGTCGGGGTCAGGCGGCGGAACGGAGCGCGAGGCCGATCGGCAGCATCAGGAGCGGCGCGACGTGGTCGACTTCCAGCATGTCGAAGACGCCGTCAGCCACCTGAAGCCGCTCGAGCGGATTGGCCATCTGCACCGGCAGACGCAGGCGGTCCGCCAGAACCTGGTTGATACCCGGGATCCGGGCGCCGCCGCCGGTGGTATAGATCCGGGAGACGCCGCCGGCCGACCGGCTGGCCGACTGAAGGAACGCTGCCGCCCGCTCGATCCCGACCGCCAGCTCTTCGCCGCGCGTCTCCAGGAACGGCCTGAGCGCGTCATCCGCGGTTGCCGACTGGAGCAGACGCTCGGTCTCCTCGGCGGACAGGCCGCGCTCGCGCTGCATGTCTTCGCGGAAGCGCCGGGTACCGATCGCGATGTCACGCGTCAGGACCGGCACGCCGTCGTCCAGAATGTTCACGTTGGTCGTCTCGTGGCCGATATTGACCAGGCAGACGACGCCGCGCATCGCATCGGGGTAGTTCACCTCGAAGGCGTTGTGGAGCGCGAAGGCATCCACGTCGATGACGCTCGGCTCGAGCCCGACGTCGGAGAGCAGGGCCAGCTTGGTCTCCACCAGCTCGCGCTTGGCGGCGACGAGAAGGACCGTCATCTGAAGGCCCTCCGCGTCGGGATCCAGGATCTGGAAGTCGAGCTCGACGTTGTCCATGTCGAACGGCACGTGCTGCTCGGCCTCCCAGCGGATCACCTCGCGGGCATCCCCCTCCTTCATGCGGTCCATCGCGATCTTCTTGATGATCACGTCGCGGCCGCCGACGGCGGTCACGACCTGCTTCGTCTTGATCCCTGCAGAGGCCATCAGGCCCTTGATGGCGTCGGCCACGATCCCCTTGTCCATCACTTCGCCCTCGACGATGGCGTCGTCGACGACGCTCGTGAAGGCCACCTTGGTGAGCACGGGCTCGCCGGAGCCGTGGGAGATCGCGACGAGCTTGATCAGCCCGCTGCCGATATCCAGGCCCACGGTGGTCTTCTTGCGACCAAACAGTGCCATGAGATGCCCGATTGTTGGGGGGTGGTCCGGGTCGCCACGCTA
>JBLMWC010000133.1:0-28695 GCA_050257015.1 Bacillota bacterium | reverse complement strand
AGTATATATCCCCCACTCGCTGGCCCTGTCGGTTCACACTGGAGGATGCAATGAACATTCTGTGGACCCTGATCATCGGTCTTGTGGTGGGCGCGATCGCGAAGTTCCTGATGCCCGGCCGCGATCCCGGAGGGATTTTCATTACGATGTTGCTCGGCGTCGCTGGCGCCTTCCTCGCTGGGTTCCTTGGCCGTTCGCTCGGCTGGTACAGCACGGCCGGCTCCGGCCCCGGGATCATCGCCTCGATCATCGGCGCCATGATCCTGCTGTTCATCTATCGCCTCTTCGTCGGCCGGCGGGGCACGACCGTTCCCTGAGTCCCGCGAGTCATGCTGTAAACGGGCGGCCCGCTGATGCGGGCCGCCCGTTGCGTTTGGGTCCTTTCACCGATCCGCCCGTCCTCGCTACTCTTCGTCCCGAACCTCTCCTCCACTCACACCGGATCGACGTGAAGCGATCATCTCTCGTCGCAGGCAGCCTTCTGGTCGCCCGCGCGCTCGGCGCGCAGGGACTGCCCTCGCACCAGCCGCTGAACCCGACGAGCACCGCACGCACCGGCCTGTATGCTGAGCCCTATCGCGCGTTCGACCCGGCGGGCGGATGGCGCACCGGCGTGAGCGTCGAGTACGGCAACGCGATCGAATCCGACACGAACGGCACCAGCTCCTATCTCCTCGACGCGGAGCTGATGCGGACCTCGCTGCGTCTCGGGCGGGATCTCAGCCCGCGCGTCTTCGCCGGACTGGAGCTGAGCGCCGTCGGCGCCTACGCCGGCTTCGCCGACGGCTTCTTCGTCTGGTACCACCGGCTGATTCACTACACGCAGCCGGAGCGCGCCGCCCGGCCCGAGAACGAGTTTGGTTACCGGTTCTCGCTCCCGAACGGCACCCGGATCACCCGCTCACCCTCGGCGCTGTCTCTGGGCGACGCGCGCGTCACCCTGGGGCGGCGCCACGGCGAGTCGCTCCAGTCCGTGCTGTCACTCACACTGCCGACGGCTACTGGTGGATACGGGCGCGGCGTGCCCTCGGTGAGCACGGTGCAGACCGTGCACATCGAGCTGTCGCCAAGGGTGTTCTACGAGGGAACGGCCGGCGCGGGCTTCACGCCGCGCCATGGTGACCTCTCCCCCTGGCAGCGGACGCTCTTCGTGTCGGCGTCGACCGGCTTCGGCTTCCGGCTCTGGGGCTCGCAGTCGGTGTTCGGCTCGTTCTTCTACCACTCACCGGACTACCATGGGACGGGGCTCAGCTCGCTCGACCGGCATGAGCTGACTGCCGACTTCGGCTGGCTGGCGAGAGGACGCGACGGGAGGGACTGGTACGTCAGCTTCACGGAGGATCTGGGACCGGGCGACCCCGGGATCGACCTGATCCTCCGCATCGGGCGGACCTGGTGATCAGCCCGCCTTCGTGAACAGAAACTCCTCCATCTGCCCGAAGAGAAAATCCTTCGATCGCTGGTCGCGCAGATTCAGCCCGTAGTGATTGATGAGCTGCTGCTGCCGCTGCAGCCACTCGCTCCAGCACACATTGCAGATCTGCTGGTAGACCCGGATGCCCAGGTCGTTCTGGAACGGCTGGAACGGCATCCGGGCCCGGGTCTCGCCGCAGCGCACACAGGTGATCGTCGTCATGCGCGCAAGATAGCCGCGGGCCCGGCGCGTTGCCCCGACAAAATGTGACGCAGGCAACGGGGCCGACTCCGGCCGGATGCTACAATGGCTCAGGGCCGCAGACGATGCACCTGCCAGTCACCCCGCCGGAGGGCGCGCACGCCGCTGGCGGTGCCGAAGCCGCAGCCGAGCCCGAAGAGGATGGCGAGCGACATCGTGACCACGGGAAGCAGCGTCAGCGGCCAGGCGAGCACGAAGGCCAGGGCACCAGCGATGATCGGCGCAACCGGCGACTGGACTGCATCCACGAACCGGAGCCGGCGCCGGACGAAATTGCGGGAGAACAGGTAGCCGCCGACACCCGCCACCAGTGATGCGGCGAAGGCTGCGGTGTGGAAGAGCGCATCGAACATGATCAGCCTCACAGGGGACGAAGGGTCGACGTGCGTTACAGTACGAAACGTGAGGCTGAAAGATTCAGTTCCCGGGAAGGAGGCGAGGATGCCGAGACATCCGACGGTGGAGGTGCCGAACATCGGGCCGATGGACCACGCGTGGGACCTGCTGGGCGAGTGGGAGGCGGAGCTGGAAGCCCCTGACGGGGAGTCTGCCGTCCACGGGACCGTCACGTTCAACTCGTGGGCGGACGCAGAGCTCCAGTGGGATCCGGTCGAAGCGGCGGTGGCCGGCATTCCCGCGAGCGTCCCGCTCGAGCGGGCCAGCGAGATCCATCTGACCGACGCCGGCGGCGGCGCACTGCAGTGGGTGCTGCACGCCCCGAGCTGCAACTGGTCGCTGCAGGCGACGCTGTGGCCGGGGTCGCTCCATCTCTTCGTGCACGATGTGGACGACGAGGAGGAACAGCTGTACCGCGCCCATGCCAGCCGGACGGCGGAGTACTACTGGCGCAAATACCCGCTGGAGAGCGCCTAGGCCGGTGCCAGCGGACGACGGGGGCCCGCACACGGCCCCGCTCGTCCGCCGCCCGGCTACCACCGCAGCGCCACGCTCCCCCACATGAATCCCGATCCGAAAGCCGTGAACGCCAGCAGATCTCCCCGTCGGATCCGCCCGGCCCGCACGCACTCGTCGAGCGCGATCGGGATCGTGGCGGCGGTCGTGTTCCCGTAGCGCTGGATATTGTTGTAGACCTGGTCGTCCCTGAGGCCGAGGGAGCGCTGAACCATCTCCGAGATGCGAAGGTTGGCCTGATGGGGGATGAGGAGCGACAGATCGGCGGGAGCGAGACCGAGCCCCGCCAGGACGGTGGTGACCGACTCCGGCATGCGCACTACCGCGTGGCGGAAGACCTCCTTCCCGTCCATCATCAGGAAGTGGCGCCCCTCGTCCAGCTGAGCCTGCGAGATGCGGGGGTGATACATCGAGCCCGGGACGTCCACCCAGAGCTTCTCGGCGTAGTTTCCGTCGGAGTGGAGGTCGAACCCCAGGATGCCGTGGTCGGCCTCTTCGCTGGGGCCCAGCACCGCGGCCCCGGCGCCGTCGGCGAAGATGACGGCAGTGTTCCGTCCAGCCGTCGAGATGTCCATGCCGGTGCACTGGACCTCGGCGCCGACGACGAGGATCGTCCGGTACATCCCGGCGCGGATCCAGGCGTCGGCCACCGACAGCGCGTACACGAAGCCGCTGCACTGGGTGCGGATGTCGATCGCGGGAATCTGCCCGGCACCGAGCATGCGCTGCAGGTAGACGCCGTTTCCCGGCGCGAAGTGGTCGGGCGTCGACGTCGCATAGACGATTGCGTCCACCTGGGCCGGCGAGAGCTCCGCCATCTCGAGCGCCCGTCGGCTCGCCGCCAGCGCGAGGTCAGCGCCGGTTTCGCCCTCGCGCACCCAGCGCCGTTCCTGGATCCCGGTGCGAGTGCGGATCCACTCGTCGGTGGTGTCCATCAGCCGGCTGAGGTCGTCGTTGGTAACGACGCGGTCGGGCACCGCCATGCCGGTTCCGAGGAATCGCGAGCGGGTCATCGTGGCCCTGGATCATTGTGAGACTGAAATGATGAACGACGACGAACTGGACGAGGAGTTTCCGCTTGGCGACGGCACCGCCGACACCGAGTCCATCGTGCCCTGTCCCTGGTGCGGCGAGGCGAACGTCATCGCGCTCGATCCCGGCAGCGGGCCCTGGCAGCAGTACGTGGAGGACTGCCAGGTCTGCTGCCAGCCGTGGCGCGTGACGGTGACGTACGCCGACGATGGTGCCGCCAGCGTGACGCTCGATGCGGAGCGCTGACTCAGATCCCGCCCAGCCAGGGATATCCCTGATCTTCCCAGAACCCGCCCGGACGCTCGCGGGTGAACGTCATCGCGGTCAGGTACTTGGTCATCTTGTAGCCGAGCTTGATCGGCGAGTAGAGCCGTACCGGCGCGCCATGCTCCGGCATCAGCGGCCGGTCGTTGAACCCGTAGGCCAGGATCGTCTGGGGGTGCATGGCGCTCTTCGCGTCCCAGCCGTTGTAGTAGGGCACGCCCTGCGCGTCGTGGTCGAACGAGTCGAACCGGAGATAGCGTGCGTCGGCGGTGGGCTCGACCAGCGCCGCCACGGCGCGCACCGGAACGCCGGTCCACGTGGCGATCGTCGTCCACCCCTCGACGCAGTGGTGCGGGACGGTATAGGTGACGCGCGGCAGCGCCTGAAGCATCGGGAGCGTGAGCCGCATCGGCTTCCGCACGAGCCCGCCCACGTTCAGGGCCCAGGCGGCGGGATCGTCGAGCACCGGCGTGGACTCGGCGATATGGTAGTTCGGCATCGAGCGGCTCCGCGCCGAGGCCGGCCACTGCCGTGCGAGCCGATCGTTCGACAGGAAAATGTGCTCGCCGACCCAGTCGTTCATCCGGCTGACGGCGGCGAGCTTCGGCCGGAGCAGCGCGCCTCCGTCCCAGGCGCACCCGGCCGCCGCTGCCGAGCCCGCGAGGAGGCCGAGGCGCAGGAAGTCCCGGCGGCTGAGACCGTCGTGTCGCTCACCCATGGCTGGGGAACCTCCCACGGTACCACCCCGTAATCATCGAGCGGATTGTCGCCGGGTCCACCAGGAACACCAGCGTCACGTGCACCAGCGTGAACGCCACGAACAGCCACACCGCGATGAAGTGCCAGTAGCGCGCGAGCTCGTAGCCGCCGAAGAGCGCCGTGAGCCACCAGAGCTGCACCGGCTTGTAGATCGCGAATCCGGTCAGCAGGCTGATCGCGCCCAAGGCGATGGTGAAGGTGTAGGCCCCCTTCTGCAGGGCGTTGTGCTTCCCCTGCGGCGGGTGGTCACGGCGCAGGCGCAGGTAGTAGAGCTGCATCTGGGTGGCCGGTCCGATATCCCGCGGGCGGAAGAGCAGTGTCCGCCATTCGCCCGAAATGAGCAGATAGCCGACGTAGACCGCGCCGCTCAGGAGGAAGATCCACGCGAGCGCGAAATGCCATTGCAGCCCTCCCGCGAGCCAGCCACCGAGCCGGGCCCAGCGTGGGAAGCGGTACATATCGAACGGATTGGGTACCGGGTAGACGTTCCCCTTCTGGCCGAAATGGGGAAACGCCTGGTAGATCTGCAGCCCGCTGGCGACGAGGCCCGTCAGCGCGATGGCGTTGAGCCAGTGCGTCAGGCGGACGATCCAGTGATGGCGTCGGACGCCCCGTGCCGGCGCTGGCGAGGGCGGCTCCGCCGCCACCGCAGGCGGCTCGGGGGCCGTGAGCGGGACATCGAACGGAGATGCAGGGACGATCTCGGGCCCGGACTCCATGGTCGCTCCAGTACAGGTCGCGCGTGCTGTTGGTGATGGCATGGAGGGTAGCGCGCGAGACACCGGCCCGCCAGCACCGGGATGTCCCGCTCGCCCCGCCGGATCAGTATCGGTCTTCGGCGATGGCTCGGAACATCGGCCGGAAGAAGTCACGAAGCTGCATCGCCCCGAACGTCGACAGATGGCGATAGTCGATGTACAGGCTGCGCCCGTCGAGCGAAGTCACGCAGCGTCCACTGGCACAGAGCAGGTCCGCGGGATCGACGAGCCTCACGGTGCGGCCGTCGGCAAGGCGGCGGAACGTTCCGGCCACGAACCGTTGCCGCACGCGGTGATCGCTGGCTGAACGGCCCAGGGCCGTCGGGTCGCCGCCGCGCTTCGCGACGGTGGCGAGCCAGGCCGGCACCTCTCGCGGCTGCGTCGGCGCCTGCTCGATGATCCAGACCCGCGCGCCCTGTGCCCGCAGGGCGTCGATCGTCCGCGCGAGGGCGCGGGCGAAGACGGTATGAGGCGACGAGGTGTCCCCGGGGTCCGCCGCTGCGATCAGTGGCTGTGGCGGCGGCGGCTCGATCTCCCAGCCGTCGGTGTATACCGACCAGTACGCGCCGAGGATGACGTCGCGGAGATGCCGCCGCCCGACCAGCGCGACGACCGAGTCCCCCAGGCGCGCGCAGTCGTCTCTCCGGTCGATCCGACGCACGTCGAGCAGCGGGATGCAGCCGGAGGCGCCGGTGAAGATCCCGCCGGTGTGCTGTTCGTCGGCCAGCGCCGCGAACACCGGCATCAGGGCGTTGGCGTGGCTGTCGCCCCAGACCACGAACGTCGGCGGGACGGAGTCCGGCCCGAGCCGACATGGTGCGCCGCGCTCCAGCAGGGTGATTCCCGGCGAGAAGCACCGCGCGCGCGCCGGATTCCCGTCGCGCACGCCGGCCAGATACCGGTTGACCTCCGGCCGCTGGAGAAAGGCGAACCCGTCCGACGCCCAGCCGCCCGCGCCGGCCAGCATGAGCACGATCGCGATCGCCGCCAGACCGCGCAGCAGAGTGCCGTACGGGATTCCACCCCGAAGCCGTCGTGCCGGCTCCTCGACGAACCGCCAGGATGCCGCCGAAACGCCGAAGATGAAGATCACCAGCGCCACGAGCTCGAGCGGTCGCGGCTCCCGGGCGGCGAGCTGCCGAAAGAAGACGAAGACGGGCCAGTGCCAGAGGTAGAGGGAGTACGACATCCTGCCCGTCAGGACGACGGGCGGCAGCGTCAGCAGCCGGCCGGCGAGCGGGTCGTCGGAGCGGTTCACCGCGATGACGAGCGCGGTCCCCAGCGTCGGCAGCAGCGCGGCCGCGCCGGGAAACGGCGTCGCCGGGGTGAAGAGGAGCACGGCGGCGACGATCGCCCCGAGGCCGGCTGCGCTCAGCGCCGTGCGGAGTTCGCGGGATCGGATCGCCGGCATTCCCCAGCACGAGAGCATCACGCCGACCAGCAGCTCCCAGCCGCGGGTCACCGGCATGTAGAAGGCGGCGTCGGGCGAGCGTCGGGTGACGATTACGCACGCCGCGAGCGAGAGGAGCAGGACCCCCAGGAAGAAGCGGGACCGCCCGCGCACCCAGTAGCGCGCCACCAGGAGCGACGCGAGCGGGAAGACGAGGTAGAACTGCTCCTCGATCGCGAGGGACCAGGTGTGGAGCAGCGGTTTCGTGCTGGCGGCCGTGTCGAAGTAGCCCGAGGTCTGCCAGAAATAGATGTTCGAGCCGAAGAGCAGCGTGGCGACGAGACTCTTGCAGAATCTCAGCAGATCGGGCGGCAGCAGCGTCGGAACGGCGACCGCGGTGCAGGCCAGCAGGACGACGCCCAGCGCCGGCGCGATGCGGCGAACCCGGCGCTCGTAGAACGTGGCCAGCGAAAAACGCCCCTGATCGAGTTGCCGGAAGATGATCGAGGAGATCAGGAATCCGGAGATCACGAAGAAGACATCCACTCCGACGAACCCTCCGGACAGCCCGGGGATCCCGCCGTGGTACAGGATGACGGAGATGACGGCCACCGCCCGGAGTCCGTCGATATCGGCGCGGTAGGCGGCGCCTCCGTGGCCCGCCGGCTCCTGCGCCGCCGCTCCCGTCACCCGGATGCCAGGATCGCGCGGGCGGCGCGCTCGCCGCTGGCGATCGCCCCCTGCACAGTGCCGTTCTCGCCGTCGTCCGCCGTCGCTTCACCGGCGACGGCCAGCGTCCCGTCAACCGGCTGGCCGAGCGCGCCGAACGCGTCCGCCCCGCCGACGAGCGCGTGGCTGTATGCGCCTCGGCAGAACGGGTCCGCCGACCAGTCGTGGTGGTACGCATCCACCAGCAGATCACCGAGTCGCTCGCGTTCCACGCCGATGGCGGGGGCCAGCACGTCGAGGGCGATGGCCGCGAGCTCGTGCCGGTCACGGCCGAGGAGCCGCTCCGCCGACGGACCGCCGGCCCAGACGGTGATCATCGGCGCGCGGATCGGAGCCGGTGTCCACCAGGTCGGGAGCAGTGCGCCCGGCAGATGTAGGAATCCCAGGTCCGGCGGCCATGGCACCTCGCGGAATTGAAGGACGAGCCGGAGCACGCTGCCCATCTCGAGCAGGCGCATCGCGTCGAGCCATTCCGACGGCATCGGCGTGATCCGGATGCCGGCCGGTCCGCCGGCATCCTTGAGCACGCCGAGCGGCACGGTGACGATCGCCGCGGGCCCGTCATGCTCTTCGGGCCCGTCCCCGGCCGCTCCATCGGTCGTCACTGTAACGCGCCCACGCGTCCATCGGATCTCCCGGGCCACCGTTCGCAGCCGGAGATCCACCAGCGGGCCGTGGAGCGGGACCGCCATCGCGCTCACGAGGGCGTCGTATCCGTTCAGGATGCGCGCGGAACCGCTCGAGCCGCTGCCCTGGCCGCGCTCCGAGCGCGCGAGGGCCCGGACGCTCATCCGCGTGAGATCGGCGGCGTGGAATCCCTCGACATAGCGCGCCGCCCACTGGCCCGATTTCGAGCGACGCCTGGGATGCAGCGCCGCTTCCACCGACCGGTCGGCGCCGCCGGCATCGAGCTCCTGAAGCACCCGTTCCACGCGGGACCAGAATGCGCCGACCGGGCGCAGGCGCCCCCGCTCGAGCACCGCGTGCGCCTCGCCGGTCTCGCAGGTGGTGAGGCCGTGAGCCCGAACGGTTGCGCTGATCTCCTCCGATTCGCCGTGGATGAACTCGGGCCCGAGCTCGATTGGAAGGGGGAGCGACGCGTGGCGAAGGGTGTGGATCCGGCCGCCGATCCGGTCGCGCGCCTCGAGAATCCGCACCGGGCGGCCCGCCGCCGTGAGCACCCGCGCTGCGGCGAGGCCGGCCGCGCCGGCTCCGATCACGAGGGTGGCGGAGTCCCGCAGAGGCATCAGCGCCGGAGGAGGTAGGCCAGCTTGAGGAAGAAGCCGTCGTCGTTGCGCCGGAGGTTCGACAGGTCGGTGGCGCTGCTGCCCAGATAGGTGGCGCCGTACCCGAGGAACGCCACGGTGCCGGGCGTGGGCTCGAACGACACCAGCCAGTCCATCCGGAACCGACCCGACTCGACTGCCGCGGCCGGCGCGCCGCCGATATAGAGCGGGGCGCCGTTCGCAGCATCGAGCAGCGCGGCGCGCCGCTGCGACTGGTACTCTCCGACGAACCGGAAGAAGAGCGCCCGGCTCGGCTGATACTCGGTGCGAAGGCGCGGGATGACGGTCCGCGCGAACTCGCTGCCGTCGCGTCGCCGGGTGATGCGGGAGTAGGTGGTCGAGAGGCCGACCCGCACCGAGTTGGTCGGCCGGAACTCGAGGCCCGACGTGACGCGGGTCTCCCGGCCCTCGGAGGCTTCGGGGAAGATCGCGACCTCGTTGCGCTGGACGCGGAAGTCACCGTTGAACATGCGGAACGTGGGCGAGGTGAGGCGCACCGACCCGGCGAAGGCGTTGTCCAGCCGGTCCGGTGGCGTGTAGGCGACCGCGGTGTCGGCAAGCGTATACCCGGCATAGGCCGCCGGATCGAAGGTGACGAAGTTGCGGGTTCCGCTCACCTCGAGCGACCACCCGCCGCGAAAACGGGTGGTCGTGTTCACCATGTCGTTCCCCTCGATCGGGCCCTCCGCGAGGAAGTCGCCGTAGCGCCAGATGCGGGTGGGGCCGAAGAAGGTGGTGAAGTTCTCCACCAGGGCGCCGCGGCCGCCGTACCACGACAGGCGGTTGAACCCGTGGAGGCTGACGATGTTGTTCCGCGGGACGAAGCCCGAGCGGGTCTCGAACCCCTCGCCCAGCGCATTCAGCTGGTAATTGAACCCCCAGGCACGGCCGGTGCGGTCGAACTCGGCCTCCACCACCGGGGCGTTCCGCGTGCCGGCGGCGTCGCGCGTCCAGGATCCGCCCAGCTGACCCTGTACGAAGTAGAGCCGCCCGAAGATGATCCGCGCGTCTCCCGCCAGCACCCGGTTGTAGTTGTCGCCCTCGATCCGGTCGGTATAGGTGAGGCCGGCCGCCGAGGTGCCGCGCAGGTCCCGCCGGAACCGCGCGACGTTGAAGACCGCGTCATCGGGCCCTGCGTCGTCCACGGCACCGAGATAGGCCACGTTGAGCTTGCCGAACTTGCCGGTGAGCTTGGCGCCCGCGACCGGGTCCACCACCTGCCGGGTGTAGACGAGCTGGTTCGGCGTCGAGAAGAGCTCGATCCCTTCAAGAAAGAACGGGCGGCGCTCCGGCAGGAAGAGCGCGAACCGCTCGTTGATCGTGACCAGCCCGGCATCCGACTCCACCTGGCTGAAATCGGGGTTCACCGTGGCGTCGAGCGCCATGTTCGTGAAGCCGAGCTTCAGGTTGGCCCCGGCGCTGGGGTCCACGTCGCCTCGCGCGAAGCGGCCGCTCTCCGGATCGACCGCGCCGCTCGCCGCCGCCGTGACGAACGGCTGGATCTCGGCCACGACTCCGCGACGGAGGTCGTGCAATCCGTCGATGGTACCCGACTGCGTGAGGAAGCTGGCGTTGGCCCGGCGCGCGTCGGTCCACGTGTCCTCGTAGCCGGTCCGCTTCACGTCGCGCACGATGTTGAGGCCCCAGCGCTGGGCTCCGCCGCCGGGGAAGCGCAGACTCTTGAACGGAATACGCACTTCGACAACGTAACCCGAGTCGGTCACCACCCCCTTCGACTGGTAGATGAAGTCGGGATTCCGGTCCACGCTGCCGCCGCCCAGGCTCCCGGCGGCGGTGCCGGCGCCTTCGCTCCGGACCCCGTCGTCCTGCACGCCGAGCGGGTTGACGCCGAAGAAGAACGCGCGGCGGCGGTCGTTGAAGGTGTCGAGGTAGATGGTGACGTTGTCGTCGTTCGCGATGTTGTCGCGGTCGGAGACGCTCGCGTGGATCGACCCGGGATTGCGGTCGTACGCCACGATGCCGAAGTGGATGGCGGTCGGGCTGTACCACACCAGGACGTCGGTCCGCTCCTCGGCGGGCCGCCCGTCCACCGGCTGGTACTGGGAGAAGCCGCCCAGGCGGGTGGCTTCGGCCCAGACCGGCTCGTCGAGGCGGCCGTCCACCCGGATTTCGGCTTCGATGCGTGGGATGGTGACGACAGGCGAGCCGCGCCCCGAGATCGGGGCGGCGGCGGCCTGGAGCTGGAGGAGGAGAGCGAGCAGGGCCATGGGCGTCGAAGATAACGCCCCGGGCCTGTCCCGCTATTCGTAGCGGAGGGCGATGATCGGATCGAGGCTGGCCGCGCGGCGCGCCGGCCAGATCCCGAAGAACAGGCCGATGATCGCGCTGAACGCGAAGGCGATGACGATCGACGTCGGCGAAACCAGCACGTTCCAGTGCGCCATCTTCGAAAGCAGGATCGCGGCGCCGATGCCCACCACGATGCCGATGAGGCCGCCCGTCAGGCACAGGACCAGCGCCTCGATGAGGAACTGCAGCATGATGTTCATGCGGGTGGCGCCCAGCGCCTTGCGGACGCCGATCTCCCGCGTGCGCTCGGTGACCGACACCAGCATGATGTTCATGATGCCGATGCCGCCGACGATGAGGCTGACGGCCGCGATGCTGGCCAGCAGGGAGGTGAACACCTGCGTCGCCTGCTGCTGGGTCGCGAGGAAGTCCTGCTGGTTCCGGACCTGGAAGTCATTGTCCGCGCCCGGCCGGATCTTGTGCTCCCGGCGCATGACACGCTCGAGGTCCACCATCCCCTGCTCGACCGGTACCCCGTCGGCGACCTGCACCGAAAGCGAGCGGATCCGCTTGGTGCCGTAGATGCGGAACTGCGCCGTCTGGAGCGGAACCAGGATCTGCTCGTCGGGGTTGAAGAAGCCGCCCGCGGCGCCCTTGGAGCTGAGCACGCCGATGATCTCGAACGGGATGCCGCGGATCAGGATCGTCTGGTGGATCATCGCGGCGGGATTCCCGCCCAGCATCTCCGGGACCGATGAGCCGAGCACGGCGTAGCGCTGGCGGGCCTGGTCGTCCCCGTCGGTGAACATGCGGCCGTAGGTCATCGTGTAGTTGTGCATCGGCACGTAGGCCGCCGTGGTGCCGAGCACCGTCGTGTTGATGTTCTGCGACCCGAGCTGGACCTGCTGGTTCCCCTGCAGCTCGGGGACGACGGCCTTCAGCAGACGCGCGTCGCGTCTGAGCGCCTCGTAATCGTCAGTCGTGATCGACGTGCGGTCGCTGAAGGCGATGCCGCCGCGGAAGCCCTGCCCGGGATAGACCGTCAGGATGTTCGCCCCAAGCGCCGCGATCCGGTCCTCGATCGATTTCTGGGCGCCGGAGCCAAGGGCCACCATCGTGATGACGGCCCCGACCCCGATGATGATGCCGAGCATGGTGAGCCCGGCCCGCAGCTTGTTGGCGCGAATCGACTGGAACGCGACCGCGATCGTCTCCCCGACCAGCATGACTACCTCCCTCCGCCGCTCGGACGGGCCGGCGTGGCGGTCTGCTGCTGCATGCCGGGCACGCCACCGCCGCCGGTCATGCGGTTGATGCGCTGCTTCATGTCCTGCTGCGACTGGATCATTCCCGCGCTGGGCAGCACCAGGACCGAGTCACCTTCCTGCACGCCGGCCACGACCTCGCTGTAGTCGAGGTCGGTGAGGCCGGTGCGGATGTTGGCCGGGACGATCTTGCCGGCCCGCTTGATGAAGACGACGTAGGTGCCGCCGAAATCGGCGGCGTTGTTGCGCCGGTTGCCGCGGAAGCCGCGCCCGTTGGCGCCACCGCCGCCCGCACCGCGCATGCCCTGGAACACCTTCCGCATGAGCGCCTGCTCTTCGGCGGTCGGCTGCTCGCCGTTCATGCGCTTCTGCATGATCTTCTGGACCTGCGCGGCGGAGACGCCGGCCGGCAGCGGCACCGTCATCCCGTTGGGCAGGGTCAGCGTGTTGCCGCCCTTGGCGGCGGAGTCAGCGGGAGCGGTCGCGCCCATCGAGGCGCGAGTCGCCGAATCGCCCGCGGGGGCCGCTGGAGCCTCCGGCGGCGGCGCGGCGGCCAGCTGCTTCTGGACATCCTCCGGCGAGAGTCCCAGGACCTCGGCGGCTGAGCTCACGTCCTTCGTGGTCCGGAGCGCGGAGTTCGGAATGGCCAGCACGCTGTCGCGCTCGCCGATGTGGACCTGCACTTCGGTGTTCATCCCGGGCCGCAGGAGACCGCCCTGGTTGCGGATGCGCACCCGGACCGGAAACATGGTGACGTTCTGCTGCACCACCGCCTGGGGCTCGATCTTGAGCACGGTGCCTTCGAACGGCCGGTTGGGATAGGCGTCCACCGTCACGGTCGCCGCCATGCCCGGCTGGATCTTGCCGATGTCGGTCTCGTCCACCAGCGCGTTGACCTGCACCAGGTTGAGGTCCGCCATCTTGAGCAGCACCGTACCGCCGCTCACGTTGCCCGTGGCCGACTGAATCAGCTGGCCGCGCTCCACATCCTTCTCGATGATCGTCCCGTTGATGGGCGAGCGGACGTTGGCGTCGTTGGCCTGGATCTGCGCGTTCTCCACCGCGATGCGGCTCTTGGTGACATCGGCCAGCGCGTTGGCGTAGGCCAGCTGGGCCGTTTCGTGCTCCTGCTGGGTGATCGACTGCGACTTGAAGAGCTCGTCGGACCGCGTCTTCTGCGCCTTCGCATTCGCGAGCGTAGCCTGGGCCACGGTCAGATCGGCCCGGGCCTGCGCCAGGTTGTTGTTCGGGATGCGGGGGTCGATGCGGACGAGGAGATCGCCCTGCTTCACCTCCTGGCCCGTCTCCGCGAGCATCTGGAGCACTTCGCCCGACGCCTTGGACTTCACCTCGACGGTCGTGTCGGGCTGGATCGCGCCGGCCGCCTGGGCGGAGACGATGATGTCCCGGCGCTCGACGGGCACGGCCTGGTAGGCCACCTGGGGCTGCTCCTTCTTGCAGGCCGCGGCGGCGGCGACCAGGGCCATGGCGGCGGCGATACGAATGCGCGTCATCAGTTGTGCCTCTCCGTCAGGAAGTCCCGCTCGACCCGGCCGTCCTTGAGGTGGACCTGCCGGAGTGCATGGGCGGCAATGTCGGACTCGTGGGTGACCAGCACGATCGTCTGGCCCTCCCCGTACAGCGTCTCGAACAGCGACATGATCTCGGTGCTGGTGGTGCTGTCGAGGTTGCCCGTCGGCTCGTCGGCCAGCAGGATGCTCGGCTGGTTCACCAGCGCCCGGGCGATGGCCACCCGCTGGCGCTGGCCGCCCGACAGCTCGTTCGGCTTGTGCAGCATCCGGTCGCCGAGCCCGACGCGGCGGAGCGCGTCGCTCGCCATGTCGTGCCGCTCCCGGCCCCCGATGCCGGCGTAGACCAGCGGCAGCTCGACATTGTGCAGCGCGCTCGCGCGGGGCAGGAGATTGAACGTCTGGAAGACGAATCCGATCTCCTTGTTCCGGATGCGGGCCAGTGCATCGTCCGAGAGCTCGGAGACGCGATGGCCGTTGAGCCAGTACTCGCCGGCGGTCGGGCTGTCGAGGCAGCCGATCATGTTCATCAGCGTGCTCTTGCCCGAGCCCGACGGGCCCATGATCGCGACGTACTCGTTCTTCCGGATCGTGACGTCCACGCCCCGGAGCGCGTGTACCACTTCGCCGCCCATGTCGTAGTCGCGCTGCAGATTCCGCGTGACGATGACGGCGTCGCGCGGCACGTCGGACGGCAGCATCGCCATCCGCTCATCGGTGTTGTGAATCGCGGTGGTCATAGGCTCCGTCCCACGAGGGCTTCGATCTGCGCCTTGGCGCGCAGATAGTTGAAGCGCGCAGTCACCGCGTCCACCTCGGCCTGGCTCAGCGCCTCCTGCGAGGTGAGCACGTCCACGATGGTCGCGGCGCCCAGCCGGTAGCGCTCCTGCACCACCCGCAGGTCCTCGGTGGCCGCGGTCACGCTCATCTGCGCGATGTCGATCCCCGCGCGGGCCGCGTCGAGGGAGGCCAGCTGGCCGGTCAGCGTGGTCTCCAGCGAGCGCCCCAGATCGGCGGCATTCGCCGCCGCGATGTCGAGGTTGGCCTGCTGGGTGGTGATCTGCTGCTCGCGCGTGAACCGGTTGAACAGGTTCCAGCTGAGCGAGAGGTTTACCTGCCGCGAGTTGTAGAGGTGATAGCTGGTGCTGTTGTTGCCGCTCCAGCCGGTGCTCGCGCCAAGCGAGAGCGTCGGCCAGTAGCCCGAGCGGGCCGACTTCAGGGACGCCTCTGCCGCACGCTGGCTCGCGAGCGCCGCCTGCACCGAGGGAGACTTCTCGACCGCCTCGGCGCGAAGCTGGACGCTGTCCACCTCCGGCACCACGCGGTACAGCGATGAATCCTCCGCCGCCTGCACCCGGCCGGTCTGGCCGATGATCCTCGCCAGCGACGCCTCCGTCGTGGCCAGCTGCGACTGCGCCTGGAGGAGCTGAAGCTGTGCCGTGCCCAGCGTCACCCGCGAGCGGAGCGAGTCCGACCGCGTCGCCGAGCCCGCCGCGAGCTTGCTGATCGAGATCTTGAGCTGCTGCTCGGCCCGGCGGACGCTGGCCTCGCGTACCGCGACGAGCTGCCGCGCCGCGAGCGCGTCGAAGAATGCGTTCGTGGTCGTCAGGCGCTGCTGGAATCGGGCGTCCACCAGCGAGGCTTCCGCGGCATCGCTGCTCGCGCGGGCCGCGCCGATGTCGGCGCCGCGGCGGAAGCCGGTGAACAGATCCACGTTCGCGCTGAGGTTGGTGTTCAGGCTGGTGCTGCTGCTCCCGCCCGGAACGACCTCGTTCGTGTTCGGATTGAGCCGCGCGGGGCCGTCCGCGTGGAAATTGCTCCCCGAGGACGAGAACGACAGGTTCGGCAGGTAGGCCGCCCGCGTCGTGCGCACCCGCGCGTCGGCGGTCATGACGTTGGCCTGCGCCTGGATCACGCGCGGCTGCGTCTGCTCGGCGAGCTTGATGGCATCCGCCAGCGTCACCGAGCGCTCCTGGCCCGCCAGCGGCGCCGCCCCGCCGCCGAGCAGCAGGGCCGCGAGGAGCAGCTTACCGCGGCGCATGGGACGCCCCCTGCGCGCGCATGGCATCGGACCGCTTGTTCATCTCGGCGAACTTTCTCTGTTGGTCGGGAGTGAGCTGCGAGCGAATCTCCGAACGCACCGTCACCCGCAAAGTTTCAAAGCGCGGGCCGACCTCGCGCCACAGCGAGTCCATGCTCGTGCGGCGGCGCTGGAGGATCGCGGCGACGCTGTCGTGCTGCGCCGGCGTCAGGTTGAGCTCGTGCGACAGGCGCTCGACGAAGTCGCGCCGCGGATGCGGCCCGCCGGGCCCGCCGCGGGTGAGCGCAAAGACGCCCGCACCCACCAGCATGCCGGCGATGAACACCGCCGCGAGCAGGGCGGCGGCCCGCCCTCGTGAAGCCGTCATTGTCCCTCCACCCATGAGGCGAGCACCACGTCACTGCTCGATTCCTTACCGCCGGAGAGAATGCGGGTCGGCGCGTCCGACGGCTGCATCGCATCGGCCAGGGTCGGGACGTCTCGCCCGCTCTGCGCGGCCAGCCACAATCCAAGGCCGATCACGACCGACGCCGCGGCCACGAGGCCGGGCCGCGCCCAACGCGCCAGCACGTCCCAGCTGCTGTCGCGGTCGCGCCCGAGCGCCGCGCGGATCCGTGCAACGAACTGCGCGTCGCCGCCCGGATCGAGATGCTCCCGCAGCAGCCGGCCGAGGGCGGCGTCACGCGTCGCCTCAAACGGATCGTGACCGGTCATGGAACCTCCTCGAGAAACGGCGCCAGCTCCCGGCGGAGCGCGCGGCGCGCGTGAAACACATCGGATCGTACCGTTCCTTCAGGCACCCCGAGCAGCGCGGCGATCTCGGCGTGCGGATATCCCTCGGCATCGAACAGCGTGACGGCCACTCGTTGTCGCTCCGGCAACATCGCCAGCGCCGCATCGAGCCGCGCCCGGAGCAAGGTCCGGTCGGTCTCCCGGTCCGGCCCCGGCGTGCCGCTCGCCTGGCTGTCGGGAACCTGCTCGGTGCGCCGGACCATGCGCCGGCGGCGGAGATCGCGGGCGGCGTTGAGCACGATCCTGAGGAGCCAGGGCCGGAACGGACGCTTCGTATCGAACCGGTCCAGCGCCCGCCATGCCGACAGGAGCCCGTCCTGGACCGCGTCGTCCGCGTCGTCCCCGTCGCGCAGAAAGAGGCGGGCGACGCGGCGCGCGGCCGGTGCATGGCGCTCGACCAGCGTCCCGAAAGCCTCCCCGTCCCCCCCGGCCGCGAGAGCGGCCAGTTCGGCATCGGTCACGTCCGTCATACGCGGGGAAGCGACCGGACGTTGGGTGAGCGGGTCTCGGCCTTTTCGGCCCGCCGGCGGAAGGCCTCGCGTGCGGCGCCGAGGGCGAGCCAGGCGCAGATGATGCCGAATCCGAAGGCAGTGGCTCGCGGGAGGAGGAGGAAGAGGGCCGCGAAGATCAGGAGCAGCACGCTGAGCGGCCCGAACACCGAACGCCGGGCGTTGCTGGCCAGGCTACGCAGGGCGAGGAAGGCCCGGTGGCGCGCTTCCCGGCGGCTCTGTCGGTAGGGGACTGGCGCCTCCGGAGCCAGCCGGGTCAGGGCGCTCGGCAGCCGCTGACTGATGCGATGCGGTCCCCGCAGCCGCCGCCGCGAGACCTCGCGACTCCGGGCGATGTCCAGCCGGAACTGCTTCTCGAGCGCCTCGGCCACCGTCAGGTCCTCGACCAGCACGTCGAGCTCGTAATTCCCCAGGAGACTGGAGGCGTTCAGGTTGCTCGATCCCACCCGGGCCCACCGGCCGTCCACGCTGATCGTCTTGGCGTGAAGCATCGGTCCGTCCCACTCGAAAATCCGGACGCCGCTCCGCAGCAGGTCGCGATACCCGATGCGGGTCAGGTTCCGGATGAAGGGAACGTCACTCGACCCCGGCACGAGGAGCCGGACGTCCACCCCGTCCTCGGCGGCGTCACGCAGGGCCTGAAAGAGGCGCGGCGGCGCGACGAGATACGCGTCGGTGATCCAGAGCCGCTCGATGCTGCCGGCGGCGAGCAGCTCGATGACCCGGTACGCGCGCTCCCGGCCGGGCTCGCCGGCGATGACCCGCACCTCGGCGCTGCCGAGCGCGGGCGCCTGACCGACGGTGTGCTCCGGCGGGATCGCACCGCGCGCGAGCACCCAGGTGACGGCGAATGCCTGGTCCAGCGCGGCTGCGGCTGGTCCTTCCACGAGGATCGCGGTATCGCGCCACGGCTGGCGGTCGGGGGCGTCTCCGCCGGTCCACTCGCAGCCGATGCAGAGTCCGCCCATCACCGCGCGCTGGCCGTCCGCCACTACCAGCTTGCGGTGATTGCGCGAGAGCATGGAGACGATGTCGAGGATCCGGGGCGGATGGAACCCGCGAACCTCGATCCCGGCGGTGCGCAGGAACCGCCAGAGCTTGGCTGACGTGTTCATCGAGCCGAGCCAGTCGTACAGGACGCGCACGGCGACACCCTGCCGCGCCCGTGCCGCGAGCGCCTCGGCGAAGCGCCATCCCTCGGCGTCACTGCGGATGATGTAGTTCTCGAAGTGAATCCAGCGCTCCGCGTGCGCGATCACGTCGAGCATCGACGCGTAGGCGTCGGGGCCGTCGATCAGGAGACGGACGTTGTTGCCCGGAATCGGGCGGCCGCCGGCGGCGCGATTGATCGCGCTCTCGACCGGCTGACTGCCGAGGTCCGGGCTATCGTCGCTCATGCGCCGCCGAGACCGAGCGCCCGCTCGTGAGGCCGGAGGGCGGTGAGCACGAAGCCGATGTGCTCGTCGAGCGGAACGCCGAGCTCCTCGGCGCCGTGCACCACGTCGTCGCGGCTCACGCCGCGCGCGAATCCCTTGTCCTTCAGCTTCTTCCTGACACTCGGCACCTCGAGGTCGGTCAGACTCTTCGAGGGCCTGACCAGCGCGCAGGCGACGAGAAAGCCGCAGAGCTCGTCCACCGCGAAGAGGGCGCGCGCCATCGGCGTGTCACGCGGCACGTTGCAGTACGTCGCGTGGCCGAGGATGGCGCGCTGTGCCGGCTCCGGCAGTCCTTCACGCGCGAGGATGCGGACCCCCTCGGCGGGATGTTCCTCCGTCGGCGAGTGGGCGTCGTTGGGAAACCGTTCGTAATCGAAGTCGTGCAGCAGTCCCACGATTCCCCATGCATCGGGGTCCTCGCCGGCACGCTCGGCCATCGCGCGCATCGCGATCTCGACGGCATACATGTGCTTCCGGAGCGCGTCGGAGGCGGTGTACTCGTGCATCAGCGCCAGGGCGCGGTCGCGGGATATCGTCACGGTCTCTCCGGCTCGGGGTGTGTCGTAATCTAGCCCGCAGAAAAAGACGGGGCGACGCGTGCGTCGCCCCGTCGTGGTCCGCGCCGTCCGGCGACCGGTCAGGGTCCGGCGAAGGGAATCGAGGTGCCGTAGGCCCGGTTCACCGTCGAGATCAGCGAGTCGGCGAGAATCCGGTGGCCCGCACTGCTGGGGTGCACGCCATCGAGTGAGAAGAGCGGGCCGAAGAGAACCGACTGTCCCGGCGCGGTCGGCAGGGCTGGGAACTGCGGGATCTTGCCCTGCGCCCGGTACCCCAGGAGCATCGCGTTAAGGTCGATGTAGGGCCATCCCCGTGCGGTGGCCTGCGCCTGAATGAAGGCGTTGTACCCCGTGACCGCGGCGTGGATGTTGTCGCGTTCGGCCACCGTCACGACGTCGGCATCCACGGAGCAGTCGACGCCCCCGGGTATCCCCTGTGCGGCCCGCAGGATCCGCACGACCCCGACGGTCCACGGAATCAGCGTACCGTCTCCCAGGCCGCCAAGTGCCGCGGGAGCGCAGTTGAAATCCACGGTGAAGGTGGGCGGAAACGGAGCCTGCGGCACGCCCGGGCATCCGCCGGTCTTCAGGCAGAAGTAGACGGTGCCGGTGGAGACGTACGGCATGAGCGTTACATCGGCAACCCCGAAGAGCGCCGCCTTCGCGTCGGGATTGGACGCGGTGATGCTGTCCAGGACCGTCTTGTAGGCCGCCTCGAACTCTGCTTCCGGCGTCACGAGCGCCGGATCCCCCGGGTTGGCCGCGCTGGTGAGCGACGCCAGCACGTCGTTGTTGCCGAGCCAGACCGACACGAACGTCGGATGCGCCTCGGCCATCGCCTGGACCTGGGTCCGGCCGCCCAGGATGAAAGTCGTCAGCGCATTGGGTGCGGAGCCGGGGTCGCTGTTGTTCACGGCGTCGAGCACGTTCGCGCCGGGAACGGCGACGTTGCTCAGGTACGGGATGTGGTCCTGAGCGCGGAGGGCGCAGGGCGCCGTCGGCGGCTGGTCGCCCACGCGGGTCTGGGCGGTGTTGCTGGTCAGCGGCGCGGGGCAGCCCGGCATGTTGAGGGATGCGTAGAAGTACGGCGCCCGCGCCTGCCGGGCGAACACGGCGGCGTACGAGCGCTGCTGCGTGCTGTCGTTGATTCCCGCCGACTGGAAGCCGGCGGTGATGCTGTTGCCCATCGCGACGTAGCGCGTGAGCAGGCCGCCATTGTTCGACAGGTCGGGCGAGGCCAGCGATTCGTCGGTGCGGCATCCCGCCACGAGCGGTGCGGCGAGAAGCAGGGAGGCCGCCAGCGTTCTGATCGTCATACGGTCGAGTCTCCCGGTCAGAAGGCGAACGCGAACGTCGCGCCGAAGAGGTGGGCGTGGAAGGTGTAGAGCCCGTTGTTCACGCTCGCTGTCGGCTCGGCCAGGCCGCCGTCAACGGTGCGGCCGCGCCGGTCCGCCTGCGAGATGTACTGGTAGGCGAGGTCCACGCTGAGGTTCTGCATGAGGTGCGTGCCGAGGCCGAGCGTGAACGAGTTGCGTCCGCCCTCGGGAAGGTTCGGCGTCACCGTCTCCGGCGGCGCCGCGGCGCCATGGGTGTACACGCCCGCGCGGATCGTGGCGCTGGGAGCGATCGCGTACTCCCCGCCGAAGCGGTAGCCATAGGCCTTGCGGTACGCCTCCCGGAGCGTCCGCTGGCCAAGGCGCTCGAACTCCAGCTGCAGCTGGTCGAACACCGACCAGTTGGTATACTGGAAATCGAACAGGAGCTTGGCCTTCGGCGTCGCCTGCACGGCCACGCCGAGGACCAGCTGTTCGGGGAAGCGCAGATAGGTGGCCGCGGCCTGGTTGGTGAGCGGTCCGCCGGTTCCGAACTGCGGCGCCAGGAGCGCATCGAGCGGAATCGGAGACGTCCCGCCGCCGGCCGCGGAAATCGGATTGTTGGCCGGCAGGATGATCCCCGTCATGATCTGCGTGATGTCGGCGGTGCCGTTCCTGATCTTCACGAGCTGCCGCGACAGGTAGCGCCCGCCGATGCTGACGTGCCGGATCGGCTCGACCTGCACGCCGACGTGATAGCCGACGCCGTGCCCGGTGCCGTTCAGGTCCACATCGCCGAAGTCGGTGCCGTACGGGATGCCCAGATTGCCGAAGGTGATCGACGGGGGCGACGCGATCTGGGAGGACAGCTCGAGGCGCTGCCTGAGCTCCACTTTCACGAACGAGACATCGATGCCGGCGCCGACGCTCACTCCCTTCATCACCTTGAATGCGGCGGTCGGCTGCGCGTAGATCGCGGCGATGCGGCTCTTGTAGCCGAGGAAGCGACCCTCGAAGTTGTCCGGCCACTCCGTGGTGAGGCCGTACGGAGCGAAGAGGCCGATCCCAGCGGCGGCCCGTCCGCCGCCCAGCGGCCGAACGTAGTACACGTTCGGGACCGGGTATGCCTTGTGCTTGAGCGGGGTGTTGAAAGCGGAGACATCGTTGGTGAAGTCGCCGCGCGGCGCGATCAGCGTCCCGCCGACGCTCACCTGCTGCCGTTCGGCAGCGGTGATGCCGGCGGGGTTGAAGAAGATGCTGGATCCGTCTCCGCACGCCGAGGCGACCCCGGTGCCAGCCCGTCCCATGACGCAGGCCCCCTGTTCGTACACGCCATAGCCCTGGGCAGCGGCCGCGTGTGGCAATGCCGCCGCTGCCATGATCAGGCCGGCGGCCATCCTCACAGAAATCCGTCGCATAATTGGGCTCCGATGGAGAACTGCGTCCGCTGTGGCTGGGTCGGGACGAGGAAAGTGCCGCATGTTATCGCTCGCAATCGGCTTTGTCAAAAGCCGGCTCGGTCACTCGCGCGATTCGAATTGCTGTGCGGTGGAGGCCGTCAGCGGCACGCGGACGGTCTCGCCGTCATCGAGCGCGATCTCGAACGCGTAGGTCCCGGCGCGCGGCAGCGGAACATCGAAGACGAGCACCGCGCCGGCCTCGACCTCGGTCACCCCGGCCGGCGGCTCGCCGAACTGCACCGTGCCCTCGCCGCCGAGGAGCTCGGTCCCTTCCTCATCCACGAAGCGGATGCGCATGGAGTGCATCCCGATCTCCGTGCGGCGCCCCTTCACCCGCAGGACCAGGTGGGTCCGCGGGTGGAGCGCCGGGAACTGGGCCACCCAGACGTGCTGGAAGATTCCGAGCACGCTGAGCTTGCCCTGCTGGTCGATGAGGGCATAGTCCGCGATGACCGCGAAATCGAGCTGGATGGTTCAGTCCACCCGGATCGAGTTGACGACGTCATTCTGCCGGATCGAGTTCACGACATCCATCCCCTTCGTCACCTGGCCGAAGACGGTGTGCTTGCGGTCGAGGTGCGGCTGCGGGGAATGGCAGATGAAGAACTGGCTGCCGCCGGTGTCCTTGCCGGCGTGGGCCATGGAGAGCGTGCCGGCGACGTGCCGGTGCGTATTGCGGTCGGTCTCGCACTTGATCGTGTAGCCGGGGCCGCCGGTGCCGACCCGCGGATTGCCGGGTTCCTTCGACAGGGGATCGCCGCCCTGGATCATGAAGTCGCTGATCACGCGGTGAAAGCGGGTGCCGTCGTAGAACTTGCTGTTGGCCAGCTTCTCGAAATTGGCCACGGTGCCGGGCACCTCGGTGTCGAACAGCTCCGCCGTGATGGTGCCTTTGCTGGTATCGATCGTCGCGGTCTTTGCCACTGGGACCTCGAAAAGGGGAGGAGATTGGTGTGGCCGGAATCTAGCCCCGCGAAGCCGGCGCCGATAAGCCGGACAGGGTCTCGACCCACTCGGCGTCGGTTGCGGCGGGGGCGCTGCAGGTTGCTCCGCGGCAGAGGAATGCCCGCACGGCTCCGTGGGCCGACTCGATCATCCCCGCCACCGCCGGCGGGAGCGGCCCGGCGGTACTCGAGACGCGATGCACCACGCGGCGCGGTGCGAAGGCCGCCAGCGCGCGCTGATGCATCCGTTCCGCGTCAGCGTCGCCCGCGGGGCCGACGATCACGAAATGGGTCTCGGGGTTGAGCGTCCAGTCGGCGGCCATGAGATATGCGGCTGCGTAGAAGCCGAGCTCGGCTGCGCGGCCGGCGAAGGCGCGTACCAGCGCCTCCGCGCGCATCCGCCACCGTGAGTCGCCGGTGATGACATGCAGACGGGACGCCACGATCGCCGCGGTGCCGTTACCCGATGGAGTAGGGGCGTCCTGAACCGACTTGGCCCGGGTCGGAACCAGTCCCTCGCCGGGCGTACCGGACGCGAGGTCGAAGAGCCCGCCGTCGTCGTCGGCGTAGTCGCTCCAGACGCGCTCGGCGATCCGGAGCGCCCAGTCGAGCCAGCCGCCGTCTCCGGTCGCCTCCCACGCATCGAGCGCGGCGGCGGCGACCTGCACCTGATCGTCGAGCAGCCCGCCGACGCCGCCGGCGGTGTGGCGCACCGCGTCCGGCTCCTCGCTCTCCTCGCGAATGCGTGCGAGGGTCGTGAGCGCATGGTCCCGCACCCGATCCTCACCGAGGAGCGGGGCGGCACGAAGAATCGCGCCGGCCATCATCGCGTTCCAGCTGGTATACCGGGTGCGGTCCACGTACGGTGCGGGCCGGCTGCGCCGCGCGTCGAGCAGGCGCAGCCGGGCCGATTCGAGGAGCGCGTTCACCTCCGATTCCGTGCGGCCGGTCTGCACCGCAATCGCCGGAACCATCGAGGCGACGAACAGCACGTTCTTGCCGGGATTGTGATGCATCTCGCCGGCGGTGCCGATGTCGTAGTACGCCGACGCGACCTCGAGCTCGTCCGGGCTCAGCACCGCGGCGGCCTCGTCCCGCGTCCAGGTGAAGTAGTCACCGTCGTCGTGGAGGCCGACGTCCGCGTCCTGGCTGGTGCCGAACCCGCCGGCCGGATCGGCGAGCACCTCGTGCACCCAGCGCACGATCCCGCGCGCGATCGCCGCGTACTCCGAATCGCCGAACGCCGCCGCCGCCTCCACGTAGGCGCGCAGGAGCTCCGAGTTGTCGTACGACATCTTCTCGAAATGCGGCACGATCCACGCGCGGTCTACGCTGTAGCGGTGGAAGCCGCCGCCAAGCTGGTCGTAGACGCCGCCCCGCGCCATCGCCTGCAGGGTCCCGTCAATCACGAGCCGCCGCTCCGTCGTCGGGGCGTCGGCCCAGCGATGGAGCGCGAAGCGCACGGCTCCGGGATGGGGAAATTTCGGCTCGGTGCCGAAACCGCCGTACTTCCGGTCGAAGACCCGGTGCATCTCCCGCTCGGCGTCGTCGAGGAGCGCCGGCGACACCTCGCCGGGGGCGGCCTCATCGAGTCCCGCGTCCACCGCCTGCCGGATGGCGGCGGCCTGCGCCGCCACCTGGTCGCGCTTCGCGTGGTAGACGTCGAGTACCGTCTGGAGAATCGTGCGGAAGCCGGGTCGTCCGAAGCGGTCCTCGGGCGGGAAGTAGGTGCCGCCGTAGAAGACCTCGCCCGATGAAGTGAGGAACGCGGTCAGCGGCCAGCCGCCCTGGTGGGTCAGCGTCTGTACGGCGCGCTGGTACCGGCTGTCCACGTCGGGCCGCTCATCGCGGTCCACCTTGACGCAGACGAAGTTGGCGTTGAGGAAGTCGGCGAGCGCCGGATTCTCGTACGACTCGCCGTCCATCACGTGGCACCAGTGGCACCACACGGCGCCGATGTCGAGGAGCACCGGCCGGTCAGCCGCACGCGCCGCCTCGAATGCCTCCGGGCCCCAGGCAAACCAGTGGATCGGCTGGTGGGCCGCCGACCGGAGGTACGCCGAGTCCGCGCCACCGAGCCGGTTGGCGGTCATATGAAGATCTCCCCTGCCGTGCCGCTCCGGGGCACCGGCCTCCGCCCGCGAACGAGGAGTGCTTCGCGGGGCCAGTGAACGGTCCCGTCGTCGCGGCGGAACCGCGCGAAGTACCGGTGCATGTCGTCGTCGAACGCCCGCCGCGCAACGGGCGAAAGCGTGGCGTAGCCGGCCGCCACCCGGCCGGTCGAGCGGTTGAGGATGCTCCACGCCGCGGCGACCGACTCCGCGTCGAAGGGAACGGCGAGCGGGCGCGTCTCGATCGCGGTGAACCCGCTTCCGAGCCATGCCACCGCCCGGGCCGGCACGCCCCAGTCGTAGGGATCGTGCGGCGCCGGGTGGCGGGGGATGTGCTGATAGACCAGCTCGTAGTACTCGCGGGTGACGTCACTCTCCAGCCATGCCGTGAGCGCTGCGCGGCCGCCGGGCCGCACCGCGCGCGCCATCTCGCGAGCCGCGTGGACCGGGTCGGGCGCGAAAATGACACCGAAGTTCGAGATCGCCACGTCGAACGCCGCATCGGGCACCGGCAGGTCCAGCGCGTTCCCCTCGAGGAAGGTGAATCCGCTCTGGCCGGCGGTCAGCTCGCGCGCGACGGCGATCATCCCCGTGGCGTAGTCCACTCCGGTGACCTCGGCGGCGCCGAGAGCGCGGGCCTCGATCGCCGCGGTACCGGGCCCGCAGGCCACGTCGAGCACGCGATCGCCCTCGCCGATGCGGGCGAACTCGCAGAGCGCGCGAGCTGCCGGACGGAACCCGGGGAGAATCGACTTCGCATATTCGCGGGCCACGGTGCTCCACGCGGCGGGCATCGGCGGGATCATGAAATCCGGAAGGCGGAGGGGCAGACGTCGGAGAGTACGCACTCCTCGCAGCGGGGCCGCCGCGCGACGCAGATCTGGCGGCCGTGGAAGATGAGGAGGTGCGAGATCGCCGCCCACGACTCGCGCGGAATCAGTTCCATGAGGTCCCGCTCGACCTTCACCGGATCCTCCTCGCGCGTGAGTCCCAGTCGCCGGCTGAGTCGCCCGACGTGGGTGTCCACGGTGATTCCCTCGTTGATGCCGTAGGCGTTGCCGAGGATGACGTTGGCGGTCTTCCGCCCCACGCCGGGCAGCACCTGGAGCTGCTCCATGGTACGCGGCACCTCGCCCTCGTGATCGGCCACGAGCGCCTGGGCCATCCCGATCAGGCTCTTCGCCTTGTTCCGGAAGAATCCGGTGGAGCGGATGATTTCCTCGAGGGCAGGCGTCCGCGCCCGGGCGAGGGCGTGGGCGTCCGGGTATTTCCGGAAGAGGTTCGGGGTGACCATGTTGACCCGAGCGTCGGTGCACTGCGCGGAGAGGATCGTCGCGCAGAGTAGCTCGAAGGCGTTCCGGTGGTCGAGCGCGCAGTGCGCATCGGGGTACTCGCGCTCGAGCCGGGCGAGCACCTCGAGTGCTCGTGCCTGCCGGCTCGCCTTCGAGCGCCCGGGCTTCACGACCGCCGCCTGCGGGCGAACGCGAGGAACTCGTCCGCCGTCAGCGTATTGAGGACGTCCGACGGGCCGAGCCCGCCCTTCCGCGCCATCGCGACACCGTGCTCCATGTTGCCGATTCCGTTGAGGCCGTGCGCATCCGCGCCGATCGAGATCGCCACGCCCGCGGCGCGGGCCTGCGGCAGCCGGCGCCAGTCGAGGTCGAGCCGGTGCGGATCGGCGTTGATCTCGAGGGCCACGCCGCGCTCGCCCGCCCGCTCGATCACCGCGTCGAGATCCAGCGGATACGGGTCGCGCGACAGCAGCAGGCGGCCGGTCGGATGCCCGATGATGGTGAGCCAGGGATTGTCCATCGCGGCGAGCATGCGGGCGGTCATCTCCCGCTCCCCCATGCTGAAGCGGCTGTGCACCGAGCCGATCACGAAGTCGAGGCGCGCGAGCAGCGATTCGTCGTAATCAACGCGGCCGTCCTGCAGGATGTCGGCCTCGATTCCCTTGAGGATCCGGATCCCCGCGAGCTCGTCGTTGAGGCGGTCGATCTCATCCAGCTGGCGCAGCAGGCGGTCGGGCTTGAGACCGCCGGCATAGAAGGCCGCCTGACTGTGATCGGTGATGCCAATCCACGTGTACCCCGCCTTCCGGCAGGCGATCGCGAGCTGCTCGACGGTGTTGGTGCCGTCCGATTCCTTCGTGTGGCAGTGAAGGAAGCCCTGGAGATCGGCGCGGACGATGAGGGTGGGCAGCGCGTCCCGGGAGGCCAGGTCCACCTCGCCGTGTCCCTCCCGCAGCTCGGGCGGAATCGGCGTGAGGCCGAGCTCGCCGTAGAGCGTCTCTTCATCGGGAGTCGGGACGAAGCTGCTGCCGCGCCAGAGCGCCGCCCCGTTCAGCGCGAAGCCGTGAGCGGCCGCGCGCTCCGCGAGCTCGCGAAGATGGTCGTCGCTCCCGGTGGCCTGTACCAGCACGGCGCCGGCGTTCACCGGCGTCGTCACGATCACCTTCGCGCTGCCCCCGCCGGCGAACCGCAGGGTGACCCGCCGCTCGTCCTGCCCGGAGAACTCGTGCACACCCGGCATCTCGTTGAGCCGGCGGAACAGCTCGTCGGGCGACGTGTCCGCGACCACCACCATCACCACCTCGGCGACGACTTCCATCCGGCGACGCACGTCCCCCGCGATCTCGACGCGCTGAACACCGGGAAGGCGCATCAGCGCCTCCCGAAGCGCCTCGGCCTCGTCGGTCGCGTGATGGAGCAGCCGGTAGCCGCCGGCCTGGCGCCGGAACGCGATCGTTCTCAGGACGTTGGCGGCGGTCTTCTCGCCGAACCGCGGCAGGGTGGCGAGCCGCCCGTCGCGGGCCGCCGCCTCCAGCTCCGGGAGCGACTCGATGCCGAGCGTGTCGTGGATCTGGCGGACCTTCGCGATGCTCAGGCCGGCCCCTTCCAGCATCTCGACCAGTCCGGCGGGAACCTCCTCCCGCAGCTCCTCCAGGAGCGACGATCTTCCGGTCTGCGCCAGCTCGGCGATGAGGCCGAGGGTGACAGGGCCGATGCCGCGCGCCCGGCCGAGCGAGCCGTCGGCGATGCCTGCCCGCAGGTCGCCGGTGTAGCCGGCGAGCGCCCGCGCAGCGGTGCGAAACGCGCGCACGCGGAAGCGGTTCTCTCCCTTCAGCTCGAGAAGCCCGGCGATCTGCTCCAGCACGTTGGCGATCGCCTTCTTGTCCATGAAATCGGTGAGACTGTCGCTCATGTCGATCGCTCTCCCGCAAGCGACCAGGCCCGCCAGCCGAGCTCGAGGAGCTCCTCGCCGCCGGTGATCGACGCGAGTCCGGCGGTCTTCCCGCCTGCGAGCACCGGCGCGAAGAGCGGGGACCCGTCGGCCCGCGCCAGCCTCTGTGTGCGCGGCCCCGCCACCTCGACCACGCTCAGCCCCGGCCGATCGGACCGCAGGCCGAACGCGCCGAGCACGCGAAGCGAGGCGTCGTCACCCAGCGCGAGGAAGCAGCCGTCGAGGGGCTCGTGCGCTGCGCCGGGCACGACTTCGGCCCACACGCGGCGCTCGGGAAGCTGGACATAGAAGGCGGGCGGCGGCGCGGCCGCGTCGCCCGGCACGAGCGCACCTTGCCGGAGCAGCCCGGCGAGCTCGGCGGGGGTGATCTCGAGCGTCGGCGTGCCGGCGAGCCAGAAGAGGTAGGCGTGATGAAGGAAAGCGGCGAGCTGGCCGATCTC
>JBLMWC010000132.1:0-13585 GCA_050257015.1 Bacillota bacterium | reverse complement strand
CTCCCGCGCCGCCGCCAGGGCGAGCTCCTGACAGCGGCCGCCCCGCCCCGGCGTGTCTCCCAGTGCCACCGTCGTCTCCCCCCCGCGAATCGTGCAGCGCATCGGGTCGAGTCCCGTCAGCGCCCGGCCGAGCAGAGCGCCGGCCGTCGCCGCGTCTCCCGTGAGCGCGTTCGTCGCCACCTCCGCCGAGAGTCCGAGTGCAGCAGCACGCTCGGCGGCGCCCGCGAGCGCGATCCCGTTGCGTACGATGATTTCGGCGTGCACGCCGGCGAAGGCCGAATCGCCCGGCTTCGGCGTCTCGACGGTACGGCCGGCGCTCGTTTCGGCGAGCACCCGAAGGATCGCTGACGGCACCCGTCCATCCACCGGCGGCGCACGCAGAATTGCCGCGATGTCGGCGGCCGTCGCGGCATCCGGCGCGCACGGCCCCGAGCCAATGGCGGTGAGGTCATCGCCGATGACATCGGAGGCGATGAGGCACCGCACATCCGCCGGCGCGAGCGCCTCCGCCAGGCGGCCCGCTCCCCATCGGAGGAACCGCTTGCGCACCCGGTTCATCGCGACGATATCGAGCCCGGAGGCGAGCAGCGTCGCATTGAGCGAGGCCAGCTCCTCGAGCGTCACGCCGGGTACCGGCGCCGCCGCGAGGCTGCTGGCGCCGCCCGAGAGGAGCACCAGCACGCTGTCTCGTCGATCGACCGCTGCGGCAGCCGCGGCGATCGCCGCCGCCGCCCGCACCGATCGCGCTCCCGGGACGGGATGGTCACCGGCGACGAAGGGAAGATCCGCAATGGTACGATCAGGCGTCGTATCATCAGCGCCGACGACGACACCGCCGGCGAGCTCGCGGCCGGAGGTGACGACCCACGAGACGGCGGCGGCGGCCATCGCCCGGGCCGCCTTGCCGATCGCGATGACGTGGACGCGCCGCTGCAGCGCGGCACCGGCGAGAGCCGCGGTGACCGCCGGTCCCGGCTGCGCGGCGTCGAGCGCCGCGGCGTACAGCTCGAGCAGCACCGCCCGCTGGTCGGTCAGCATTCCCACGGCAATTCAGCGCGAGGCCGCCGCATGAGCCGTCCGGTCGTGAGCGTGACGCGGCGACTGCCGCGAGAGGTGGAGGAGGCGCTGGCTGTCCGTTTCGACGCGCGGCTCAACGCCGACGATCACCCGATGACGCATGAGGAACTGCACGCGGCGCTTCGCGACGCCGACGCGCTCCTGTGCACGGTGACCGACCGGATCGATGCCGCGGTGATCGGAACTCCGCCGGTTCGCTGCCGGCTGCTCGCCAATTTCGGCGTCGGGTTCAATCATGTCGACCTCCCGGCGGCGCGCGCCGCCGGAATCGCCGTCACCAACACGCCGGGAGTCCTCACCGAGGCCACCGCCGACCTCACGATCGCGCTGATGCTCGCGGTGGCTCGGCGCACCGGCGAAGGCGAGCGTCTGGTCCGGTCCGGCCGCTGGACCGGATGGTATCCCACCCAGCTCATGGGTCAGATGGTCTCGGGGCGCACGCTGGGGGTCGTTGGCTTCGGACGCATCGGTCAGGCGGTGGCCCGGCGCGCGAGCCATGGCTTCGGCATGCGGGTGCTGTTCGCCACGCCGCACCCGCCGCCCGCCGAGCTGGCGGCCACACTCGGAGCGGTGGCCTGCCCGCTCGATGCGCTGCTGGGGGAGTCGGACTTCGTTTCGCTCCATTGTCCGGCGACGCCGGCGACCCGTCACCTGATGGACGCGGGCCGGCTTCGCCGGATGCGGCCAGGGGCATTCCTCATCAACACGGCGCGGGGTGACATAGTGGATGAGGTCGCCCTGGTCAACGCGTTGCGTGAGCACACGATAGCCGGCGCAGCGCTGGATGTATATGAGGGTGAGCCGGCGGTGCCGGCGGAGCTGCGCGCGATGGAGAATGTTGTGCTGCTCCCGCACCTCGGGAGCGCGACCGAGGAGACCCGGGTCGCGATGGGGCTACGCGCCCTTGCCAACCTCGCGGCGTTCTTCGACAACGGGGAGTTGCCCGACCGTGTCGGCTGAGCGCCGGCGGCGCCGCTCGACCTCGACCCGGAGCTGACCGCAGGCCGCATTGATATCGAGCCCGCGGCTCCGCCGCACCGAGGCCTCGACGCCCTGGTTGCGCAGCCGGTCCGCGAACGCCCGGATCCGCGTGCTCGAGGTCGGGGTCAGCTCGTCGGAGCCGCCGGGATGGAGCGGAAGGATGTTCACCAGCGCCCGCAGCCGCCGGGCCAGCCGCGCCAGCTGATCCGCGTCGGCGTCGCTGTCGTTCACCCCCGCGATCATGACGTACTCGAAGGTGATCCGGCGCTCGAACGCCTTCGCCGCCTCGATCACCGCGTCGATGTCGTATTTCTTCTCGACCGGCATGATCGTCCGCCGCTGCGCGCTGGTCGGCGCGTGCAGCGAGATCGCCAGCCGGAACTGCTCCGGGCGCTTCGCGAACTCAGCCATGCCGGGAAGGATCCCGACCGTCGAGACGGTGATGTGCCGGGCGCCGATACCGAACCCCTCGGGGCTGTTCAGGATGGTGAGTGTCCGGTCAACCGCCGGCCAGTTGAGGAGCGGCTCCCCCATGCCCATGAACACGACGTTGGTCGGCTTCTCGCCGGGATGCCGCAGCACGATCTCCCGCACCTGACCGGCGATCTCGAATGGCGTCAGGTTCCGGCGGAATCCCATCCGCCCCGTCGCGCAGAAGGTGCAGCCGAGGGCGCAACCCGCCTGCGAGGAGATGCACAGCGTCCGGCGGGAGCCGGAGGGGATGAGGACGCTCTCGATCGCCTCGCCGTCGTCCAGGCGCCAGAGAAACTTCCGGGTGCCGTCCGACGAGAGCTGCTCGGTGTCGGCGGTCAGGCGGCCCAGCGGGAGCTCGGCGTCGAGACGCGCCCGGAGCGCCGCGGGCAGCTCGGTCGCGTCGGCCCAGCTCGCGACCGGCGCCACCCAGAGCCGCCGGACGATCTGGGCGGTCCGGTAGGCCGGCAGGCCGTGCTGGGCCACCCAGGACGCGACCACGCTCCGCGCGTCGGCGGGGATCATGCCGAGGAGCTCGGGGCGGGTGGCCTGGGCGGGCGCATCTTGAATCATCAAGGAAAGATAACGGGTTTTCGGAGGGCACCGTGGCGGTTACGTTTACGCGCATGCCACCCCTCGCCGGGCCATGCTGCTGACCGAGCTGGTAACGCTCGATCGGATCAGGCTTCCGCTCTCCGCCCGTGACAAGCGCGGCGTGCTTCGGGAGCTCAGCGAGCTGCTGGCGGCGTCCGCGGGAGGCGATCCCGATGAGATCAGGACGGCGGTCGAGGAGCGCGAGTCGGTGTTGAGTACCGGGATCGGGTTCGGCGTGGCGATCCCGCACGGCAGGGCGCCCAGCGTGCACGAACTGGCGGTGGTCTGCGGCGTGACCGCTGCGCCGGTGCCGTTCGACGCCGTGGACGGCGAGCCGGTGCGGCTCGTCTTCCTGATCGTCGGCCCCGAGAGTGCGGCGGGGCAGCATGTGAAGGTATTGAGCCGGATCGCGCGGCTGGTACGGCGCGAGCCGGTGCGTGATGCGCTCCTCGCCGCGAAGGACGCCCCCGAGTTCTACGCCGTCCTCGCCGACGCCGAGGCGCGGTAACTCCCCCTTTCCAATGGCCATGACCGCCGATTCCCGGACCTCAGACTCCGCCATTACCGCCACCGCGCTCCGCTCTCACCGGGCCGGCGCGCTGACGCGCGATCACGTCGGCGAAGCTGTGCGCCTCGGCGGCTGGGTCCACCGCAGCCGCGATCTCGGCGGAATCGTCTTCGTGGATCTGCGCGATCGTGACGGGCTGGTGCAGCTCTCGTTCGATCCGCGCTGGACGCCGCCGGAGGTCATGCAGCGGGCCGCTTCGCTCGGCGCGGAGACGGTCGTGCTGATCAGCGGGACGGTCGCCATGCGGCCCGAGCCCGCGCGCGACGCCGCGATGCGCTCGCGCGAGGTCGAGGTGCACGTGGTCGGCCTCGACATCGTCGGCCCCGCCGACACGCCGGCGATTCCGGTCGCGCGGAAGGAGGGCGAAGAGCTGGCCGCCGAAGAGCTCCGCCTCCGCTACCGGGTTCTCGATCTGCGCCGTCCGGAGCTGCAGGCCAACCTGATTCTGCGCCACCGGCTGCTGCAGCGCTCGCGGCGCACGCTCAGCGATCTCGGATTCCTCGAGATCGAAACGCCGATCCTGACCAAGCCGACGCCGGAAGGCGCCCGCGACTATCTGGTGCCGAGCCGGGTGCACGCCGGGGAGTTCTACGCGCTGCCCCAGTCGCCCCAGATCTACAAGCAGCTGCTGATGGTGGCGGGCTACGACCGCTACTTCCAGATCGCGCGCTGTTTCCGGGACGAGGACCTGCGGGCCGACCGGCAGCCGGAGTTCACCCAGATCGACATCGAGGCGTCGTTCGTTTCGGCCGAGGATGTCCAGCATGTCGTCGAGCGGGTGCTGGTCGAGCTGTGGGCCGAAGCCGGCGTGATGGTGCCGGAGCCGTTTCCCCGGCTGTCGCACCGCGACGCGATGGAGCGCTACGGCGTGGACAAGCCTGACCTCCGCCACGACCTGGAGATTCGCGATCTCACCGCGCTGGTCCAGCCGGACGCGGCCCCGTTCGTGAGCGAGGGGGTCGGGCGCGGACAGCGGGTGCGCGGTATCGTCGCTCCCGGCGGGGGCGCGCTGAGCCGGAAGGAGCTCGACGCGCTCGCGGCCGCAGTGAAGCAGGCCGGCGCCGGCGGGCTCATCTGGGCCCGGCGCTCGGCCACGGGCTGGGAGGGGCAGGGCGTGAAGGCGATCGGCCCAAGCACGCTCGAGGCCGTCGGCGGTGCCGAGGGTGATCTGCTCCTCGCCGTAGTGGGCGACGATGCGGTCACTTCGCCCGCACTGCATGCGGCCCGCACCGCGCTCATCCGCCGCCCGGGAGTGGTACCGGTGCGCGAGCATGCCTTCGTCTGGGTGGTGGATTTCCCGCTCTTCGAGCGGGACCCGGTGACGCACCGCTACCTGCCGGCGCATCACCCGTTCACCGCTCCGCACCCGGAGGACCGCGACCGGCTGGTGAGCGACCCGGGGGCGTGCCGGGCGCAGCATTACGACGTGGTGTACAACGGCAACGAGCTCGGCAGCGGGTCGATCCGCATCACCGATCCGCGTGCCCAGCGCACGATCTTCGAGCTCCTCGGCATGACCGACGACGAAGTGCGCCGCCGGTTCGGCTTCCTGCTCGACGGGCTCGCGTCCGGTGCGCCGCCCCACGGCGGGTTCGCGCTCGGCTTCGACCGCATCACGATGCTCCTGGCCGGCGCGCCGTCGCTCCGGGACGTGATCGCGTTTCCCAAGACGACCGCGGCGCGGGCTCTCTTCGAGGGCGCCCCGACGCAGGTAGACCCGGCGGACCTGGCGGCGCTGCATCTCCGCCCCGCCACAGAGCAGTAGTCCCGGAGGAACCTTGGCCGACGACGTGACGCATCGCATTTCCACCGAGGGAGCCGACCCGCTGCTGCTGGCCGGCGTCAACGACGCCAACCTGAACGAGCTGCAGCGGGCGCTGGGGGTCCGCGTCTCGTTCCGCGGCGACAATCTGACCGTGAGCGGTGGCGCCGAGCAGATCGAGCGCGCCTCTCCCGTCATCCAGGGGATGATCGATCTCGTCCGCATGGGCGAGGCGGTCACCGTCGACGACGTCTCGCGCATCGTGGCCGAGGGGCTGACGAGCGAGACGCCGGCCCCCTCGGCCGATGGGCGAATCGTGCTGCCCGGACTCCGGCGTGCCATCGTGCCCAAGACGCAGGGCCAGCGTGACTACGTCGAGGCGATCGCGGCCAACGATATCGTGGTCGGCATCGGCCCGGCCGGCACCGGCAAGACCTACCTCGCCGTGGCGATGGCCGTCGAGGCGCTGGCTCGCAAGCGCGTCAAGCGGATCATCCTGGCCCGGCCTGCGGTCGAGGCGGGCGAGTCGCTCGGCTTCCTTCCGGGCGATCTCCAGGCCAAGGTGGACCCGTACCTCAGGCCGCTGTACGACGCGCTCGAGGACATGATGCCGCACGATCGCGTGCAGCGGGCGCTGGAGAGCCGGACGATCGAGATCGCCCCGCTGGCGTACATGCGCGGCCGCACCCTGGCCGACGCATTCATCATCCTCGACGAAGCGCAGAACGCCACCGGGGCGCAGATGAAGATGTTCCTCACCCGGCTCGGGGTGAACAGCCGGACGGTCGTCACCGGCGACAAGACGCAGATCGACCTTCCCAAGCGCGAGGACTCGGGGCTGGTGCAGGTTGAGCGGGTGCTTCCCGGAATCGACGGGATCGCCTTCTGCTACCTGCACGAGGCGGACGTCGTCCGCCACCGGCTCGTGCGGGAGATCATCCGCGCGTACGCGGAGGATCAGAACGGCTGATGGACGAGGAGCGGGAGCGCCGATCGCAGCGCCTGCCCGGGTGGTCGCCTCGCGGCCTGCGGTTCCACGCCGGCCGCTGGCTCCTGCTCGCCGCCATCGCGGCCGTGACGTGCCTGGTCTTCCCGGCGCCGCGGGTGCCGTCGAGCCCGGTCTACGACGCCGGCGAGACCGCGCGGCAGACGATCATCGCCCCCATCCCCTTCATCGTCCGCAAGAGCGACGACGAGATCGCCCGCGAGGGCGAGGCTCGCGCCCTCGCCGTGCCGCCGGTCTACCGCTTCAGCGCGGCGGCCTATGCCGCCGCGATCAGCGCGGCGCGCTCGTTCTTCGACACGCGCCGCCCGGCGGAGACGCTGGTGCCGGACCTTGGCGACATGCCGGCCGGCGCCCGTCTCGACCTGTCGGCCGAGGAATCCGCCTGGCTCGCTGATCCGGCCCACCGGCGCCTCGTGCGCGAGGCGGTGCTTCGCTTCATGTCCCGCTGGCTCGTCGCCGGCGTGGCGGATGCCGGCGCCTTCCGGGCCGAGCACCGCGACCGGATCACCCTGCTGCGCGCCGACAGCGAGCGGGTGGTCCCCCGCGATTCGATCCGCACCTTCAGCGATCTCATGGCGCTCGCCGAAGCCGGCGCGCCCCCGGGGATCGGGCCGCTGGGTGAACGGACCTTCCGCCGGCTCGTCGCCGGATTCTTCTATCCGACGATCGTTCCCGATCTCGATCTGACCGAGCGGCGGCGGGAACGCTTCCGCGCCGGCGTCGATTCGATCAAGTATGCCGTCCCCGCGGGCGAGCGCATCGTTGGCGCGCGCGAGCTCGTCTCACCCGAGGTGCGGGACAAGCTGCTCGGCCTCCGCGACGCGCTGCGCCGGCGGGGGACCGATGGCGCGCTCAACGCCACCACGCTCGGCGGCCCGTTTCTCTACGACGCCATGGTGCTCGCGCCGTTCTGGCTGCTGATCATGTTCTACCGCCGGGAGACGTACCGGTCGATCCGGGAGATGGCGTTCTTCGCCGGTCTCTTCTCGATGGTGGTGCTCCTGACCCACGGGATCTGGGACGTCTTCCCCGGCCGGCCGGAGCTGCTCCCGATTCCCGCCGCGGCGATTCTCATCGCCATGCTCTACAACGGCCGGATCGCGCTCGCCGCCGCCTCCACGCTCGCCATCCTCCTTGGCGGGCAGTGGGCCCTCAAGACCAACGATACGCTCTTCTTCGGCCTGATCGGCGGCGTCGCTGCGGCGGTGAGCGTGCGGGTGATCCGCCGCCGGCGTCGGCTCTACGTCACCATCGCGGTGATGACGTGCGCCTATGCGCTGGCCGCGCTGGCGGTCGGGCTCTCGACCGGATGGACGGGAAGCGCGATCCTGTCCAGCGCGCTCGCCGGGCTCGTCGCGGCGATCGGCACGACCGCGGTCGGGATGCTGATGCTTCCGCTCGCCGAGAGCCTCACGCGGATCACGACCGATCTCACGCTGCTCGAGCTCGCGGATCCGGCCCGTCCGCTCCTGCGCCGGCTTGCGCTGGAGGCGCCGGGCACGTGGGCCCACAGCATCGCGATGGCCAACCTCTGCGAGTCGGCATGCAACGCGATCCGCGCGAACGGCCTGCTCGCGCGTGTCGGCTGCTACTATCACGACGTCGGCAAGCTGATGAGCCCCCGGTATTTCGTGGAGAATCAGGCACGGGGGATCAATCCGCACGACGAGCTGCCGCCGGAGGAGTCGGCGGCGATCATCCGCGATCACGTGGAGCAGGGGCTGCGGCTCGCCGATGAGCACCGGCTGCCGCCGACGGTCCGGGATTTCATCCCCGAGCATCACGGGACCAACGAGATCCGCTCCTTCCTGGTGCGCGCGAGGAACCGGGCGGCCGGGCTCCCCATCGACGCCGCGCTGTACCGCTATCCCGGCCCGCGGCCACGCTCGGCCGAGACGGCGGTCGTGATGCTGGCCGACTCGGCGGAGGCGGCGGTGCGCGCCATCGACCATCCGACGCCCGAGACGGTTCGCCGCGCGGTGGAGGAGGTCGTCGCCCAGCGGCTCGCTTCGGGTCAGCTCGACAACGCGCCGCTCACCCTCCGCGACGTAGACCGCGTGAAGGAGGAGTTCATTCGCGTGATCGCGGGGATGTATCACGCCCGCGGGGAATACCCGCGCCCGTCCACCGAGCGGCCGGTGATTCGCCAGGGTGCGGCCGGTGCGTGATGTCGCGGTGGGCGGCCGCCGGCTCGCGCTGCCGGCGGCGACGGTGCGCCGGGTCGCGCGGGGCGTGCTCGAGAGCGAGCGGTCCGACGCCGATGTGTCGATCACCTTCCTCGGCCCCGCGACGATGCGGCGGCTCAATCGCCGCTACAAGGGCCGTGATGAGCCCACCGACGTGATCGCCTTCACGCTCGAGACCGCGGACCATCGCACGGTCGGTGACGTCTACCTCTGCCAGGCGGTCGCTGCGCGCCAGGCCCGCCGCCACGGTGTCTCCCGCCGGCAGGAGCTGATCCGCCTCGTCGTACACGGTGTGCTGCACGTGCTGGGGCACGATCACCCCGAGGGCGACGGCCGCGTTCGCTCGGCGATGTGGCGCCGGCAGGAGCGCTACGTGGAGCGGTTCACGTGAGCGCGCTCAGCCAGTACGTCGCGCCGCTCCTCATGGCCGGCCTCGCCCTCTGGGCGGGGTGGCTCGCCTTCGCCGCGGAGGCGGACACCGATCTGCCGCGCATGCTCGCCGGTCACATCAGGGAGGAGCACGGCGAGCTCTCGCTTGCGCGGCAGCTTCACGTGGCGCATCTCGCGCTGCTCGCGCTCGCGGGCGTTGCCGCCGGGCTCGCCGTCGCCTGGTGGCTGAGATCTCCCGCCGCCGGCCTGATGCGGCTCCTCATTGCCGCATGCCTCCTCTGGGCCGTCGGTGACCTGCTGCCGCGGCTGCTCGCATCGCTCGCTCCCGACCTCACCGTCCCCGCCCGCCGTGCCGCCGCTGCGACGCTCGCGCCGTTCACCCCGCTCCTGAGGATCGTCGCGTGGATCGACGCGCACGGCCGTCGCGGCAGCCCGGAGCCGGAGCGCCGCGTGGCCGGGGCGGCGGAGCGTGACATGCTGCTCGGCGTCTTCTCCCTCGCCGACCTGACCGTCGCCGAGGTGATGACGCCCCGCATCGACGTGGTGGCCGTCGACCTCTCGGCGAGCCGTGATGACGTCGTCGCGGTGCTGCGTTCGTCGGAGCATGCGCGACTCCCGGTCTACGATGGCAGTCCCGATGCCGTCGCGGGCGTCGTCTACGCGAAGGACATGCTCCCGAAGGCGATGCCGGGCGACGCGGCGGAGGCGCCGTGGCAGAGTCTCATCCGCCCCGCCGCCTACGTGCCCGAGGCGAAGGGGCTCGATCGCCAGCTGCGCGACTTCCAGCGGACCGCCGGACACCTCGCCATCGTGGTGGACGAGTTCGGCGGGACCGCGGGGCTCATCACGCTGGAGGATATTCTCGAGCAGATCGTCGGCGAGATCCAGGACGAGTACGACACCGACGAGGTCGCGCCCATTCAGCCGCTCGGCGAGAATGCCTACCGGGTGCAGGGCGGCGTCGCGCTCGCCGAGCTGCAGTCCACGCTCGATCACGACTTCGGGCGCGAGGACGTGAGCACCGTCGGCGGTCTGGTGCTCGCCGAGCTCGGCCGGGTGCCCCGCTCGGGAGAGCGGCTGGTGCTCGACGGCTACGAGCTGACGGTGGACCAGGTGGTGCGCCGCCGTGTCGGACGCGTCATGATCCGGAAGACGCCGGATGAGGTGCCGAGCCCGGTGGGCGGGGAGGCAGGGCGATGACCTGGATCGTCTTCGCCGTCGGCCTGCTGCTCACCGGCTTCGGCGCGACGGCCGGCGCCGCGCTCATGACGGTCAGCCGCCGGGAGCTCACCCGGGTCGTCTCCCGCCGGCTCCGCGGCGGCGGCTCCTCGCTCGGGTGGCTGGCGGAGGCCGATCACTATCTGACCTCCGCCTCCGCTACCACATCGCTCGGCCTCCTGCTGGTCGGCGCATCGCTGCCGGGCGTGGTCGGCGCGTCGGCGATCCTCCGCTCGACGGCGGTACTGGCCGTCGCGACGGTGACCTTCGCACTCGTCACCGGCTACCTCATCCCGCGCTGGCTCACGCGGCCGCGCGCTGAGGCCGTGGCCAACCGGGTCCTCCCGGTCATCCGGCCGTGGTCAGCCCTCCTCGGTCTGCTCCTGCCGGCGCGGCCGCGCGGCCGCACGCACGACCTCCGCTCGATCTGGCGGGAGGGCGCCGCCGGCGGGCTCGCGTCGGAGGAGGAATTCCAGATGATCGGCGGGGTGATGACCTTCGCGCAGCGGCAGGTGCGCGAGGTGATGACGCCGCGTACCGACATCGCGGCGGTCGAGGAGGGCGCGTCGCTGGCAGAGATCTCGTCGGCCTTTTCCGAGACCGGGTACAGCCGGATGCCGATCTATCGCGGCACCCTCGACGAGATCGTCGGCATGGTGCACGCCTTCGATCTCTTCAAGCTGCAGCCGGGCGATCCACTCCCGATCCGCCCCGTCGCCGTGACCCCGGCCACCCGCACCTGCGGCGATCTCCTCCTCGACATGCAGCGGGAGCGCCGGCACCTCGCCATCGTGATCGATGAGTTCGGCGGCACGCTCGGCATCGCCACGCTGGAAGATCTCCTCGAGGAGCTGGTCGGCGAGATCTTCGACGAGTACGACGGGCAGCTGGCCGCCGATGTGGCGGCGACCACCCCGATTCTCGAGGCCGACGGCTCGACGGCGCTCGAGGACGTCGAGAGCCATTTCGGCGTGACGCTGCCCCGCCTCCGCGCGACCACGCTGGCGGGGCTCCTCGCCGAAGCCGCCGGCCGCATCCCGGCCTCGGGTGACCGCTTCACCCTCGGCGGGCTCGAGGTGGACGTGCTGCAGGCGTCACCGGTGCGCATCGAGCGGATGCTGGTGCGGCGCGCCGCCCCCGCACCGCGGGCGCTCCTGGAGGGCGCCGTTTGAGCGCTCCGCCGTTCGACGCCGCCTCGATGGTCGAACTGGTTCGCTCCGGGCAGATGGAGGCGTTCGTCGAGCGTGCCTACGATCTCGAGGCCGCGGACCTCGCGGACGTGCTGGCCTCCCTCGACGAGGACGAGCGTCTGGCCGTCGTCCGCCTGCTGCCGCCTGAGCTCTCGAGCCAGGCGCTGGCGGAGATGCCGTTCGAGGAGCACGCGGAGGAGACGCTGGCGGCGCTGGCGCCGCACCAGGCAGCGGAGATCGTCGGCGAGCTCGAGGACGACGACGCGGCCGACCTGATCGGCGAGCTCGATCCGGCCACGCAGGAGTACATCCTCGCCGAGCTGGAGGATCGCGCCGAGGTCGACCGCCTTCTCCGTTACGACGAGGAGACGGCCGGTGGTCTGATGACGACGCACCTGATCAAGGTGCTCGACACCGACACCGTGGCCGAGGCGCTGGAGCAGATCCGCCGGCAGAGCGAGGAGGTGAAGGACTTCTATCAGGTCTTCGTGGTGGACCAGGCCGACACGCTGGTGGGCACACTGCCCCTCAAGGGCCTCGTCACGAGCGCGCCCGAGCGGCCGGTCCGCGAGTTCCTGGAGGAAGCTGATATCCGCGTGGCACCCGATCTGGATCAGGAGGAGGTGGCCCGCGTGATGGCGCGCTACAATCTCGCGAGCGTGCCGGTGGTCGAGCCGTCGGGCCGTCTCATCGGCCGAGTGACGTTCGACGACGTGACCGACGTCGTCGAACAGGAGACGACGGAGGACCTGCTCCGGTTCGGCGGCGTGAGCGGGGATGTGCTGAGCGGCGACTGGGCCGCGGCGGTGCGGAGCCGGCTCCCCTGGCTTCTGATCAACCTGTTCACCGCCTTCGTTGCCAAGAGCGTGATCGACGCGCAGCAGGACGTCATCCGCCAGCTGCCCCTGATCGCCGCTTGGCTCGGCGTCATCGCCGGCATGGGCGGCAACGCCGGCACCCAGGCGCTCGCCGTGACGGTCCGCCGTGTGGCGCTCGGCCTCATCGCCCCGGGCGACGCCAAGCGCGTGATCACGAACGAGCTCATCGTCGGAGCGCTCAACGGCATCGCCAACGGCGCGGTCGTGGCGGCGGTGGCGCTGCTCACCCACGCCGGCAATGCCACCCTCGGCCTCGTCGTCGGCTTTGCCATGGTCGGCAATCTCGTCGTTGCCGGAGCGTCCGGCGCGCTCATTCCGCTCCTGCTGCACCGGCTCAAGGTCGATGCGGCCGTCGCCTCGTCGATCTTCGTCACCACGTTCACCGACGTCTTCGGCTTCGGTCTCGTCCTCCTGCTCGCCCGGTTACTGCTGCTCCACTGATGCGCGGCCTCGTCGTCCTCGGGCGCCTCTTCCCGTTCGTCATCGCGTTCGTGCGGGATCGCCGCCGCTTCGTCCTCTTCGGCCGCGGGGCACACCGGACGCCCGAGCATCACCGGCGCCGCGCCGAGCGACTCACCCGGACCCTCGCCCGCCTGGGCCCCACCTACATCAAGCTCGCGCAGGTGCTGGCCGCGCGGGCGGACCTCCTTCCCGAGCCGTATCTCGGCGCGATCGGGACCCTCGCCGATCAGGTGCCGCCGCTTCGGCCGGGCGTCGCCGAGGATGTGGTGCGGGAGGAACTGGGGCGGGAGGTCGGCGCCGTGTTCGAGCGCTTCGAAGCCGAGCCCCTCGCCGCGGCCTCGCTCGGCCAGGTGCACCGCGCGGCCTACGGGGGCCGCGAGGTGGTGGTGAAGATTCTCCGCCCGGGGGTGGACGTGCTGGTGCGTCAGGACCTCGACGTCGCCTTCCGGCTTCTCTTCGTTCTGAACGTGCTGTTCCCCAACCATCACGTGCGCGCGCTCAGCGCGATCGTGAACGAGTTCTCGAAGCGGATCTGGCAGGAGCTCGACTTCCGGGAGGAGGCGCGCAACGCCGACACGCTGCGGCGGAACTTCGCCGGCGAGCCTCGGGTGGTCGTGCCCCGTGTGGTGGACGAGCTGACGCATCGCCGGGTGCTCGTGCTCGAGTACATCGACGGCACCAGGATCGACCGCCTGCACGCGCGGCTCGAATCCGGCGAGCTCCACCTCCAGACGCTGATGGCGACGCTGGTGGACGTCTACATCAAGATGATGCTGGAGGACGGGCTCTTTCATGCCGACCC
>JBLMWC010000131.1:0-8479 GCA_050257015.1 Bacillota bacterium | reverse complement strand
ACGATCCCGGTGAAGCTCTATTCCGCCACGCAGAGCCGGGACATCAGCTTCAATCTGCTGCATGCGACCTGCGGGACGCGGCTGCAGCAGAAGCGGTGGTGTCCCACCGACGACGTCGAGGTGCCCTGGAGCGAGACCGTCCGCGGCTACGAATACGCCAAGGGCGAGTACGTCACCCTCACCGACGAGGACTTCGAGCGGCTGCCGCTTCCCAGCAAGCACACCATCGAGCTCAGCGCCTTCGTCGAGGAGTCGGAGATCGATCCGGTCTTCTACGAGAAGAGCTACTTCCTCGAGCCCGACAAGAAGGGCGAGAAGCCGTACGCGCTGCTGCTCAAGGCGCTGGAGAAGAAGCACCTCACCGCGATCGCGACGATCACGATCCGGAAGAAGGAGCAGCTCTGCACCATCCGGCCGCGCGACGGCACCATCATGCTCGAGACGCTGTTCTACCCCGACGAGATCACGGCCGAGCGTGGCGTGGACCTCTCGTCGGTCAAGGTGACCGAGCGCGAGCTCGACATGGCGTTCACCCTCATCGAGCTCCTGCGGAAGCCCTTCGAGCCCGAGGAGTATCACGATCACTATCGTGAGGCGCTCGGTGAGATGATCGAGGCCAAGCTCGAGGGCAAGCAGGTGGTGCGGTCGCCCGCCCCGCGTGACGCCAAGGTCATCGACCTGGCGGAGGCGCTCAAGAAGAGCGTGGCGGCAGCGAAGAAGGGCGGACGCAAGCCGGCGCGGGCGGCGTCCCGGGCACCGGCGCGGAGCCAGCGGCGGAAGGCGGGGTGAGCCCTCCTCGCGCGGTACAGTCGGTCCTGAAGCAGCTGGGGGCCGCAGGCCCGTCGGCCATCCTCAAGGTGGAGGGCCACGAGCTGCCGGTCTCGAACCTCGACAAGAAGCTCTGGCCGGGGCAGACCAAGCGCGATCTGCTGGTCTACCTGGCCTCCGTGTCGCCCTGGCTGCTGCCGCATCTCGCGGGACGGCCGGTCTTCGTCACGCGGTGGCCCAACGGGATCAGCGGGAAGAGCTTCTACCAGAAGGTATGGGAAGATCCGCCGAAGTTCGTGAAGACGATCGCGATCTGGTCCACCGACAACGGCGAGGCCCGCGACTACCTCCTCTGCGCCAACCTCGCCACCCTCCTCTGGCTCGGTCAGCAGGCGTCGCTCGAGCTCCACGTCTGGTTCTCCAGCACCGTCGCCGGCAGCGATGCCCGCTCGCTCGGCGTACGCTACGGCGCATCCGAAGCGTCGCTCGAGCGTTCGCGGCTGAACTATCCCGACTTCATGGTCTTCGACCTCGATCCCTACGTGTACTCGGGAAAGGAGGCGAAAGGCGAGGAGCCGGAGCTCTTCCGGCCGGCGTTCAAGCGGGCCAGGCGCCTCGCGCTCGATCTCCGGGAGATCGCCGCGTCGCTCGGGCTCGAGGTCTTCGTGAAGACGTCCGGCCGCACCGGGCTCCATCTCTACCTCCCGATCCGTCGCCGCTTCGATTTCGGCGAGGTGCGGGCGATGGCCGAGACCGTCGGCCGCCACCTGCGTGCCCGCCACCCGCGCGACGTGACGCTCGAGTGGGCGGTCGAGCAGCGGCGCGGAAAGATCTTCTTCGACTACAACCAGAACGTGCGCGGCAAGTCGCTCGCGGCGGCGTACTCGCCGCGCCGGCATCCGCAGGCGACCGTCTCCATGCCGCTCGAGTGGGACGAGCTGGAAAAGGCGTATCCCACCGACTTCACCATCGCGACCGCTCCGGCGATCCTCGCCGGGCGGGGTGATCCGTGGGCCGGCATCCTCGACGCCCGCGGCGACCTCGAGGCGCAGCTCGGGAAGGCCGGATGAGCAAGGTCCTCAAGCTGCCGCAGCCGGTCTGGATGGAGCCGATGCTGGCGACGCTCACCGACACCCGCCCCCGCGGTGACGGCTGGATCTACGAGCCGAAACTCGACGGTGTGCGCGTGCTCGTCTTCGCCGAGGGCGGCAAGGTCCGGCTCATGTCGCGGAACCGGAAGCCGCTCGATGCCGCGTATCCGGAGCTCGTCGAAGCGCTGGAGACGGGCGTGCGCGGCAACGCGATCCTCGACGGCGAGGTGGTGGCGATCGACCCCGGCACCGGCCTGCCGAGCTTCTCGCTCCTGCAGCGGCGGATGGGGATCAGGGACGCCGTCGCGGCCCGGCGGAGCGGCGTGCCCGTGGTGCTCTATCTCTTCGACTGCCTCTTCTACGAGGGCGTGAACCTCACGCCCCTTCCGCTCCTCGACCGGAAGGCGGTGCTCCGCGACGTGGTCTGGTTCGACGAGCGGATCCGCTTCACACCCTTCAAGGCAACCGGCTCCGATGCGATGTACCGTGAGGCCTGCGCCCGGGGGGCCGAGGGGATCATCGCCAAGCGCGCGGCGTCGCCGTACACCGGAACCCGCTCGGCCGACTGGCTCAAGCTCAAATGCGTCAACCAGCAGGAATTCGTCGTGGGCGGCTTCACCGATCCCAGGGGTGACCGTGACGGCTTCGGCGCGCTGCTGGTGGGCTATTACGACGGCGGCACCCTGCGCTACGCCGGGAAGGTCGGCACCGGCTACGATCGCCGGACGCTCCTGACGATCCACTCGGCGCTGAAGCAGATCGAGCGGCGGACACCGCCGTTCGGCGGCGTTGCGCCGTCGGGGTCCGACGTGCACTGGGTCACGCCGGCGATCGTCGCCCAGGTCGGCTTCAGCGAGTGGACGCCGGGCGGATTGCTCCGCCATCCCCGGTTCATCGGCATCCGCAGCGACAAGGCCCCGGAGGAGGTTACCCGCGAGACCGCGGTAAACGCCCGACCTCCATCGCGCCCGGCGTCCCCTCGCTCCCGGCCCTGAGCCGGCGTCTGCTGTTGGGTTCCGGCCACGAAGACGGTGTGGCGCCGGGGACACTGGAGACGATTTCCCCCCTCCGCAGCTGTACCAAACCTCAACGAACCGGCACCTTCCGGACCGCAGTGCGTCGCCGCCCCGTTTGGCCCTCGGCTCCCACGTTGCAACGGTTTACCTCCAGCGCCATTTCTTGCGCGTCAACAAATCGAACGGCAGGTGCACCGGGGCGGTACCGGAGTTGCCTCCGACGGTCCCGACCCTCATTGCGACCGGCTGGTCCCGCGCTCCTCGTCAAGGAGAAGATCGTGCATTCGGTTCGTTTCCCGCTGTCATGACGGCGCTGGCGGCGCCTCCGATGGCGGCCAATTCGCGGACTCCCGGGGAGCTGCTCGACTCGGGGCTGGAGCACGATCGCCGGGGCAACTTCGCCGCGGCGACCGATTGCTACGCCGCGGCGATCGACAGCGCGAAGCCCGGGGACGCAGCGGTGCTGAGCGAGGCGCTCCGGCGTCTCGCCGTGCTGCACAACCGCCGGGCCGAGACGCGCGCGGCGTGCGACCTGGCGCAGCGCGCCATGGCGGCGGCGACCGGCGCCGGCCTGCCGCTCCTCGCAGCGGAGGCGCTCAACGCGCTCGGCGGCTTCGCCTTCGAGGCGGGTCAGCTGACCGAGGCGCGCGAGTACTTCGAGTCGGCCCTCGAGCTCGGCGCCGGCGACCCGGAGCTGGTCATGAAGGTGGACCAGAACATCGGTCTCCTCCACTGCGTGCGCGGCGAATGGCCCGAGGCTGCGTCCCATCACCAGCGATCCGCGGCGCTCGCCGAGCGCTACGACAACCACCGCTCAGCCGCCCACGCCTATCACAATCTCGGTCTCCTCGCCGCCGACGAGCAGCAGTGGGAAGAGGCGTATCGCCAGTTCCGCCGCGCCCTCGGCATCGCCCTCCGCGAAGGCGACACCTACCTGGAAGCGCTCTGTCTCCTCAACCAGGCCGATGTGCACCTCGCTCTCGAGCGCTGGGACGAGGCGCGCGAAGGCGCCGAGCGCGCGCTCCGGATCTTCGACCGCCTGGAGTCGCGGCGCGACAAGGCCGCGGCCAACCGTGTCCTGGGCGTGGTCTTCCGGGAGACCCGCCGTCCCGCGCTCGCCGAGTCGCGCCTGCGCTCGGCGGTGGAGATCGCGGTCAGCACCACCTGCCCGCTGAGCGAGGCCGAGGCGCGACGCGAGCTCGCCGAGCTGTACCGGTGGCAGGGGCGGGGGATCGACGCGCTGGCGGAGCTCGATACGGCGGCCGACCTGTTCAGCCGTCTCGGCGCCCGCGCCGACGTGGCCGACATCGAGCGCCGCCGCGCGAGGGTGCGCGCGGCCTGACGCCCGCCGGAAGCCCGGTGCGTCGGGTCAGGCTTATGCTTCGGCATGGCTGACCTGCTGCGCGCGCTCCGTCACCGCAACTACCGGCTCTTCTTCGGCGGCCAGAGTCTCTCGCTCGCGGGAACGTGGATCACCCGGATCGCCACGAGCTGGCTGGTCTACCGCATCACCGGGTCGGCGCTGATCCTCGGCATCGTCGGCTTCTGCGGGCAGATTCCGACGCTCTTCCTGGCGCCGGTGGCCGGCGTCTTCGTGGACCGCTGGGACCGCCGGCGGGTCCTCCTCGCCACGCAGATCCTGTCGCTTCTCCAGTCGCTCGCCCTGGGCGTGCTCACCCTCCTCGGCATCATCACGGTGGCGGAAGTGCTGGCGCTCCAGGTAGTGCAGGGGATCATCAACGCGTTCGACACGCCGGCCCGCCAGGCGTTCGTCGTGCACATGATCGAGGACCGCGCCGACCTTCCGAACGCGATCGCGCTCAACTCGTCGATGGTGAACGGCAGCCGCATCGTGGGCCCGTCGGTCGGCGGCCTCATCATCGCCGCCGTCGGCGAGGGCTGGTGCTTCATGATCGACGCGGTGTCGTACATCGCGGTGATCGCGTCGCTCCTCGCGATGCGGATGGAGCCGGTGGTGCCGTCGCGCCCGCCGGCCCGCGTGCGGGAGGAGCTCAAGGCGGGGTTCCGTTACGTCACCCGCTTCGTGCCCGTGCGCACCCTCCTCCTGCTCCTCGCGCTGGTGAGCATCATGGGGATGCCGTACACCGTGCTGATGCCGGCGATCGCCGCGCGCGTCCTCCACGGCGGGGCCAACAGCCTAGGTTTCCTCATGGGGGCGACGGGAGTCGGCGCGCTGGCGGCGGCGCTCTACCTGGCCTCGCGGCACACCGTCGTCGGACTGGGCCGTGCGATCGCCGCGGCCGTCATCGTCTTCGGGCTCGGACTCGTCGCGTTCGGATCCTCCCGGTCGTTCCTCCTCTCGCTTGCCATCCTCCCCTTCGTCGGCGCGGCGTTCATGCTGGCGCTCGCCGCCACCAACACGATCGTGCAGACGATCGTGGAGGAGCACCTGCGGGGCCGCGTGATGGCATTCTACGCGATGGCCTTCCTCGGCACCGCGCCGATCGGGAGTCTCCTGGCCGGAGTCCTCGCCGACCGCATCGGCGCACCCGCGACGATCCGGCTCGGCGGGGCGGCGTGCGTGGTGGGCGGAATCGTCTTCGCGCTTCGGCTGCCGCGGCTCCGGGAGCTGGTATGGCCGATCTACGCGCAGCAGGGAATCATCACGGTACCGGCAGCTGACGCCGGCGCGTGACCCTGCGCGCTCTGGCGCGGCGTTGCCGTCGCGCTATACTCCCTGATCCGATTTCCATCCCTCAATCGAAGACCGACCATGCTCATCGCGACTCTCCTCGCCGTCGCCGCGCTTCAGCAGCCGGCTCAGGCCCAGGCTCCCGCCGCACCCGCGCTCGCCCCGTCGCCGATCGCGAAGATCGTCATCGCCTCCGGCCCGCGCATGACGCTGCAGGCGGGTGACAGTGTGCGCATAGCGGCCGAAGCGCAGGACTCGGCGGGGAAGCCGGTGCCGAATGCGGTGCTCCGGTTCTTCGCCGCCGGCAGCGCGCGGTTCGAGGGACGCGTGGACTCCACCGGCTTCGTCCGGTCCGGCTCGACCGGGACGATCCCGGTGACGGTGGTCGGATCGGTGCCGGGATCCCGTCCCGTGATCGAGCGGCTCGAGGTGGTGATGGTACCGGGGCCGGCTGCGCGGATCAGCGTGACGCCGTCGGTCGCGCGGCTCGCGCGGGGCCAGCGGCTCCGGCTGAGCGCCACCGCCTTTTCGGCGGCAGGCGATTCGCGGCAGGACGCGGTCACCTGGCGGAGCTCGGCGCCGGGAATCGTCCGGGTTTCGGTGGACGGCGTGGTGACCGCTCTCGCGCCGGGCCGCGCCACCGTCACGGCGAGCGTCGGCGCGGTGCGGGAGGCAGTCACGATGCAGGTCGTGGCGACGCCGATCGCGTCGGTCTCGCTCAAGCCGGACCGCGTCAAGACGAAGCAGGGCGACGTGATCCGATTCGCCGCCACTGCCTACGACGCCGCCGGCCGGCCGATCGCGGGACTCCGGCCGCAGTGGAGCATCTCGCCGGGTGACGGCGAGATCGACGCCGACGGCGCGTTCGTCGGATACGGCACCGGCGACTACGTCGTCACCGCCAACTTCGGGACGCGAAGCGCGGACGCGCCGGTGACGCTGGCGCCGCGCGAGGTGCGCCGTCCCGCGACGATCGTCGGCCGCCTGCCCCGGTCGCTCTTCAGCACCGAGGAGGTCTGGGTGCATCCCGACGGGAAACACCTCTACCTCGGCACCGGCAGCGGCGGCGACCGGATGTATGCGATCGACATCAGCGATCCGGCGAAGCCGACCGTTACCGACTCGGTCGTCGCCAACACGCGGCGCGTGAATGACATCATGACGACGCCGGACGGGAAGTTCCTCGTCTTCACCCGCGAGGGGGCGTCCGACCGGAAGAACGGCATCGTGATCGCGTCGCTGGAGGACCCGGCGCACCCGAAGCCGATCGCGGAGTTCACCGACGGCGTCACCTCGGGCGTGCACTCGGCCTTCATCTTCCGCCAGGCGAAGTACGGCACGCACATCTATCTGACCAACGACGGCACCGGCGCGATGCACGTGATCGACATCAACGATCCGTATCATCCGAAGGAAGTCGCCCAGTGGCGCACGGCGCGGCCCGACGCGGGACGCACGCTGCACGACATCGACGTGCAGGACGGGCTGGCGTATCTGAGCTACTGGAACGACGGGCTGGTGATTCTCGATATCGGCAACGGCATCAAGGGCGGGAGTCCGTCGAATCCGCAGCTGGTCACGCAGTACAAGTACGATCTCAACGCGCTCTATCGTGACGTGGAGGCGACGAGCGGTCCCGGCTTCATCCGGGGCACCCACACCGCCTGGCGCCACGGCCGGTACGTCTTCATCGCCGATGAGGTCTTCCCGGGCGCGCCGGTGAAGGGCGCCAAGGACGCCGCTGCCGGGCGTGCATACGGCCGTCTCCAGGTCCTCGACGTGACCGATCTCGAGCACCCGCGCTCCGTCGCGTGGTACGAGCCGGAGTACGGCGGCGTCCACAACGTCTGGGTCGCCGGCGATACCCTCTACATGGGCGCCTACAACGCCGGTTTCCGCGCCTTCGACATCTCGGGCGAGCTGCGCGGCGACCTCCGGGCGCAGGCGCGCGAGATGGTGCACGTCAACACCGCCGACATGGACGGCAAGGAAAAGAACACGGCGATGACGTGGGGGGTCGTGGTGAAGGATGGACTGGCGTACGTCAACGACGACAACAACGGGCTCTGGATCGTGCGGATGGAGCCGGTGCGCGCGAAGGCGATGACGCCCTAGTCTGACCTCGAGCCGCCGGCGGTGACGACGAGGCCGAGCGGCACGTAGCGCATCCCGTTCCAGGTGCGGAGCCGGCCGTCGGCCTCGCGGACGGCGAGCTGGCCGGAGATGCCGCCGTCGAGGAGCACCGCACGGCGGCAGCCCAGCGCGCCCATGAGCGCCGCCGCCTCGGGCGTGGTGAGACCGAACGGCAGGTTGTCGAGCGCGCCGGCGAGCGCCTCGAAGCGTGTCAGGACGATGAGGATCCGGCCGTCCCGCAGCTCACCGAGGGCGAGACGGGAATCGCGGTGCTCGAGGTCCACGCCCTGGTCCGGGTTCCGGAGTGCCTCGGGTATCGCGCCGTCTCCCTCCAGCAATGCCGGGTACGACTGGAACGCCGTCACGGCGGCGCCTGCCGCACGGACGGCGGCGATGCTGTCCGGCGGCACGATGCGGATCCGGCCCGCGCCGTCGATCACCACCGCCGGGGCGAGCGGCCCCCTGCCCGGCGCCTGCCGCTCGACGCCGTTCCGCATCACCCACCCCCACGGCCCCGCCGGTCCGAACTGTCCCGCGTTGAGCGCGACGAGCGCATCGCCGGGCGCCGAGCGGAGCGACCACTGGTTGGCCGATCCGCGGATGACCGGCGCCGCATCGAGCCGCACCCGGACGCGGGCCGGGTCGAGCCGGACCAGGATGGCGCGGATGCGCCACGCCTCGCGCGCTCCGGAGAGCCGAAGCTCACCGATCTCGACCCCCGCCTGTCCGCGGCGCCACCGCACCGCTTCGGCTACGGCGGGAAGCGGTGCCGTCCACCGCGCCGGCGCCCGATCGGCCTGCCACCACCGGTGCCAGGC
>JBLMWC010000130.1:0-19775 GCA_050257015.1 Bacillota bacterium | reverse complement strand
TTCCGGGGCCGCGACCGCGCCTTCCGGATCCTGCTCACCGGACTCGTCGTGCCGGTGCAGGTCGCGATGCTGCCGCTCTTCCTGATGCTCAAGGAGATGGGCTTCATCAACACCTACTGGGGCGTCATCGTCCCCGGGATGGCGAGCATCTTCGGCATCTTCCTGGTCCGCCAGTACGCGCTGAGCATTCCCGACGACCTGCTCGACGCGGCTCGGATCGACGGCGCCAGCGAGTTCCGGATCTACCGGTCGGTCGTGGTCCCGTCGATCATGCCGATCCTCGCGACCCTCTCCATCTGGACCTTCCTGAATACCTGGAACGACTTCATGTGGCCGCTCATCGTGCTGAGCGACGAGTCGCGCTGGACGCTGCCGGTGGCGATCGCCAACCTCGTGGGCGAGCACGTGCAGGATACCGAGCTCATGATGGCCGGCTCGGTCATCACGGTGCTGCCGGTGATGGGTGTCTTCCTGGTGCTGCAGAAGTACTACGTGGAAGGCATCATGGTCGGCAGCGTCAAGTGACGCGGCGTCGTGCGGCTGCGCGCGGAGCAGTGATCGTGGCACTCGCCGCAAGCGTGGCTCCCCGGGCCGCCGCGGCGCAGTCGGATGCCGCGCGGGTGCTCGACGACTTCGAGACCACGGCCGGGTGGACCGCGGCACCGGCCGACGGCGTTCTCCTCCGGATCGGCACTGACAGCGGCCATGCCGGCCGGGCGATGCGCCTGGACTTCGACTTCCAGGGACACGGCGGCTACGCAGTCGCCCGGAAGCGCTTCGCGATCGACCTGCCCGACAACTACGCCTTCACCTTCTGGATCCGCGCGGACGCGCCGGTCAACAACCTCGAGTTCAAGCTGGTGGACTCGACCGGCGACAACGTCTGGTGGATGAACCGACGGAACCTGACCTTTCCGCGCGGCTGGACGAAGCTCACCACCCGCCGGCGGCAGATCGAGTTCGCCTGGGGACCGGTGGGCGGCGGGATGCCGCATCACGTCGCGTCGATCGAGCTCGCCATCACCGCGGGCACCGGCGGCAAGGGAACGGTCTGGATCGACCAGCTCCAGCTCGAGCCCCGGCCGCCCGAACGGCCCTACGATCTGACCCCCGCGGTCACCGCGTCGAAGAGCGAGGCCGGCCATTCGCCGGCGCTCGCGCTCGACGCCGATTCGCTCTCGTCGTGGCGGAGCGGCCCTGCCACGCACGCGACACTCACCGTCGATTTCCACCAGCGCCGCGAGTTCGGCGGCATGACGCTCCACTGGGAGGCCGACGGGGCTGCGCGCGACTACCTCGTGCTCCTCTCCGACGACGGCGCGAGCTGGACGCCGGCATACGCCGCCCGCGATGCCAACGGCGGCCGCGATTACCTCGCGCTGCCGGAGACCGAAGCGCGCTTCGTCCGCATCGTGATGACCCGGAGTGCCGGCCGAGGCTTCGGGCTCCGCGCCATCCACATCGAGCCGCTCGAGTGGGCCGCGACGCCGAACGCCTTTCTCCAGGCGGTCGCGGACGACGCGCCGAGGGGCCGCTATCCGCGGTACTTCACCCGCCATCAGTCGTACTGGACGATCGTCGGCGTCAGCGGCGACGGGCACCGCGGTCTCCTCGGCCAGGACGGCGCGTTCGAGCCGGCGGCGGGCGGGTTCTCGGTCGAGCCGTTCCTGCGTGTCGGCGATCGAACACTGAGCTGGGCGGACGCGGCGCCGAGGCAGTCGCTCGCGGACGGGCATCTTCCGATTCCGTCGGTGACGTCGGCGTTCGGCAATGTGAGCCTGACGGTCACCGCCTTCGCGGCACGGCGGCACGGCGCGGTCTCGAGCTATGCGCGCTATCGCGTCGCCAACATGGGCCCGCGCGCGGAGCGCGTCACCCTTCTGCTCGCCCTTCGTCCCCTCCAGGTCAATCCGCCATGGCAGTTCCTCGGCGTCGCGGGAGGGGCCGCGGAGATCGGGCGCATCGGCTTGCGCGACAGGAGCGTGTGGATCGACGGTGTTCCGCGCATCGACCTCGCCACCCGGCCGGAAGCATTCGGCGCGGCCACCTTCGACCAGGGCGACATCTCCGAGTTCCTCGCCCACGGCACCGTGCCGCGCGCGCGCTCGGTGAGCGACCCCCGGAGGCTCGTCTCCGCAGCGCTGAGCTACCGGCTCGAGCTGGAGCCCGGCAGTGTGCAGGACATCTATCTCCGGTTTCCGCTCGAAGCGGCCAAGGCGGAGCGAGGGCCGATGTCGCCGGCCCTCGCCCGGGCGGCGCTGACGCGCACGACACTCGACTGGCGCTCGCTCCCCGGCCGCGTGACCGTGGATCTCCCGCCGTCAGCCCATCCATATGCCGATGCGCTCCGGAGCAGTCTGGCCTACATGCTGATCAACCGCGACGGGCCGGCGATCGAGCCCGGTGCGCGGTCGTATCGCCGCTCGTGGATCCGGGACGGCGCGATGATCGGCGACGCGCTGCTCCGCATGGGCCAGCCGGAGGCGGTACGGGAGTTCCTCGAGTGGTTCGCGCCCTATCAGTATCCCGATGGGAAGGTGCCGTGCTGCGTCGATACGCGGGGCGCCGATCCGGTGACGGAGCACGACAGCCACGGCGAGCTGATCTACGCCATCGCGCGATACTGGCGATCAACCGGTGACCGCGCGTTCCTCGTGCGAATGTGGCCACACGTCGCGGCGGCGGTGGCGTACATGGACTCGGTGCGTCGCGCCGACCCGGCCGGCATCATGCCGCCGTCGATCAGCCACGAGGGCTACTCGGCCAAGCCGGTCCACTCGTACTGGGACGATTTCTTCGCGCTCCGCGGGCTTGCCGACGCAGCCGATCTCGCGGTGACGCTGGGCCACGATCCCGCGCACTATGCCCGGATCCGGGACGACTTTGCTCGCGGCCTGCACCGCTCCATCCGCGCCACCATCGCGCGCGACGGGCTCGACTACATACCCGGCTCCGCCGACCTTGGCGACTACGACCCCACCTCCACCAGCATCGGCATCACGCCGGGCGGTCAGGCGGCGAGTCTCCCTGTCGAGGCGCTGGCCCACACCTACGATCGCTACCTGCGCGAGGTGCGCGCGCGCGCCGATTCGTCCGGCTGGAAGGCGTACACGCCCTACGAGATGCGCAACATCGGCGCGCTGGTACGGCTGGGCCGGCGGGCGGATGCGTGGGAGCTGCTCCGGATCCTGTTCAGCGGGCAGCGGCCCGCCGGGTGGCGGCAGTGGCCCGAGGTCGTCTATCGGGACAGCGCGGCCCCCGGCTTCCTGGGCGATCTTCCTCACACCTGGGTCGCGTCGGACTACGTCCGCTCGCTGCTCGACATGCTCGCGTACGAGCGCGAGTCCGACAGCGCGCTCGTGCTGGGGGTCGGCGTGCCGTCGGCGTGGGTGAGCGAGACGCCGGGCGTCGCGGTGCGGGATCTTCCGATCGGCCGTGAGCGGATCGACTTCACGATGAATCGGCGAGACGATGAGATGACGGTACGGGTGGGCGGCAGCGTGGCGGTGCCGCCCGGCGGGATCGTGGTCTACGCGCCCTTCGACTGCCGGCCGGCCTCGGCGCGCATCGACGGAACGCCGGGCGCGCTCGCGCCCGATGGCTCGATCAGACTGCGGCGGCTTCCGGCTGAGGTGATCTTCGGAGTGAGCAGTTGCTGAGGACCGGGCGCGTCACGGCGTCGCGCCCAGCGATTCCCCGTGGCTCCGGATGACGTCCGAGTAGAAGAGCGCGCTCGACTTCGGCGTGCGCTCCTGGGTCTCGAAGTCCACGTGCACGATGCCGAAGCGCCGGTCGTAGCCGAGACTCCACTCGTAGTTGTCCATGAAGGACCAGGCAAAGTAGCCGCGCAGGTCGACGCCCTGGCGGATCGCCTCGCGGGCGGCGCGAAGGTGCTCGCGTAAGTAGTACACGCGGAGCGGATCCTCGACCCGGCCGTCGAGTGGCTTCGGCGGATCGTACATCGCCGCGCCGTTCTCCGTGATGTAGATCGGGGTAGGGCCGTACCGCTCGCGGATCCAGAGCAGCACCCGGGTGAGTGCGGGAGCATACATCTCCCAGCCAGTCTCCGTGTACGGGTGGCTCCGCTGGCGGACCGCGCTCGCCCGGACGGGCAGCTTCTCGTCGTCGTGCTTCGTGACGCTCCGGAAGTAGTAGTTGATGCCGAGGAAGTCGATCGGCTGCCGGATGAGGTCCATGTCGGCGCTGGGGAATTCGGGCCACGCCTCGCCGAAGATCTCGCGCAGCTCGTCGGGATAGCTGCCGAGGAAGACGGGATCGAGGAACTGGCGGTTCATGTACGCATCGGCCCGCGCGGTGGCGGCGAGGTCCTCGGATGTGGAGGACGCCGGGTACTTGGGCTCCAGGTTGACCACGAGGCCGATCTGGTTGCGCCCCTCGGCGCGATACGCCTGGACCGCGGAGCCGTGGGAGCGGAGCAGGTGGTGCGCGGCGATCGGGGCCTCGAACAGGCTCCGGTGGCCGGGAGCGAGCGGGCCGTGCAGGTAGCCGCCGTCGGTCACGACCCAGGGCTCGTTGAGCGTGGCCCACATCGGCACGCGGTCGTCGAAGGCGCGGAAGAGGGTCGTCGCGTAGTCGGCGAACCAGCCCGCGATGTCCGGGTTGAGCCAGCCGCCGCGATCGTCGAGCGCGGCGGGGAGGTCCCAGTGGAAGAGCGTGACCGAGGGCGTGATCCCGCGCTCGAGCAGCCGGTCGATCAGGCGATCGTAGAAGTCGAGCCCGCGCTGATTGACCGCCCCTTTTCCCTCGGGGAAGATCCGGGCCCACGCGATGCTGAAGCGATACGCGTTGAGGCCGAGGGAGTGCATCAGGTCGACGTCGGACGCGTACCGGTTGTAGTGATCGCAGGCGATGTCGCCGGTCTCGCCGTTGGCGGTGCGGCCCGGCGTGTGGGAGAACCGGTGCCAGATGCTGGGGCCGGCGCCGTCGGCGAGCGGCGATCCCTCGATCTGATAGGCTGAGGTCGAGGCACCCCAGAGAAATCCGGCGGGAAAGCGCATCAGCTGGCTCATTTGTATTGAGGAGTGCCATGGCGAGCGTGACACTGGACTCGGTTCGCAAGGCGTTCACCGTCGCCGGCAGGACGCGGGTGGCGGTGGACGACGTGAGCCTCGAGGTGGCGGACGGCGAGTTCTGCGCGCTGGTCGGCCCGTCGGGCTGCGGCAAGAGCACGACGCTCCGCATCGTCGCCGGCCTCGAGTCGGCCACCGCGGGGCGGGTGCGCATCGGCGAGCGCGACGTCACCGATCTGCCGGCCAGGGAACGCGACATCGCGATGGTCTTCCAGACCTACGCGCTCTATCCGCACATGACGGCGTATGAGAACATGGGGTTCGCCCTCACGCTCCGTCGCATGCCGCGCGCGCAGATCGACACGCGGGTCCGCGAAGCGGCCGCGCTGCTCGGCATCACCGAGCTTCTGGACCGGAAGCCGAGGCAGTTGTCGGGAGGTGAGCGCCAGCGAATCGCGCTGGGGCGCGCGATCGTGCGGCAGCCGAAGGTCTTTCTCTTCGACGAACCGCTCTCGAACCTCGATGCGAAGCTGCGACTGCAGATGCGGCGCGAGATCGCGGCGCTCCACCGGCGACTCGGCGCCACGATGATCTACGTGACGCACGATCAGGTGGAAGCCATGACGCTGGGCGATCGGATCGTGGTGCTCGACAGGGGGCGTGTCCAGCAGATTGCTCCGCCGCTGGAGCTGTATGACCAACCGCGGAACATCTTCGTCGCAGGATTCATCGGGAGTCCGGCGATGAATCTAGTCCCCGGCACGGTGGTGCGCGAGGGCGAACACGCAGCGTTCCGCCTGCGCGGGACTGAAACAAATGTAACGCTCGCGCCGGCGTGGCTCGGGCCGCTCGAGGGGCAGGTCGGGCGTGACGTCATCCTCGGAATACGTCCCGAGGATCTCCGGCTGGCCGACCCCGGCAGCGGCATTCCCGCGACGGTGGAGCTCGCCGAGCCGCTCGGCAGCGAGCTGCTGCTGCATGTGCGCGCGGCCGGCACCGATCTCACGGCGCGGCTTCCCGCCGCCGTGCCGCCGGTCAGCGGCAGCCCGGTGCAGCTCGCGGTGGATCCGGGCAAGGTGCATTTCTTCGACCCCGCGACCGGTCTCGCGATTCCGCGCTGAATCAGCGCGGCGATGCCCCCTTCGTGACGGGAAGCGTCGGGCGCCGGCTCCAGTCGATGAAGCTTCCGTCGTACATCCGCACCGGAAAGCCGAGCTGCCGCGCCACGAGGTACGCGTGGCTCGCCTGCACGCCGGTACGGCAGTAGGTGACCACCGTGTCACCCGCCTTCACGCCCGCGGCCGTGAACAGCGCCCGGAGCGAGTCGGCGTCCTTCAGACGCGGAAGCGAGTCCGACACGAGCGTCGTCTTCCAGAAGAGGCTTCCCGCACCGGGAATGTGACCGGGGCGGGTGACGCCGGCGCCGGGCCTGTCGCCCCGATACTCCTCCGGCGGGCGCGCATCGATGAGCGCGATGTGCGGGCTGCCGCTTCGGGCGGCCACCCACGCCGCATCCACCACCCGTCCGGCATCGGGGCGCGACGTGAGGCGGCCTCTGGCCGCGGCGCGCTGTGTCGCCGCCGCCGCAAGCGCCCCGCCGGCCGCGCGCCACGCGGCGATGCCGCCGTCCAGGACGACAGCGTGCTCGCCGTGGCCGAGCGCATCGAGGGTGAAGAACGCGCGCGCCGCCTCGAGCGGCTCACCATACAGCACGATGCGGGAGCGGTCCCCCACGCCCACGCTCTCGAGGACCGAGTCGAGCGCCGTCACCGGTGGCAGCTCGTTCGGGAGCCCGTCACGCTCGACCACCAGCGCGTCGAAGGCGAGGTCGCGCGATCCCGGGATCCGCGCGGTGTCGGCAGCGCCCGCCCGCACGACACGCAGGATCACGAGGGGAGAGTCGGCCCGGCCCGCCGCCGGCTCCCGCGCGATCAGCGCGGCGAGCGAGTCCGCGGAGATCAGTACGCGCTGCCGCCCGGCCGGCGCGCGGGTCACCGGCGCCGCCGCGGCCACCAGCACGATCGCCGCGGCCGCCGTCATGGCGGCCGGACCCCGAACCCGACTCCATCTCCCGATCATCTGCGCTCTCCTTTCGAGTCGTCGCCCGCGTCAGCGGGCAAGCTCGCGATTCGAGTAGCTCACGTCACCGGTGACCTCGCGCACCAGCAGCGGCTCGAGCCACGCCGGAGGATGCACCTCCTCCTGCTCGGCGCCCAGCTCGATCTCGGCGACGAACAGCTCGCGGTCGAGATACTCATCCACCTCCCAGACCCGGTCACCCTCTCGCACGTGGTAGCGGCGCTTCCGGAGGCGGCGGCCATCGGTGAGCGGCCACAGCCGCGCGAACGTCGCCGCATCCACCGGCTCCTCCAGCTCGACCCGGCTCACGCCGGCGCCCGACTTCACCGTCCGCAGATAGCGCTCCGTGCCGTTGGCCCGTACGTGCCGGAGCCGCTCGACCACCCGCTCGCCGGGGAGATATCCCTGCTCGATCTCCTCGACGTGCGCCGAGTCGAGCGGCGGGAGGGCGCTGAGCAGGTACTTCCGCTCGATCTCCCGGTCGCCGCCGCCCAGCGCCGTGATCGCGTCGGCCACCTCGGCAACCTCGTCGAAGAAGGGATCGGCGTGTCCGTCCAGCCATTCGGCGCGTGCCACGCCGAACGCCTCCCGGCCCCGCTCGTCGAGACGACTCCGGAGCGTGGCGAGGGTCGCACGATGGGGATCGGAGTGATCGAGCGTCCCGAGCGACTCGTCGAGCTCGTCGCCGAACACCTGCACATCGTGCAGGTCGCCGAAGATGTCCTGAAACGCCGTCAGCCGCGTCAGCAGCCCGGCCACGGCGGGGACGGCGACTTCGAACGGCTCGAGCAGGTAGCGGAGCCGCTTGCCGGCGATGCGGGCCTGGTGAATCGCGTCGCGATCCTCGATGCTCTGGATTCCTGCCAGCGCCGACCGGAGCGACGCGGACCGCTCGGCGACGAGCCGTCCGGTGACCGTCGCCATCGTCCGGTCGCGGACACTCCCGTCGAGCGGCGCGTCGATCACGAGGCGCTCGAGCTGCCGCTCCAGCCGCCGGTGTGCGCGCCGGAAGCGCCGGTCGAGCCGCTGCCGCATCCGCCGCTCCGCCGAGTCGAGCCGGCCGGCGAGCGCGTGGGCGACTCCGGTGTGGCCGGCCGGCTCCGACTTCCCGCCCCGCACCCACGCGAGATGCACCTCGAGATCGCGGCTCTTTCGCGTCGCGCCGGCGAGGCGGCGAAGCCGCGCGTAGGAGCGCTTCGAGACGCTGGTACGCAGCTGAGGGCGATAGGCGCGGAGGCAGCTCCGGAGCCGGCGGAGCGCGACACGGAAGTCGTGCAGCGCCTCCGGGTCCTCGTCTCGGCGCTTCGTCGTGAGGCGGTGGTACGCGGCGGCGGTGTCCTTCAGGTGCGCCAGCGCGACGTGGCGCGCGCCGGCTTCAGCGGGAAGGCGGGCAAGGTCCTGCGGGAGCTTCATCACACCCTCGGCGTCGTGCCGCCGTGCGAACCCGGCGGCACCCGGAATCTGTCGCCATCGCGGCGCGTCCGGCAGGGTCGGGCGACCCGCTGCGCGGGCGCACCTGACAACGCGGCGAATGCATCGTACTATGGGGCGTGCGCACCATCCCGAAGCCTGCGGCCGGCGAGTATCCGCCCTATGCCGCCATGTACCTCGATCTCCTGCCCGACGACGGCCGCGTTCTCGCGCATCTGGAGGACCAGGCGCGGCTCATCGACGCCTTCTTCCGCGCGCTTCCGGCCGACCGTCTGCGCTACCGGTATGCGCCGGACAAGTGGACGCCGAAGGAGATCCTGCTGCACTTGGCGGACGACGAGCGCATCTACGCGTACCGGGCGCTCCGGTTTGCCCGCGGAGACGGGACCGAGCTGCCGGGATTCGACCAGGATCCGTACGCGGCGGCGTCGGGCGCCGACGCGCGAGCGCTCGAGAGCCTGCTGGCAGAGCATGCGGCGGTCCGGGCGAGCACGCTGAGTCTCTTCGCGAACCTTCCGGACGCGGCGTTGACGCGGAGCGGCGTCGCGAACGGCGCGCGGGTCACCGTCCGCGCGCTGGCGTGGCACATCGCCGGCCACGAGCTGCACCATCTGAAGATCCTGCGGGAACGCTACCAGCCGGCCACATGAGCCGGCGATCCCCGCCACTCATCGCCACCGCGCGAGGAATCGGCATGGCGCAGCATGCGCTTCTTTCCGTCGTGATCGCAGTCGCCGCGTCGGCCCCGCTCGCCGCCCAGACGCCGGCCTCGACCGACAGTCTGCTGGAGCACTTCGTCGGCCAGTGGGCGATGGCCGGCACCGTCCGGGGGCGCCCGGCCACGTACGCGCTCGATGTGAGCCGGGTGCTTCAGGCGAAGTATGTGGAGCTGCACATGACCGACGTGCACCTGCCGCCCGGCTACGAGGCGCGGGCCTTCCTCGGCGCCGACACCGCCGGCGCCGGGGTGATCGCGCACTGGCTCGACAATTTCGGCGCGGCGTATTCGGTGCCGACGGCGACGGGTGCCGCACGGGGCGACACGCTGGTGCTCGACTTCCCGTATCCGGCGGGGGCGTTCCGCGACACCTTCGTCTACGATCGCGCCCGCGACCGCTGGGAGATGCGGCTCGAGCGGTCGGATGGCAACGGAGGCTGGACGCTCTTCGCTCAGTACGAGGCGCGGCGGCGGTGATAGTCCCGCCCCGGCTGAAGCGATGCTTCACGCTCGGCTGCCTTCTCGCGGCCGCGGTTGCCGGCTGCACCGCGCCGGCCGACCGCGCCGCGGCCGCCTTCGCCGGTCTCGACAGCGCGGGCCTGGGCCAGACGCGGTCGGCGTTCCAGCGCGCCGTGCTCCTGAATGACGCCGGCCGGCTCGCCGAGTTCTACGCCGACAGCGCGGCCTTCATGGTGCCGGGACTTCCGACCCTTCGGGGCCGTCGCGCGATCGAGCAGTTCTTCGGGCGGGCGCTCGCCACGACGCGCTATGAGAGCTTCGAGTTCGAGCCGGTCGCGATGACGGGCCGCGGCGGCGTCGTGAGCGAGGTGGGCCACCAGCAGGACGTCTCCCGCGTCGCGGGAAAGCCGCCAGAGACGGCGTACGGCCGCTACATGATCACCTGGGTTCGCTCGGCTTCAGGAGAATGGCGCATGATGATGGATGCGACGGTCATCGACTCGATCCGCCCCGTCGCGGCGGATCGCACCGGAGCAAGGCGATGACCGGGGCCGCGCACGCGGCGTATGGTGCCGCCCTTCAGGCAATCAAGGCCTCCGGCGTCCTCGTCCAGGTCGAGCCTCCGGTCTTCCTGTCCCTCGTGGGCAAGGCCGATGAGCCCGTAGTCGTCGTCGCCTACGGCGGCACCTTCCGCAAGCGCTACCAGTACCTGACGAGCTACAAGGGGCTGGCCTTCTACACCACTTCGCCGACGGCGCTGCCGCTCTCGAGGGCGGAGGTGATCGCGGCGAAGAGCATCCGGATGCCGCAGATGTGACCGCCGGGACACCGATGCCGACCGAGCGCGAGCGGATGCTCGCCGGCGAGTTCTACGACAGTCGCGATCCCGAGCTCCTGGCACTCGCCCAGCGCGCGCGGGCGCTGCTCGCGCGCTTCAACGCGAGTGCCGCGACCGACGGGCCGGGCCGCCGCGCTCTCCTCGACCAGCTCCTCGGTACGGCCGGGCCCGGCGTCTGGATCGAGCCGCCCTTCTTCTGTGATTACGGGGCCCACATCACGATCGGCGCCGGCACCTTCATCAACGTGAACTGCGTCCTGCTGGATTCGGCCGAGATCCGGATCGGCGAGGAAGGGCTCCTGGGACCCGGCGTGCAGCTCCTGACTGCGCACCATCCGCTTCGGGCGGCGGATCGCCTGAGCGCGGGCCGGAGCCGGGACGACCCTCGGTCGCCTTACCGGACGCAGGCGTCTCCCATTCGCATCGGCGACCGCGTGTGGCTTGGCGCCGGCACGATCGTCCTCCCGGGGGTGACGATCGGCGATAACGTGACGATCGGCGCCGGCAGTCTCGTCACCGAGGATTTGCCGCCGGACGTGCTGGCGTTCGGGCACCCGTGCCGGGTTCAGCGGACCCTCTGACGATGAGTCGCATGGGGCTGGCGGCCCGGTGCACGATGGCGTAACGTCGCGGAATCAGACCGGCACCCCGGAGGTGCATGATGCTGGCGCATGCGGTGACACCGATCCTCAACGTTTCGGACATGCAGCAGACCTTCGACTGGTTCGCGAAGCTCGGCTGGGAGAAGAGCTGGGACTGGGGGACGCCGCCGAGCTTCGGGTCCGTCTGCTCCGGCGAATGTTCGATCTTTCTCTGCCTCGACGGTCAGGGCGGCCGGGGGAAGGGCCAGGTGACGAAGACGTTCGGGCCCGACGGGAACGACGCAGCGGGGAACGGAATGTGGATGTCGATCTGGGTGGACGACGTGGACGCGATTCACCGGCACTGCCTGGAGCAGGGGATCGAGGTCACCTGGCCGCCGACCGACATGCCGTGGAACGTCCGGGAGATGCACGTGCGCCATCCCGACGGCCACGTGTTCCGGATCAGCCGCGGGATCGGCGAGACGGAGGACGAATGACGCTCGAGATGCGCACCGCGTGCGAGCGATGCCATGCGGCGCTCGCGGCCGACGGGGTTGCCCACATCTGCAGCTACGAGTGCACCTTTTGCGCGTCCTGTGCCGACTCGATGGCCGGCGTCTGCCCCAACTGCGGCGGGGAGCTCGTCCGGCGTCCGAAGCGGCGGAGCTGATGGTGGCCACACTCGCCTGGGAGTCGTATCCGTGAAATTCATCGTACTGGTGTACAACGACGGGAAGCTGCTCGACGGTCTGCCGGCCGGCGAGGCCGACGGCATGATGCGCGACTGCCTGTCGCACGCCGACGAGCTGCAGACCGAGGGAAAGCTGATCGAGTCGCAGATGCTCGAGGACGTGGGCACGGCGAAGTCGATCCGCCGCCGGAACGGCCGCCTGACGATCACCGATGGGCCGTTCGCCGAGACGAAGGAGGTGCTTGGCGGCTTCAACCTCATCGAGGCGGAGGACATGGACGAGGCGCTCCGGATCGCGGCGGCATTCCCGTGGTCGAGCACCGGCTGCATCGAGGTACGGCCTGTGCGCGACATCGGCGCGGTCCGCCGGCGAGTCGGGGCGGCCGAGTCTTCCGTGGCCTGAACGGCGCCGCCCTGATGTTCACCACGATCTGGGAGTTCGAGGTCGACCCGGACGTGCACGATGACTTCGTCACGGTCTACGGACCGGCCGGTGCCTGGGCGGCGCTCTTCCGGACCGCGCCGGGATTCCGCGAGACGATCCTGCTGCAGGATGTCGCGCGGCCGGACCGGCTGGTGACGCTCGACCGCTGGGAGTCCCGCGGCGACTGGGAGGCATTCCGCCAGGCGCAGCACGATGCGTACACCGAGCTCGATCTGGCCACCAGCGGCCTCGCGCGGAGCGAGCGGCATCTGGGAACGCTGGAGAGCTGACCGTGGCCGATATCACTCCGTCGCGGAGCCTTCGCACTCTGTCGTCGAGACAGACGGCGCTGATGAAGTTCGTCATCCCGCCGCTCTGGGTACTGGCGTTCGGTGCCGCCGCCCTGATGCTGTGGTCGGAGAGGGCGAGAGGGTCGCCGGTGCCGACCGAGTCGAAGTGGTTGGTCCTGCTGATCTGGCTCGTCGGCGGCCTGCTCATCTGGCGAACCTGCGCGCGTCTCAAGCGGGTGCAGCTGGACGGTGGGACGCTTCTTGTCTCCGACTACCGGACGACGATTCGCGTGCCCGCCGGCGACATCGCGGAGGTCACCGAGAATCGCTGGATCAGCATGCACCCGGTGACGCTGCATTTCCGCCGGCCCACCGAGTTCGGCAGCGAGGTCGTCTTCATGCCGAAGGTTCGGCCCTTCGGGTTCGTCAGCTCCCATCCCGTCGTCGCCGAGCTGCGCGCGCTGGCGCAGGGCAGAGGAGACCGGCTCGCGGTACCGCACCGGTTGCCGTGAGCGACGGACAGCGCGACACACCGGTCGCCGCTCCCGATCCCGTCTCGCGCGCGACGGCCGAGCACTATGTGTGGGGGTCCGGCTGCGACGGCTGGCATCTGGTCCGGACTCGGGAGCTGAGCGTCATTCAGGAGCGGATGCCGGCCGGCACCGGCGAGGTGCGCCACCATCATGCACACTCCCGCCAGTTCTTCTTCGTGCTGGTGGGGACGCTTACTCTCGAGGTGGAAGGCCGGGTCCATCATCTGGGACCGGGAATCGGTTTGGAGGTGGCACCGGGCGCCGCGCATCAGGCACGGAACGACGCCGCTGCGCCGATCGAGTTCCTCGTCGTCTCCCAGCCGCCGAGTCACGGCGACCGGCATCAATGACGGCCCAGCGCGCCACCACGCACAGCGGGAGCCTCAGCTGATGGACAAGGGACGGATGGAGGCCTTCAGCGACGGCGTCCTCGCGATCATCATCACCATCATGGTGCTGGAGCTGCGGATTCCGCACGGCACCGACGCCGCGGCGCTCCGCCCGCTGGTGCCGGTCCTGCTCAGCTACATCCTGAGCTTCATCTACCTGGGCATCTACTGGAACAACCATCATCACATGCTGCACGTCACCCATCGAGTCGGCGGGACGATCCTCTGGGCCAACCTGCATCTCCTCTTCTGGCTCTCGCTGGTTCCGTTCGTGACCGGCTGGATGGGTGAGAACCACTTCGCACCGACGCCGACCGCCCTCTACGGCTTCGTGCTGCTGATGGCGGGGATCGCCTACTTCATCCTCGAGCGGGCGATCCTCGCGCGTGAAGGCCCCGATTCGGTGCTGCGTGCCGCCGTCGGGCGGGATCTCAAGGGGAAGATCTCGCCGCTGCTCTACCTCATCGCCATCCCGGCCGCGTTCGTGCATCAGGCGATCGCCGGCGCGATCTACGTCGGCGTCGCCCTCATCTGGCTGGTGCCCGACCGCCGGATCGAGCGCATGCTCGAGGATCCGGCCTCCGTTCACCCCCGCACGGTGTAGTCCCGATGCGGCCGGTCCGCTACAATGTCGCCGCGAGTCTCGACGGCTTCATCACCGATGCGAGCGGCGGCTTCGACTGGATCCCGAACGATCCGGCGGTCGATTTCGCCGCGATCTTCGCGCGGGTGGACACCGTGCTCCTGGGGCGCCGGAGCTACGAGGCGATGCAGGCGGGAGGCGGCCCGACCTGGCCACCGGACACGCGGGTCTACGTCTTTTCTCGCACCATGCAGCCGGACGCTCACCCCGAGGTCCGGATCGTGGCCGCCGACGCCGCCAGGACGGTGGCGGCGCTCCGCTCCGAGCCGGGCGACGGCGAGATCTGGCTCTTCGGCGGGAGCCACCTCTTCGCGTCGCTCCTCGCCGCGGGCCAGGTGGACCGGGTGGAGGTCACGGTCGTCCCGATCCTGCTGGGGCGCGGTACGCCGCTTGTCTCTCCCTCCATCGCGGCGACGGCGCTCACGCTGACGAACGTGCACCGCTATCCGAGCGGGATGGTGACACTGTCCTACACCGTCGGGGGAGCCGCCTGAGCGTTCCGGTCGCGGGCTGAGCGTGGTGGTCCTCATGGTGCACGGTCTCGGCCGGACCTCGATCTCGCTCCGGCGGCTCGGCCGGCGTCTGGGGCGCGCCGGGCACACCGCACGGTATTTCGGCTACGCGCCATGGCTCCAGAGCTGCGACCGGATCGTGGCTCGCCTCGCGGCTCGCCTCGAGGCGCTCGATGCCCGAGGCGAGCCGTGGGCCGCCGTCGGGCATTCCCTCGGCGGGCTCCTCCTGCGCGCGGCACTCGCGCGATCGGAGCCGAGTCGCCTGGCCCACCTCATCATGCTCGGCACCCCGAACCACCCACCCCGTCTCGCCCGGCGCGTCGCCGGCTATGCGCCGTTCCGGTGGTTCGCCGGCGAGTGCGGCCAGCGGCTGGCCTCCCCGGAATTCTTTGCCGGTTTGCCGTCTCCATCGTACGATTACACCGTGCTCGCCGGCGTGCGCGGCTTCCACGGGTCACGGAGCCCGTTCGGGCAGGAGCCGAACGACGGCATCGTCGCGCTGAGCGAGGCACGGATGAAGCCGGAGGATCAGGTGCCCACCTTCCCGGTCATGCACACCTTCATCATGAACCACGCCGCCGTCCAGGCGGCGGTGCTCGACATTCTCGACCGCTACCACTCGCGCCCATGAACCTCATCCCGATTCCTGCCGCGGCGGGCGTCGCGATCCTTGCGATCGGCGGCCGTCCCGCGCTCGCGCCGTCCCATGCACCGGTTGCGCTCACGATCACGGGAACCGACTACGCTTTCCATCTCCCCGCGCACATCCGGCGCGGCGAGACGACCTTCGCATTCGAGAATCACGGCAGGGTGCGCCACGAGATGGTCATCGCGCGCCTGAAGCCCGGGATGAGCGGCGACAGCGCCATGCGCAGCATCCAGAGCGGCTCCCGGCGGCGGGACTTCATCGACGGGCAGGTGGGCCTCATCGTGAGCGAGCCCGGAGAGCCCGCCGAGCCGCGCGTCTGGCTCGACCTGCTGAGCGGGCGAACCTATCTCGTCGTGTGCAACCTCGTGGACGCGCCCGACAAGCCGCCACACGCGAGGCTCGGCATGATCGCGACCTTCCAACCCGAATAGCATCGCGGAGCCCCTGTGACCTCTTCGAGCAACGACGCTCCCGCCAATGCGGGCGTCCGCGTTCCACCGCCGTTCCTCTTCGGGGGCGGCTTTCTTGCAGGCTGGCTCCTGCACCGCGCGCGGCCGGTGCCTCTGCTCGGCGCCTCGCTCGCCGGAATCCGTCCGCCGCTGGGCTGGCTCCTGCTCCTCGCAGGTCTCACGCTGATGCTGTCGGGGCTCACCACCTTCCTGCGGGCCGGTACGGCGGTGATTCCGCATCATCCGGCCAGCCGCCTCGTGACGACGGGTCCGTACCGGTTCACCCGGAACCCGATGTACCTCGGCCTGACGCTCGCGTATCTCGGCGGCGTGGTGCTGATCGATTCGGTCTGGCCGCTCCTGCTCCTTCCCTTCGTGCTGCTCGCGCTCACGGTCGCCGTCATCCGGCGGGAGGAGCGCTATCTCGCCGCGGCATTCGGGGACGCGTATGCCGCCTATTGTCGCCGCGTCCGGCGCTGGCTTTGAGGGCTTCCCCATGATCGCGCGTACGTGGCATGGCGTGGTGCCGGCGGCCCGCGCCGACGACTACGCCGACTACCTGAGCCGGACCGGCGTTCCCGATCTCGAGGCGACGCCCGGCAACCGCGGCGTGTACGTCCTCCGCCGTCCCGACGGCGCCAACGCGCACTTCCTGCTCGTCTCCCTCTGGGATTCGCTCGAGAGCATCCGCGCGTTCGCGGGCGATGACATCGAGCAGGCGCGGTACTATCCCGAGGATCACGACTTCCTCCTCGAGCTCGAGCCGCGCGTGACGCACTACGAGGTGATCTCGGCACCCGAGGCCCGCGCGCTGGCGTGACCGGGTTCAGCTCCAGTCACCCGCCAGGTCGATCAGGCCGGCCGGCATGAGACGGCGCCAGTGCATCGGCTCGTGCGCGGCGTCGGGAACTTCGATCCACGTGACCTCGTAGCCCTTGGACCGGAGCACATCGCGCATCCGGATCACGGAGCGCGCATGCGGAAACTGCCGCTCCAGCGCCCCCATCTCGAGGAAGAAGCGCACGTCCTTTCTTGGCGCCTGGGCGTACTGGTCCACGAGCCAGTCGTCGGGCGGGTCGTTCGATCCCTCGTTCGGCCGCCAGAAGGCGCCGCTCTGGGACAGGACGTTCCCGAAGAGGTCGGGCCGCCGGAACGCCGCGTACGCTGCGGCGAGCCCGCCGGCACTCACGCCCGTCACGATCGTGCGGCGAGGGTCGGTCGTCACCCGGTAGTGCGCTCGTACCCACGGGATCAGCTCGTCGCCGAGGAAATCGATGAACTTCGCGTGGTTGGCGAGATCGCCGAGCCGGTTGGCCGAGTCGTCCACCATCACGGCGACGAACGGCGGGACACGCCCGGCCTGGCGGAGGCTGTCGAGCAGATCGGGAAACTTCATCATGGCGACGTAGCCCGCTCCATCGAACGTGAGGACGAGCGGGTATTGCCGGGTCGCCGCCGAGTCATACCCCGGCGGCGTGTAGATCCACACGCGGCGATCCTCGCCGAGCAGGCGGCTCGTGATCGTCTGGAGCTCGACGCGTCCCGCCGCGGAATCCTGCGCCGGCAGCCGGCGGGGAGGCGCGAGTGCCAGGAGCGCGATCGCCGCCGCCACGCTCGCGCGCCGGCCCGGCCGGACTGAGATCGCCTTCGTCGCGCGCTGCCTCCGCCGGAGCCACCAGAGGAGGGGGCCGGTGACCGAGACGAGCGGCAGTGTGAGCGCCAGGAGCGCCGCGAGAATGCGCGTCGGCCAGCCGAAGAGGTCACCGGTGTGCACCTGCCGGTTCCAGAGCTTCACGATGCGATAGTCGAGCGACGCCGTGCGTGACGAGATCGCCGAGAGGACGCGACCGGTGCAGGCGTCGAGCAGAACCTGCGTGCGGCCCGCGGGAGTGTGGTCCTCGGGATAGCGGAGGATCGCCCGCGCGGGCTTGCCGCCGGCATCGCCCAGGCTGACATAGGTCACCTGCGCACCCGGTTCGGCGCGGCGCGCGCTCGCGAGGAGCGCGTCGGGGCCCGGCATCGCATCGGGTGCGCAGCCGGGGGTTCCTTCGGTCCCCCGCGGCTTCGGTGGAGTCGGGGTGATCCGCCCGATCGCGGCGAGCGCCGGCTCCTCCCAGTGAATGATCGCCCCTGTGGCGCCCAGCAGCAGGAAGCCGCCCCAGGCCCACGCACCGAGTGCGTTGTGGACGTTGAACGCCAGCCGCCAGCCGGTGGCCGAGCGGCTGAACCGGAAGATCCTGCCCGGCCACCAGAGGATCAGGCCGGTCATCGAGAGGAAAAGGAGGCCGACCGCGGCGAGCGTCACCACCGTGGCGCCAGTCTGGCCGGCCATGAGCCTCCGGTGCAGCAGGGCGACGGGCCGCATCGTCCAGAGGTGATCGGCCCGTCCCGTCACCCGTCCGGTGTACGGATCCACCAGCCACGCGGCCGGCACCGGCCCGGACCCGGTGATGATCGCCGCGCGGTCAGCGCGCGGCGGCAGCCTGATCGATTCGACCGTCGCCCCGGGTGCCGTCCGCCTCACGGCGGCGACGAGCTCCGACAGCGGCAGCGGGGACCCGGCCGGCGCCACGCGGGTGTATCGGGCGTTGACCGCGTCCTCGATCTCGGGCTGGAAGACCAGGATCGCGCCGGTGACGCCGACGACCGCGAGCACCGGCGCGAGTGTCAGGCCGATGCAGAGATGTGCCGTAGTGAGCAGCTGGCGTACCTTCATGGGAGCTCCTTCGCCGCGTGGCGTTCGGGGACGCTCACCAGACACGGCAGGGTGCCGCGGTGTTAGGAGGCCCCGGCCTAACGCATTCGTCCCATCCTGTGTCACGCAGGAGAGGCATGAGCCTGCCGAGCGATGCGGAGCTGGTGGCGCGGGCGCTGCGTGAGGATGCCGCAGCACTCGACGCGCTGGTGCGGCGGCATTACGGCGCGGCGTACGCCGTCGCCTTTGCCGTCACCCGTCGCCGGGAAGACGCCGAGGACGTATGCCACGAAGGGCTGGTGCGGGCGGCCGAGCGGCTGGAGGAGTGCCGCCGACCGGAGCGGTTCGGGGCGTGGGCCTGCGCGATCGTGCGGAACCTCGCGAAGAACCGCGTGTCCCGTGACCCGGCTCGGCGCGCCGCGCCGCTCGAGCCCGAGGTCCACCCCGCGCGGGACGATGCGGCTCGCCGGGTCGAGGAGCTGGAGCTTCGGCGGACGCTCGAGGCGGCGCTGGCGGACCTCTCACCGGCGCAGCGCGAGGTGCTGCTGCTGCACGATCTGGAGGGATGGGATCACGGCGCGATCGCCGAGGTGATCGGCACCTCTCCCGGCATGTCCCGGCAGCATCTCTTCCACGCCCGGCGCCGCCTGCGCGAGCTGCTGGGCGATTCACTCCTGGAGGACTATCGCCATGGCTGACGACGAGATTCCGCTGCTGCCGCCCGCCGTCAACCTGTCGATGCTCGATCCGCGGCGCGATGCCGCCCGGATGGACGCGGCCGTCAGCTCGATCACCCGGGAGGCGCTCGCCCGCCGCGCGGCGCGGCGGCGCCCCGCGGTCCTCGGCGAGCTCGCCGGCATGCTCCGGCCGGTGTTCGCGGCGGCGGCGGTGATCGCGCTGATCGCCGTGCCCACCCTGCTGCGTGCCCGGTCGGCGGCTCCGCCCGCTCCCCCCGGCTCGGCGATCTCGGAGCTCGCCGCGCGCGAGGGCTATCGCCCCGCGGCGACGGAGGTGCTGGCGGCGTTCGCCGATCCCCGCTGGGCGCCGGGCCACGCCGGGCCAGCCGAAGGAGAGGAGTGATGGACGGGGCGAGAATGCGCGCGGTGATTGCGCTCGGGACGGTGTTCGTGGCGGGCGGGCTGGCCGGCGGCGCGATCCATGCCGCCTGGCAGCGGCGTGCCGCGCGCGAGACGGAGATACGCCAGCCGCCGGGCCGACGCTACGGAGCGCAGATTCCGGGGATGCTCCTCAACCTCGGGCTCGACGATGCACAGCGGGCCCGGGTGGAAGGGATCGTTCGGCGCTTGCAGCCGGCGGCCGATACGATCATGGCAGAGGTGCGCCCGCGGGTCCGGGCGCTC
>JBLMWC010000129.1:0-28982 GCA_050257015.1 Bacillota bacterium | reverse complement strand
CTGCTGCTCCATCCGGTACGCCTCGAACGGTCTTCCGCCCGCGGCATACCGGTACGGGCTCGTGCCGATCCCGAGCGACAGGTGCAGGATGTCGCGGACCCGGTCGGCAATGCCGCGTCCGTAGTACATGAGCGGGCCCCACGCCTGATACTGCCCGCAGTGGGTAAGCTCGTGGGCCAGCACGGCCACGTCGTCCTGGCCGTCCGGAAGGAAGACGTGGTTCCCCAGCGCCACCGCCCGGTTGCCGCTCAGCGCGAGCACCACCGATCGAAGCCCGTCGCGCGAATCGCGGTGGATGCGGACACGATCGCAGTCCACCAGCTCGCACAGGTTGCCCAGCGCGCGCCGCTCCCACGGGGTGAGACTCATTTCCCGAGGAACTCCCCGATCGGTGCGAGCGACTCGATGTGATCACAGAAGATCTTGAACGTCGCCAGCAGGGGCACGGCGATGAACGCGCCGGGAACGCCCCAGATCCAGAGCCAGAAGACGAGGCCGATGAAGATCGCCACCGGATTCAGCGTGAGCCGGTTCCCCAGCACCATCGGGGACACCAGGTTGCTCTGGATGAAATTGGTGGCGAGGTACACCGCGGCCGGCAGCAGCGAGTGCCCCGTCGTGTCGAACGTCACGAGCCCCGCCATCAGCAGCGTCCCCGTCATCACCGCCGCGCCGACGTAGGGAATGAACTCGAGCAGACCGGCCAGCACGCCCCAGAGCGCCGCGTTCGGCATCCCGAGGAGGAACATCCCGATCGCGACAGCAATCCCCTGGCCGGCGTTGATCAGCGTCACGGTATAGAGATAGGTAGACACCGCCGCCTCTGTGTCGCGTGCGATCGCCACCGCCCGCTTCTTGTCGCGGAACTGGGGCAGCACCTTGATCAGCTTCTGCAGGAACATGTCGCCCACGGCCAGCAGGAAGTACAGAAGGAGGACCACCTCGAGAAAGCCGGTGATGATCTCGCGTGTCGTCCCAAAGAGCCGCGAGCTCAGGCTCGGCCCCTTCACCACCACCTGCTGCTGTCCCGGCGTGCTGCTCGTGTTCGTCGCCTCGGCCATTTTATCCGCCGTCCTGCTCACCTGATCGATCGGCCGACGGATGCTCCGGAGCTTCACCTGCACCTTTCCCATACTCGCGGGCGCCGACGCGATCAACTCCTGCGCCGGACCGCTGAGTCGGTACACTCCGTACCCGATCCCCCCGACCAGCGCCAGCACGATGATCCCCGCGCCCAGCGGCACCGGAATGCGCAGCCGCTTGAGTGCACGCACCACCGGGCTCAGCAGGAAGTTGAGCAGGATCGCCAGCAGGATCGGGAGGATGAAGGCCCGAGCGAAGTAGAGCGTATAGAACAGCGCCAGCACGAACAGCCCGGTGACGGCGATGGAGCGCACCTCGAGCTGCTGCCCCAGCGCGTCGCCGGTCTTCCCGAGGTCGGTCGGTGTCCCCGCCACGGTCGTGGCCTGCGCTGTGACGTCCACCTCCGGCGCCAGCACGGAGCCCGGCACCGCGGCCGTCGAATCCTGCATCAGCAACATCCCGTGGCTGTGGTGGCATCCGCCGCCCGGGCCTTGTCGAGGCCGGACGCAAGTCGCTAAGGTTACCGCGGCCGCGCCCGCCCGTCTGTGCGCTGGCGCACCCCGACCCACACCGGAGAGGCCCCGGGCCGAATGTCCGATCTGCTGCGCTACGCCGCATCCGCCTGGACCTGGCTCGTGCTGATCACCTGCATGGTGATCCTCTTCCCGGTGATGATCCTGCTCCGGCTCGTGACGGCCCCTTTCGATCCGGGCCGTTACATCGTGGGCCGCGTCTTCCGATACATCGGCGTGATCGTCGAACGCCTCAACCCTCTCTGGCGCCTGCGCTTGAGCGGCGTGCAGATCGAGAATCCGCGCCATCCCTACGTCGTGGTGTCGAACCACGAGTCGTTCGCCGACATCCTGCTGATCAGCAACCTCCCCTGGGAAATGAAGTGGCTCTCCAAGGCGGAGCTGTTCCGCATCCCGCTGCTCGGCTGGATGATGCGGCTCGCGGGAGACGTCCCGATCCGCCGCGGATTCGGGCCGAGCGCCGTCGAGGCGATCGAGCAGTGCCGGCAGATCCTGCGAAACCACGTCTCGGTCATGATCTTCCCGGAAGGCACCCGTTCCACCACCGGCCGCATGCTGCCGTTCAAGGATGGCGCATTCCGCCTGGCCGTCGAGGCCGGTGTGCCCGTCCTCCCGCTCGTGGTCGCGGGCAGCGGCACTGCCCTCCCGAAGCGAGGCTGGAAGATGGGACGATCGGATGCCGAGGTGCGCGTTCTCGAGCCGGTGCCAACCGAGGGGCTGACGGCCAATGATGTCGCGGGGCTCCGGAATCGGGTGCGGAAGATGATCGAGGATGCCCGCGCCACGATGGGCGCGGCGGCGCCCTGAGCGCTACTCCAGCGCGCGGCCCAAGTCGGCCGGCGCATGGACCCGGCGCGCGGCGCCCGCCAGCGCGAGGAGGGTGAGGACGTAGGGCAGCATCAGGAAGAGCTGATACGGAACCGGCAGCCCCGCCGCCTGGAAGACGTACTGCAGCGCCATCGCCCCTCCGAAGAGCAGCGACGCGAGAAGGACCCCCGCCGGCCGCCACCCGCCCAGGACTACGATCGCGATCGCCACAAACCCCCGGCCCGCCGTCATCCGCTCCGTGAACGTCCCCACCTGCGCGAGCACGAGGCTCGCCCCCGCGACTCCGGCGAATGCACCGGCCACGACCGTCGCGCCCGCACGCACCGCGCGGACCCTGACGCCCATCGCGCGGGCGGCCACCGCGCCCTCGCCGGCCGCCCGCAGCGCCAGCCCGTCCCGCGTACGGTAGAGCCACCACCACGTGACCGGGATCGCGACGAGCGCCGCGTACGTCGTCACCGGCTGGCTGAAGAACGCCGCCCCGACGAACGGCATCGCGGCGAGCCCGGGTATCGCGATCGCCGTGAAGGTGGGGATCGCAAGCCCGGCACCGGCCGCACCGAACGCCTGGTGGTACGCCGCGCCGGTCAGCCCCACAGCACCAAGCGTGATCGCCGTCCCGGCAATGATCTGGTCGGCACCGGCCCCGATCGCGATCAGCGCGAACATCACGGCGAGGGCGACGCCGGCCGCGAGGCCGGCCGCAAGTCCCGCCCACGGGCCGCCCGCTGCCGATCCGATCGCAGCGGCTAGCGCTCCCGCCAGCATCGCGCCTTCGATGCCCAGATTGATCACCCCCGAGCGCTCGGCGATCAGCTCACCCGTCGCGGCGAGCAGGAGCGGTGTCGCCACCCGTACGGCAGCGGCGAGAAATCCTGCGATCAAGAGCTCGGGCGTCACGCTCATCGCGCGCGCCTCCGAGCCGCGGCATCGGCCAGCAGAATCACGATGATGATCACCGCCTCCACCACATACACCGCCACCGCCGGAACGCCGGCCTCCCGCTGCATTCCGCCCGCCCCGGCTTCGAGCGCCCCGAAGAGGATCCCGCTCGCGACGATCCAGAATGGCCTCAGCCGTGCGAGGAGCGCGACCGCGATCGCCGTGAACCCGTAGCCAGGCGAGAGATTCTGGTACAGCGCGTACGACACGCCGCCCACCTCGACGCCGCCCGCGAGTCCCGCGATCGCGCCCGACCAGAGAAGCGCCACGGCCGTGAGCCGCGGCACGTCAACCCGTCCGCTCACCAGGGCCGCGCGCGGCCCGAGCCCCGCAGCCCGAAGGCGGAATCCCCAGACGGTGCGTGCGAAGACGTACCAGAGCGCCGCCGCGAGCAGCAGCGCCGCCGCGAAGCCCAGGTGCAGGCGCGTCCCCGGCAGCATCGGCAGCCGCGCCACCATCGCGATCGGCTCGCTTTGCGGATAGACGTGGGTGTGCTCCTGCAGCGGGCCCTGTACCACAAGGCTGACCAGCGCCTCGGCCACGAAGTTGAGCAGCAGCGTGCTGATGACCTCGAGCACGCCGAATCGAAGCCGCAGGACCACCGGCACGAGGATCCAGAGCGCGCCGGCCACCATCGCCGCCGCCCAGCTCGCACCGATCGCCAGCGGCGCGCTCCACCCCGCCGCCATCACGCCCACCCAGGTCGCGCCGATGGCGCCGGCGTAGAACTGCCCCTCCGCCCCGATGTTGAGGGCACCCGCCCGCAGGCCCAGTGCGAAACCGAGCCCGATCAGAATCAGCGGTGTCGCCCGGACCAGCGTGGCCGAGCTGAGCGCGTCCCACGAACCGAATGCGCCGCGCCAGAGAGCACCGAGCGCGAGCATCGCATCGAAGCCGCCCGCCTCGAGTCCCATCATGAGGACGGCGAGGCCGGCCCCAAGCGCGAGCGCGGCTACGGCCGCATTGCGCTTCACGCCTGCCGGCCCAGCATGGCGGCGCCGATCTCGGCTCGCCCGGCGCCGGCGGCCGCCGCCGCCAGCCGACCGTTCGCCACGACCACGATCCGGGTGGCGAGCTCCAGCACCTCGTCCAGATCGCCCGACGAGAAGATCACCGCCGCGCCCTCTCGCGCCGCACGACGCAGCCGCTCGTGCACCTCCCGCGCCGCGCGGATGTCGAGCCCGCGTGTCGGATTCTCCGCGACGATCACCTTCGGCGCGCGCTCGAGCGCGCGGGCCACGACTACCTTCTGCTGATTGCCGCCGCTCAGCGTGCGCGCCTCCGCATCGGGACCCGGCGCCCTGATGCCAAATGCATCGATCAGCGACGCCATGCGCGCGCGGGCCACACCCCAGCGAATCCGGCGGCCGGAGATCCACGGCGCGCCGTCTCCCGCGCCCAGCACGAGGTTCTCGGTGAGCGACATCTCGCCCACCAGCCCTTCGGTCGTGCGGTCCTCCGGGATGAACGCCACCGGCCCCGTCGTCTCCAGCGTGCCGCTCGTGGGCCGCACCAGGCCGGCGATCGCACGAAGTAGCTCACGCTGGCCGTTGCCCTCGACCCCGGCGACGCCGACGATTTCCCCTGAGCGCACCTCCATCGATGCCTCGCTCAGTGCCGGCGATCCGCCGCCCGCCCGCGCCACCGTCAGCGAGGCGACCCGGATCAGCCGGTCTCCGCCCGCGCCCACCGGCGCGCCGGATTCCGGCACTGGCGGGCTCTCCCCTCCGATCATCGCTGCTGCGAGCGACGCCGGCGATTCGTCGCGGGCGGCGGCGCTCCGCGTGACGACGCCTCGGCGCAGCACCGTCACCCGGTCGGCCGCCGCGAGCGCTTCGTCCAGCTTGTGGGTGATGAGCACCGCGCTGTTCCCGCGCGCCGCATAGGCCCGGATCATCCGGAGGAGTTCATCAACTTCCGCCGGGGCGAGCACCGCGGTCGGTTCGTCGAGCAGCAGGATCCGGACGTCGGCCGCGAGCGCCTTGACGATCTCCAGCCGCTGCTTGAGCGAGACGCTCAGATCACCCACCAGCGCCGCCGGATCGAGCGGCAGGCCGGTCTCGATGCCGAGCGCCTCCACCCGCACCGCCAGCGCGCGCGGCGCCACGTCCCACCCGGCAGCCAGCGCGACGTTCTCGGCCACCGAGAGCGACGGGATCGAAGTGAAGTGCTGGTGCACCATGCCCACGCCGAGGGCGCGCGCACGGCGGGGCGAGGTGACCTGGTGGGTGACGCCGTGAAGGCGAATCTCGCCGGCATCGGGATGGAGCATCCCGTAGGCGATGTGCATCAGCGTGGACTTGCCGGCGCCGTTCTCTCCCAGCAGCGCATGGACCTCCCCGGGGGCGACGTCGAAGTCCACCCCCGCGAGCGCCTCAACCCGGCCGAACCGCCTGACGATGCCGCGCAGTTCCAGCGCGGGAGCCGCGGTCACAGGCCGGTCGGGTGGTCGTGAAAGTCCCAGGGAAGGTCGAAGCGGTCCGACAGGTGGGAGGCGAGTGCCTGCACGCCGAGGGTTTCCGTCGCGTAGTGGCCGGCGTAGAGGAGGTTGATCCCCCACTCGGCGGCGTCAAAGTAGGTGTGGTGGGCGCCCTCGCCGGTGATGAAGGTGTCGAGGCCCGCATCGCGTGCCGCGGCGACCATCGACCCCGCTGCTCCCGTGATGATTCCGACCCGAGCCACCCGTTCCGGCCCACCCGCGATCAGGAGCGGCCCCGGTGGCGGCGTCCCCACCGCACGGCCGAGTTCCGCCCGCAGCGCATCCCGGTGAGACAGTGCCGCCGGCACATGTCCCCAGACCCCGATCGGAATCCCCCGCGCGTTCCCGAACCACCCCTCGACCGGGATCCCGAGCCGCTCGGCCAGCACCGCGTTGTTGCCGACGACGGGATGAACGTCCAGCGGGATATGCGCCGAGTAGAGGGCGATGTCGTGCTCGAGGAGCGCACTGAGCCGCCGGTACCGCCGGCCGGTTACCGCGACATTGCCGTCCCAGAGAAGACCGTGATGGACCAGGATGAGTGGGGGACCACCCTCCGCCGGTCCCACCTCCAGCTCCTCGGCGATGACGCCGTCGATCGTCGCCTGGGACGCATCCACCGCCGCCACGATACTTCCGACCTTGCCACTGTTCTCGACCTGGAGCCCGTTCTGCGCTCCAGCATCGTCGGGCACGTCGCGCACGCGCAGGAATTCGTCGAGGTATGCGACGATCTCCTGCAGCAGCACCCCGTCCGCTCCGCTCACGGCACCGCCTTCAGGGTCCCGGCGCGGAGCTGTCGCTCCGCCTCGGCAACCTTTGACGCGAGGGCGGGCGGCACCTCGCGCGACGCGGCGGGATTCGGCACGTAGCGCACGACGTCGCTGGCGATCCCGAACGATTCGACCCGGGAGACGAAGCGGCCGTCCCTGACTTCCTGGCCGATGAGGAGGAACGCGTGGGGGAGGTCGATCGCCGCCGAGCCGATCACCCGGTCCGGCGCGAGCCGGGACTGGTCGCCGTTGGCGCCGAAGATGTAGACGCCGGGACTCTCCTTCACCGCCTGAAAGACGCCGAGGGCGGCAGCGTCGGCATTGTGATGGAACATGTCCACTCCCACGCGAATGAGCGCGAGGGCCGCTTCGCGGCCCGCGGCCGGATCGTCCCAGGTGTTGAGGTAGGTGGCCCGCGTCTGCACGGCGGGATTCACCGCACGCGCGCCGTTGACCCAGCCTTCGTACGCCCGCCGAACCGGCGGCAGCTCGACGCCGCCGACAAAGCCGATCAGCCCGCTCCGGGTGAGCCCGCCCGCCAGCATGCCCGCAAGGTAGCTGGCGTCTTCCAGCCGAAAGACCAGGGGAACGACGCGTCCGGCGGCGCGCTCACCGGAGGTCACGACGATCACCGGCTTGGGATATTGTGCGCTGACGCGTTCTGCAGCGGCCTGAAATTCGTAGCCGTGCGCAAAGATCAGGTCGTAGCCCTGCGCTGCATAGGTGCGGAGAGCCTCCTCCTGCTCCGCCGGCGTTCGGGCCTCGACGTTGCTGACCTCCGCGCCGAGGGAGTCATGGAGCGCCCGGATACCGGCGTACGCGCCGGAGTTCCAGGCGGCATCGGTGATCGAGCCCGGGGTGATGAGCGCAGCGCGGAAGCCGTGTTGTTCCGCATTGTTACCTTTGGCGCATCCGACAGCAAACAGAATAGCAACAGCAAGCCAACATCTACCTCGCATCAGGCGCATCCAGACCCCTCGGAAACAGGTGTCAACATCCTGACACGATCACGAATTTGTCACAAGGCAAGCATTTCCACAGACTTATGAGACTTTTCAACGTTAGGTGAAAAACCGGGGCTGTCGGCAAGTGAATTGATCTCCATTTTCACCTCTCCGCTGAGCCGGCCCCCTTCCAGGATTGCTATCCGCGGGGTCATGACGTCGCCGACCACTGCGGCGCTCGCCTGCAGCTCGACGCGCTCGGAGGCGTGAATCGCACCGTGCACCTCGCCGGCGATCACCGCCTCGCGGGTATGCAGGTCGCCCTGCACGATGGCGCCCGGGGAGATCAGCACCTGCGCCGCCGCGTGGATGTTGCCGTTCACCCGTCCCTCGACCTTCACCACGCCTTCAGTATCGAGGTCGCCGGTGATCGTCATGTCCTTCGCCACGATCGACAGCGCCATTCCGTCGGAGCGCCGCCGCGCCGGAGCCGCCGTCTCGATGGGTGTCGCCGTCTGGGTCTCGCGCGAGGTATTCGAGAAGATCGCCATTACCGTCTCTCCTTGACCAGAATGAGCGGATCGATCGAGCGGCCGCCGTGCCGCACTTCGAAGTGCAGGTGCGGTGCCGTCGAGCGCCCGGTGTTGCCGGACAGGCCGATCACGTCGCCCGGCTGCACAGTGTCGCCAGGTGTCGCGATGATGCGGGATAAGTGACCGTACATGGACTGGTACTGCGATGGATGGTCGATGAGCACGAAGTTGCCGTACTCAGGATCGGCCCCCGCCTGCTCGACCACCCCGCCGCCGCTCGCGCGGACCATCGTGCCTACCGGCACGGCGATGTCGAGTCCCGGATGCGACTCGTCTGGCGTGCTGTCGCCCACGATGCCGCGCGTGATGAACCCGGCCTCGTCGAGCGGCCAGTAGCGCGGCGACGTCGGGCCGCTCCGGAAGCGCGGCGGCAGACCCGATGGACGCGCCATGACCGGCGGTGCCACCGGGAGGTCCGAGGAGATCGTCACCGGATCCGGAACGATGTCCGCGCCGACCATCTGGCGTACGCGGTCATAATTGCGCTGTACCGTGTCGAGGGCCGCGGCCAGCTGCGCGATCTTTCCGTTCTCGCCCTGGAGCCGCCGGACTTCCGCCTCCAGGCGGGGGACACGAAGCGCCGCCCGCGCGAGCGGCCCCACCATCACGAGCCCAGCCATGACGCCGACCATGAGCAGCACCGCGAGGGTGACGAAGGCGCGGAACGCCCAGACCGGCAGGTGATAGCTGTGTGTCTCCGGCGCGCCGTCGTGATGGATCATCACGTTGACGTAGCGCCGGCGTGGCGGCGTCGTCATCCCGCGAACGGCTCGCCGAGGATCAGCTCGAGGAGACGGGCCAGATCATCATTCGAGTAATAGCTGATCGAGACCAGGCCCCGCCCGCGCCGCTTGGCGGTCACCCGCACGTCGGTCCCCAGCCGCTTTCGGAGCGCATCCTCGACGCGCCGCGCATCCGCCGTCGCGGCGTGGGGCTCATGCGGCTTCCGAAGCCGGAGCCCGCCCTTGACCGGCGCTGCAGCCGGCCCGTCGCCCCGGACCCGGGACTCCACGTCGCGCACCGAGAGGCCCTGCTCCACTGTTTCACGCGCGAGCCGGCTGGCGGCCGCGGGGTCGTCGAGCGTGAGCAGCGCACGGGCATGACCCTCACTCAGCTTCCCCTCGTGGACCAGGGCGCGCACGTCGGCCGGCAGACGGAGAAGCCTGAGCAGATTGGCGATGGCGGGACGGCTGCGTCCGACCATGCGCGCCACCTCCGCCTGCGGCATCTTGAACTCGTCCATCAGCCGCTGATACCCCAGCGCTTCGTCGATCGCCGACAGGTCGTGGCGCTGAAGATTCTCGATCAGCGCGAGGGTCAGCAGCGTCTGATCGTCGGCGTCCTTCACCACCGCCGGCACCGTCCGCCAGCCCAGTCGCTGTACCGCGCGCCACCGCCGCTCGCCGGCGATGAGCTCGTAGGTCCCGTTCCGCGGCCGCACCACCACCGGCTGCAGGAGGCCTGACGCCTCGATCGACGCCGTGAGCTCGGCCAGCGCGGGCTCGTCGAGCCGGGTGCGTGGCTGGAACGGATTGGGCCGGATGCTGGAGACTGCGAGCTCCTTCAGGCCGCCGGAGGCCTCGGCCTGCTCGCGGGACACCGGCCCGAGCAACGCCTCGAGGCCACGGCCGAGCCGCTTGTCGCTCACGACGCCGCCTCGGTGATTGGAGCCGCCTCGGCGATCGGCTCGGCGTCGGCAACCGGCGCAACATCAGCGACCGGTGCCGCCGGCGACGCGACCGCGCCGCCTTCGATGCGGCGCATCAGCTCCTGCGCCACGGCGAGATAGCTTCGCGCGCCGACCGATTGCACGTCGTACAGGAGGATCGGCTTCCCGAAGCTCGGTGCCTCGGCGAGACGTACGTTGCGCGGAATCGCGGTGCGGAACATCTGTGCCCCGAAGTACTCCTTGGCGTCCTCGGAGACCTGTCGGCACAGGTTGAGCCGCGTGTCGTACATCGTGAGGAGCACGCCGTCGATCGCCAGCCCGGGATTGAAGTTCTGCTGCACCAGACGCACGGTGTTGAGCAGCTGGGAGATTCCCTCCAGCGCGTAGTACTCGCACTGGATCGGAATGATGACTCCGTGCGCCGCCGTGAGCACGTTGAGCGTGAGCAGCCCGAGCGACGGCGGACAGTCAACGATGATGTAGTCGTACTCTGCGCGTACAGAGTCGATCGCGCGACGAAGCGCCGTTTCGCGACGATCGGTATCCACCAGCTCGAGCTCGGCGCCAACGAGGTCCTGCGTCGCCGGCAGGAGATCGAGGTGCGGAAGCGCCGGATTGCGGATGATCGCGTCCGTTGCCGGTAGCGCGTCCATGATGACGTCGTAGAGCGATTGGGTCACGCCGGACTTGATCACGCCCATTCCGCTGGTCGCATTCCCCTGCGGGTCGGCGTCCACCAGCAGCGTGCGGCGCTCGGCGATCGCGAGAGATGCGGCCAGGTTGACGGCGGTAGTCGTCTTGCCGACGCCACCCTTCTGGTTGGCGATGGCGATGATCCTGCCCAGGCGTGACTCTTGCAAATTGTTGTCCTGCTTAGATTTAACTGATAAGATTCAGCGGATTCCCGCGGCGGGCTGATTCAATATACAGTGCGGCGCGTGGCTGGCCAAGCATCGTTTCACGTGAAACAAGGGCTAGGCCGTTTCACGTGAAACAGCTATCGGCGGGCGATCTCCAACAGGAGGCCGTGGAGGTCACTGGGTGACACCCCGGGGATGCGACTCGCCTGCCCCAGGGTGGCCGGGGCGTGGGCGGCCAGCTTTTCCCGGGCCTCGAGTGAGATGGCCCGGAAGGAGTGGTAGGCCAGATCGGCTGGGAGCCGGAAGTCGTCGAGTTTTGCGATCCGGGCGGCGGCGGCGGCTTCGCGTGCGAGGTACCCTTCATACTTGAGCTCGATCTCCGCCCATTCCACCGTCTCCGGGTCCGAGGTTTCGCCGGCGGCCTGGAGGAGCGCGTCGAGCCCGACTCCCTGGCGCCTCGCCAGATCCCGCACGCGCGCCGGGCCGGCGACCGGCGGCGAGCCATGCTGTTCCAGCAACGGGTTCGCAGCCGCCTCGTCGAGCACGGCGCCCTCCGCTGCCGCTCGTACACGATCCTCCCCGGCAAGTCTCTCCTCCGCCCGCTTCAGTTCCGCGTCCGACAGGAGCCGGTATTCGACGGCTCGCGGCAGCAGGCGCCGGAGCGCATTGTCCTGGCGGAGAAGGAGCCGGTACTCGGAGCGTGACGTGAACAGCCGGTACGGCTCCTCCACGCCCCGTGTCACTAGGTCGTCCACCAGTACGCCCAGAAATGCTTCGTTCCGGCGGAAAACGACCGGGTCTGCGTCCCTGACCGCGGCGGCGGCGTTGAGGCCGGCGACCACCCCCTGGCCGGCGGCCTCCTCATAGCCGGTTGTGCCATTGATCTGACCGGCGAAGAAGAGACCGGGTACCTCCCGCACTTCCAGTGACGGAGCGAGCTGGGTCGGCGGGAAATAGTCGTATTCGATGGCGTAGCCGGCGCGAGTCATCCGCACCTGCTCGAGTCCGGGGATCGTGCGCAGGAACTGAAGCTGCACTTCGGCCGGCAGCGAGGTCGAGAGCCCGTTGACGTACATCTCGGATGTATCGAGCCCCTCCGGTTCCAGAAAGACCTGGTGCCGCTCGGCCGCCGGAAACTTCACGACCTTGTCCTCGATGGATGGACAGTAGCGCGGTCCGCGCCCGCTGATCTCACCGCCGTAGAGCGCCGAGTCGGACAGATGACGCTCGATGATCACCTTGAGCTCGGGGCCGCTCGAGGTGAGAAAACAGGGGAGCTGGCGAGGGTGGGGGGCGCGCGCATGGAACGAGAACCAGTACGACCCGGCATCCCCATCCTGGCGAACGATCCGGCCGAGATCCACCGATCGCCCATCCACTCTTGGCGGCGTACCAGTCTTGAATCGTTTTACCGTAAGTCCCAATGCCTCAATGTGTTGCGATATTTCTACCGCCGGCGCCTCTCCCGCTCGTCCAGCAGGAATTGCCGCCTCGTGACCGACGTGAATCCGGCCGCGAAGGAAGGTGCCCGCCGTGAGCACCACGGCGCGCGCGCCCAGGCGCCGTCCGTCGGCGGTCTCGACACCGGCAGCGCGCCCGCCCGTGATGATCAGACGGGCAACCGTTCCTTGGGCGAACTCAAGATTTGGAAGTTGCTCGAGCAACGAACGTACGGCCCGGCGATAAAGGCCGCGGTCGCACTGCGCGCGGGGCGACCAGACCGCCGGCCCCTTCGAGCGGTTGAGCATCCGGAACTGGATCCGGGCCAGGTCGGTCGCGCGTCCCATGATTCCGCCGAGCGCGTCCACCTCGCGAACGACGGTCCCCTTGGCGATGCCGCCGATCGCCGGGTTGCACGACATCTGGCCGATCGTTTCCAGGTTCTGCGTCAGCAGAAGCGTGCGGCATCCGGCGCGCGCCGCCATCGCACAGGCCTCCGCCCCTGCGTGCCCTCCGCCGATCACGATGACGTCGTAGCATTCCATGGTGGGCAAATCTAGCAGGACGGCCGGAACGAGTTATTGCGGAAGCCGGTGCGGCATCGTACCCTATCTTCCTCTCAACTCGTACACCAGCAACGGAGGATCCCATGTCGATTCGGCTGGGCGATGACGCGCCGGACTTCACCGCCGACACCACGCAGGGCAGGATCTCGTTTCACGAGTGGAAGGGAAACAACTGGGCGATTCTCTTCTCGCATCCGAAGGACTTCACGCCCGTCTGCACGACCGAGCTCGGCGCGGTCGCCGCGCTCAAGCCCGAGTTCGATCGGCGGAAGACGAAAGTCATCGGGTTGAGCGTCGACCCGGTCGAGTCGCATCACAAGTGGGAGGGAGACATCGCCGACGTCACCGGTCACAAGGTGAACTTCCCGATGATCGCGGATCCGGACCGCACGGTGTCGAACCTGTACGACATGATCCATCCGAACGCGAGTGACACGATGACGGTGCGGTCGGTCTTCATCATCTCGCCCGACAACAAGGTGAAGCTCACGCTCACCTATCCGGCAAGCACTGGCCGCAACTTCGATGAGGTGCTGCGGGCGCTCGACTCCCTGCAGCTGACCGCGAACTACTCCGTCGCCACGCCGGCCGACTGGAAGAATGGCGAGGACGTCATCATCGTGAACTCGATCTCCGACGACGACGCCCGCACGCGATTCCCCCACGGGTTCGTGGCGAAGAAGCCGTACCTTCGCGTCACGCCGCAGCCGAACGTGCCGGCTGCCGAGACGGTTGGCGCCTAGGCGGTCCGCACCCAGCGCGCCACTTCGGCGAGCTTCGGCTTCTTGCCGTAGCTGAGGATGCCGACCCGATAGATGCGCGCCGCGATCCACACGACGACGACGAGACCCGCGACCATGGCGAGCGCCGACAGCAGGAGCTCGCTCCACGGGAGCGGCGACAGCGAGTAGCGGACCGGCGTCACGAAGGGAGCGAAGAACGGGACGAAGCTCAGCACATGGGCCATCGTCCCGTTCGGCTCGCTCAGGAGCGAGAACATCAGCAGCAGCCCCGCCGCCACGAACAGCGTCACCGGCGTCTGCGACTGCTGCGCCTCCTGGTGCGAGTTGCACATCGAGCCGACCGCCGCGTACATCGCGGCATAGAAGAAGAATCCGAGCACGAAGAAGCTCAGAAAGACCGCGAGCATCATCGGGGTGACGGTCGGAATCGGAAGATCCGACACCGACTTTGACGACGCGCCGACGAGACCCGCCACCTGGATGCGGTAGGTCGTCAGGACCATCGCCGTGCCGGCCCAGATCCCCAGCTGCACCAGCGCCACCGACGCCACACCGATCACCTTCCCGAGCAGCAGCTGGAACGGCGTCAGGCTCGACACGAGTACTTCCACGATCCGCGTGCTCTTCTCTTCGACGACCGACCCCATCACCTGCATGCCGTAGAGCAGCAGCGCCAGATAGAGCATGAACGACATCACGTAGGCGAGCAGGAACGACGCGCTGCCGCTCTGGCCGGTGAGCTTGCCGTCGCTCACCCGCTCGGTGCGCAGGTTCACCCGCCGCTCGGCCGAGTTCACGATGCCGGGATCCACGCCGGCACGCTCGAGCCGCGCCGCCGTCACCAGGGGACGCACCGCCGTGCTGAGGGCCGCCATGTCGTTCGGGCTCCCGACGTTGGCGCCGTAATACTGCATCTGGCCCGATTCCACCGTGCTGTCGGTGAGGACAAGGACGCCGTCCAGTACCTCCGGACCCGCCTTCCGAAGCCCCGTCAGCGCGACGAGCGAATCGCGCACCAGATCCACCCGTCCATCTGCCGGCACGTATTCCACCCGGTACCGGGGCAGTGTGTGCGTCACCGTATCGCGCATCTCGGAGCCCAGCCGCTCGGCGACCTGACGGCCGAAGCCTCCCTGCGCCCCGTCGAGCACCGCCACGTGCTTGGGGGCCGTCTGCCGCTTCTCGAGCAGGATCGGCATGAGGAAGAGCGCGCCCATGAGGAGGGGGCCGAGGATGGTGCTCACGACGAATGCGCGGCTCTGCACCCGGGAAATGAACTCGCGCCGGACGACCGCCCAGACCTTATGCAAGCGCCACCTCCTCGGCCCGGGCCACTGCGGCATCGGCGCCCACCTTGGCGATGAAGATCGAATTGAGCGACGGCTCGACGACTTCGAAGCGCAGGAGTCCCACGCCAGCATTCACCAGCCGGGAGAGCAGCTGGTCGGGCTCGGCCCCCTCCGCCAGGCGAACCTCGGCGCTCACCCCGTAGTCGTCGACCTGTGCCACCAGCGCCCGGTCCCGCAGCACCGCGCCGGCGCGCTCCGCATCGTGTCCGAACGAGAGCGCCACGTAGCTCCCGCCGAATTCGCGCTTCACGTCGGCTATGCGTCCGTCCACGATCTTCTCACCGCGCGCGATGATGACGATGCGATCGCACATCCGTTCGGCCTGTTCCATGATGTGCGTCGAGAAGAGGATTGTCCGGCCCTCACGCGCGAGCTCGACGACGACGTCCTTCATCACCTGGCTGTTGACGGGGTCGAGACCGCTGAAGGGCTCGTCGAGCACGAGGAGCTCGGGGTCATGGAGCAGAGCGCCGATGAACTGCACCTTCTGCTGCATCCCCTTGGAGAGATCCTCGACCTTGTGGGTCGTCCAGTCCTGGAGTCCCAGCCGCTCGAGCCACGCACGGCTCCGGGCGCGTGCGTCCCGGGGCGTGAGCCCCTTGATCTCGGCGAAGAAGACGAGATGGTCGAGCACCCGCATCTTCTTGTAGAGTCCACGCTCCTCCGGCAGAAAGCCGATCCGGGAGGTGAGAGCGCGGCTGGCCGGCTGGCCACCGAACAGCTCGATGCGGCCCGAGTCCGGCGTGATGACGTTCATGATCATGCGGATCGTGGTGGTCTTGCCCGCCCCGTTGGGGCCGAGCAGGCCGAAGATGCCGCCGCGGGGAACGTCGGCGGAGAGGTTCCGCACCGCGGTATGGCCGGCGAAGCGCTTGACGACGTTCTGGAGCCGCACGACGCAGTCAGCCATCAGCGGACACTCCGGTGAGGGAAGGCGGGCGCCCGGCCGGCAGCGCCCGCGCCTCCTACGGCGCGGGCGATGGCCGGGTTTCTCTAGGGAAGGACGGCGGCGAGGCGGCGGATGCCCGCTACCTCGTCCGCCGGAACGACCAGCTGCCGGTGATCGACCCTGATGCCGAACTGGTTCTGCCGCGCGAGCCACGCGTCGCGCGGCAGGCCGGCGGACGCCGGGTCGTGCACCCCGACGTCATGCATGACGACGCCGCGCTCGCCCTGCTCGTGGTAGCGGCCGACGTAGGTGCGCCCGGAGTTGCCGGTCACCACGACCGTCACGCCGTGCAGCTCCTCATGGCCCGGATGGAAGACGTGGCCGGCCACGTTCAGACCGTCGCGCCGCAGTAGCGCGTGAACGCGCTCACCAGATCGGATGCCACCGCCTGGGGCGTCCGGCCCTCGATCTGATGCCGGTGGACGAAGTGCACCACCTCGCCGTCCTTGAGCAGCGCCATGGAGGGAGAGCTCGGCTGATAGTCCGCGAAGTACTGCCGCGCGCGCGCCGTCGCCTCCACATCCTGGCCGGCGAAGACGGTGACGATGCTGTCCGGCCGCACGCCGTGACGCAGCGCGTGCGCCAGCGCGGGACGGGCATTGCCGGCGGCGCACCCGCAGACGGAATTCACGAAGACGAGCGTGGTGCCCCGCTGGTCGCCCAGCGCCTCGTCGACTTCCGCCGGCGTAGTGAGCTCGCGCGCACCCATGCGGGTCATCTCCTCGCGCATCGGCGCCACGAGCATCGGGTTGTACGGCATTCCTGGACTCTCCTGAAGGTCGAAATCGAAAGTGGTTAGCGCGCCGGCTCGTCCGCGAGCGCGGTGCGCAGGGCATGCCAGGCAAGACTGGCGCACTTCACGCGTGACGGATATTCCCGCACTCCCTCGAACACCTGCAGCTTTCCGAGACCGCGCTCGGGCGGCGCGTCCGGCTCCCCGGCCACCAGGCCGTGGAAGCGCTCGAAGAGCTCGAGGGCCTGCGTCCGGGTCTTCCCCTTGACTGCCGTCGTCATCAGCGATGCCGACGCCTGCGAGATGGCGCAGCCGATTCCCTCGAAGCTCACATCCTCGATCAGGTCGCCGGGGCCGAAGCGGACCCAGACGCGGAGGCGGTCGCCGCAGAGCGGATTGAACCCTTCCGCCTCGCGGTCCGCGTCGGGCATGACGCGGCAGTTCCGCGGCGCGCGGTTGTGGTCGAGAATGACGCTCTGATAGAGGTCCGAGAGATCACTCATAGCGCCATCACCCGCCGCACGCGCTCGAGGCCGGCGACCAGAGCGTCCACATCGGCGGTCGAACTGTAGAGCGCGAACGAGGCCCGGGCGGTCGCCGGGACGCCCATGCGCGCCATCAGCGGCTGGGTGCAGTGGTGGCCCGCCCGGATGCATACCGCGTCCGCATCGAGGATCGTGGCGATGTCATGCGGGTGCGCGCCCTCCATCACGAACGATTGCACCGACGCCTTCCGGGCCGCCGTTCCGATCAGGCGGATGCCGGGCACCTCCGACAGGCGGCGCACCGCGTAGTCGAGAATCCCGGCCTCATGCGCCGCAACCGCCCTCCGGTCTAGCGCCGAGAGATAATCCACGGCAGCGCCGAGCCCGATGATGCCGGCGACGTCCGGGGTCCCCGCCTCGAACTTGGACGGAATCGCCGCCCAGGTCGACTTCTCGAAGGACACCGATGCGATCATGTCCCCGCCGCCCTGCCATGGCGGCATCTCCTCGAGCAGCGCGGCGCGGCCGTACAGCACGCCGACGCCGGTCGGTCCGAACATCTTGTGCGACGAGCAGGCGAAGAAGTCGCAGTCGAACGCCCGGATGTCCGCCGCGAGGTGCGGCGCCGACTGGGCGCCGTCGACCAGGACCGGCACGCCGCGGGCATGGGCCAGCGCCGTGATCCGCTCGATCGGGTTGACGGTGCCGAGCGCGTTCGAGATGTGGGCGATCGCTACCAGGCGGGTCCGCTCCCCGAGGAGTCGCTCGAAGGCGGCGAGGTCGAGCTCGCCGTCGTCGCTGATCGGAGCCACCCGAAGCACCGCGCCCGTCTGTCCCGCGACGAGCTGCCAGGGCACGATGTTCGAGTGATGCTCCATCTCGGTGAGGAGAATCTCGTCGCCGGGCCGGAGCCGCGGGCGAAGGAAGCTCTGCGCCACCAGGTTGATCGACTCGGTCGTGCCCCGGGTGAAGACGATCTCTCGCGCGCTCGGCGCATTGAGGAAGGCTGCGACCCTGGCGCGCGCACCCTCGAAGGCGGCGGTGGCGGCTTCGCTCAGGCGGTAGACGCCCCGGTGGACGTTCGCGTTGCCGGCGGCGTAAAAGCGCGAGACCGCGTCGATGACGGCCTGCGGCTTCTGGCTGGTCGCGGCACTGTCCAGGTAGACCAGCGGCTTCCCGCCGATGCGCTGGGAGAGGATCGGGAAGTCGCGGCGAACCGCCTCGACGTCGTAGAGCGCCGGCGCTGCCGAGGGGACGGGACGGAGGTCGGTGGCCGGCATGTGAATCAGCTCCCCGCGCCGAGCCGCTCGCGGACCAGGCGCTCGAGCTCGAGACGTACCGGCTCCAGCGCGACCTCCTCGACCACCTCGGCGGCGAAGGCGTATGTGAGGAGGGTCCGCGCGGCGGCCTCGGGAATGCCGCGGCTGCGAAGATAGAAGAGCGCCACGTCGTCCAGGCGCCCGACGGTGGCGCCGTGCGTGCACTTCACGTCGTAGGCGAAGATCTCCAGCTGCGGCTTGGTGTCGACCCGCGCGCCGTCGCTCAAGAGCAGGTTGCGGTTCGTCTGCTTGGCGTCGGTCTTCTGCGCCTCCGGGCGGACCAGCACCTTGCCGTTGAACACCGCCCGCGAGTGCCCGTCCATCACGCCCTTGTAGACCTCCCAGCTGGTGCAGCTCGGATGGTCGTGGTAGATGGCGGTGTGATTGTCGACCACCTGATCGCCGCGGGTGAGATACAGCCCATACATCAGGGTCTCGATGCTCGGGGCGTTCAGCCGGACGTGCAGGTTATGCCGCGCGATCGCGCCACCCATGGCGAGGGTGAAGGAGCGATAGTGGCTCTCGCGTGCCTGGTCCACGTGCGTCAGGCCGACGTGGTACGCAGACTCGCTCTCACGCTGGATGCGGGTGTGCTCGGTCCAGGCGCCCTCGCCGGAGAAGACCTCGGTCACGGCGTTGGTGAAGTAGCGGCGGCCCGGCGCCACCGTCACGTAGCTCTCCACCACCGAGGCGCGCGCCCCCCGCTCGATCACCACCAGGTTGCGCGGGTGGGTGACGGTGCCTTCGGTCTCGCCGGTCGCGATGAAGATGACGTGGACCGGGGCGGCAAGCTCGACACCGGCCGGCACGTGCACGAACGCGCCGTCGCGGATGAAGGCGGTGTTGAGCGCGGTGAACCCGCTCCCTTCGATGGGGGCATGCCGCCCCAGGTGCCCGGAGACGGTTTCATCGCCGGCCGCGATTGCCTGGGCCAGTCCCACGACGCGGGCACCGCCCGGCATGGCGGGTATTGACGAAAGCGCCTCATCGAGCCGTCCGTCGACGAACACGAGCAGCGGCCACTCGGGATGCCCGAAGACGAACGGGGCGATCGCCTCCCGCGCGAGCGGGCGGGGAGGAGGAGCCGGCGCGAACTCCGACTGCGCGATGGCGGTGACCGGTGTGAAGCGCCACTCCTCATCACGCGCCGCCGGGAAGCCCACCTCGGCGAACCGGGCAATGGCGCCGAGCCGGACCGGACGCAGCCATTCCGGCTCCGCGGCGGTCTCGAGCGACTCGAACTGGCGGACGTAGGTGTCGGTCACGCCACCCCCACCGCATCCTCGACCCAGTCGTAGCCGCGGGCCTCGAGCTCGAGGGCGAGCTCCTTGCCACCCGACTTCACGATGCGGCCACCGGACAGCACGTGCACCCGGTCGGGCACGATGTAGTTGAGGAGCCGCTGATAGTGGGTCACCACGATCGTCGCGTTGTCGGGCCGGCGGAGCCGGTTCACGCCGCTCGCCACGATCCGGAGCGCGTCGATGTCGAGGCCGGAATCGGTTTCGTCGAGCACCGCGAGGCGCGGCTCGAGCACCGCCATCTGGAGGATCTCGTTCCGCTTCTTCTCGCCGCCCGAGAAGCCGGAGTTGACGGCGCGGCGCATGATCTCGGGTCCCCACTCGACGACCTTGAGCTTCTCCTCGAGGATGTCGAGAAAGTCCATCGGATCGAGCTCGTCGAGCCCCCGCGCCTTCCGGATCTCGTTGTACGCGGCCCGCAGGAAGTAGGCGTTGGTGACGCCGGGAATCTCGACCGGGTACTGGAAGGCGAGAAAGACACCTGCCTGCGCCCGTTCCTCCGGCTCCATGTCGAGCAGGTTCTGGCCGAGGTACGTCACCGAGCCCGCCGTCACCTCGTACGCCGGGTGTCCCGCGAGCACCTGGGCGAGCGTGCTCTTGCCGGAGCCATTGGGTCCCATGATCGCGTGCACCTCCCCGGCGTTGACCGTGAGGTCGATGCCGCGAAGGATCTCGTTCCCGCCCGCGCTGGCCCTGAGGCCCCTGATCTCCAGCATGCTCGTCTCCATGTGGTTAACCGACGCTCCCTTCGAGGCTCACGCCGAGGAGCTTCTGCGCCTCGACCGCGAACTCCATCGGCAGCTCCTTGAACACTTCCTTGCAGAACCCGTTCACGATCATCGAGATCGCGTTCTCGGTGTTGAGCCCGCGCTGCTTGCAGTAGAAGAGCTGGTCCTCCCCGATCTTGGACGTGCTCGCCTCGTGCTCGACCGAGGCGGTCGGGTTCTGGACATCGATGTACGGGAAGGTGTGCGCGCCGCAGCGGTTGCCGATCAGCATCGAGTCGCACTGCGTGTAGTTGCGCGCCCCTGTCGCGCGGGCGAGCATCTTCACCTGGCCGCGATAGCTGTTCTGGCCCTGGCCGGCGGAGATGCCCTTCGACACAATCGTCGAGCGGGTGTTCTTCCCCATGTGGATCATCTTGGTGCCGGTGTCGGCCTGCTGCTTCCCGTTCACGACCGCGACCGAATAGAACTCGCCGACCGAGTTGTCGCCCTGGAGGATGACGCTGGGGTACTTCCAGGTGATGGCGGAGCCGGTCTCGACCTGGGTCCACGAGATCTTGGCGTTGGTCTGCGCCTTGCCGCGCTTGGTCACGAAGTTGTAGATCCCGCCCACGCCCTTCTCGTCCCCGGCGTACCAGTTCTGCACCGTGGAGTACTTGATCGAGGCGTTGTCGAGCGCCACGAGCTCGACCACAGCCGCGTGCAGCTGGTTGGTGTCCCGCTTGGGAGCGGTGCACCCCTCGAGGTAACTGACCGACGCCCCTTCATCGGCGATGATCAGCGTGCGCTCGAACTGGCCGGTGTCGGCCGAGTTGATCCGGAAGTAGGTCGAGAGCTCCATCGGGCACTTCACGCCCTTCGGGATGTACACGAACGACCCGTCGCTGAACACCGCCGCGTTGAGCGCCGCGAAGAAATTGTCACTCGACGGCACGACGGAGCCGAGGTACTTCCGCACCAGCTCCGGGTGCTCCTGCACCGCCTCGCCGAAGGAGCAGAAGATGATCCCCTGCTCCATCAGCCGCGCCTTGTAGCTGGTGCCGACCGACACCGAGTCGAAGATCGCGTCCACCGCCACACCGGCGAGAATCTTCTGCTCGGTGAGCGGAATGCCCAGCTTGGTGTACGTCTCCAGCAGCTTCGGATCCACTTCATCGAGACTGCCGAGCGGCTTGGCGGTCCGGGGGGCGGAGTAGTAGATGATGTCCTGGTAGTCGATCGCGTCGTACCGGATGTTCGGCCAGGCGTGCGGCTCGGTCATCTTGAGCCAGCCGCGGTACGCCTTGAGCCGCCACTCCAGCAGCCACTCCGGCTCGCGCTTCTTGGCCGAGATCAGACGGACGATCGCTTCGCTCAGCCCGCGCGGCGCGGCGTCGGCCTCGATATCGGTGACGAAGCCGTACTTGTAGTCCTTGTTGACCAGCGTCTCGACCGGCGAACTCATACATTCTCCTGGGGAAACTGCACCTTGTATTCACAGCCGCCGCAGCCCTCGAGCATGTGGCTCCGCCGTTCGACCGTCCCGCCCAGCACCGACGCCAGGAACCGCTGCTCCGCCGCGCATACCTCGGGGAACCGCTCCGCCACCTCGCGGATGGCGCAATTGTGCTCCGTCAGGGTGCCGCAGCAGAAGGTCGCCTGGCCTTCGGCCATGTATCCCGCGTCGCTGAGGGCGCGCACGACCGCCGCCATCCGCTCGGCCGGCGACGCGCCCTCCAGCTCCTGGCGGAGCCGCTCGCCCATGGCGTCGAAATGGGACTCGAGCGCGGCCGCAGCGCCCGCGCGGCCTTCGCGCGCCACCACGTAATCGAGGAGCTGCTCCAGCGCTTCGCGGTACCGCCGCGGGAAAAGGGCATCGGCCGCAGGCGCCAGGAGGTAGACGAACACCGGTGCCCCGACGCCGCGCTGCTCTCGCTCGTAGTGCACCAGCCCCTCGGCTTCGAGCTCCTTCAGGTGGTGCCGCACGGCATTCATCGAGAGGCCGAGCTCGCGCCCGAGATCCCGCGCGGTCACCCGTCGGCCTCGCTTCAGTTCCAGCAGGATTGCCGCGCGCGGGCCCTTGAGCCCGATCGGTCCGGTTTCCTGACTGACACTGGAGGGGTTTGCCATGGGGGAATCCTAAGTCTGCCACTGGCCGGTGTCAATTCATGTGGAAAGATTGGTGCGAATTGTTAAAGTCTTCCATCCGCGTGCTTTAAACGGGGCGAAGGTGCGCTGATACGGTGTCGCCGCCAGCGCTGCTGCTGCTCTGGTGCATATGCCAGCCAATACGGCCGGGTACGAGTTGATGGTGCTATAGTAGTATGGTTTACTACTGTCAACTGAGTGCTTGTAATATGTACCCGCGAGAACGAAATTGGGTCCATGACGATTCATCGTATTCGGCTGCTGGGCGACCCGATCCTGCGCGCGCGCTGCGAGCCGATCACCAAACCGAAGTCCACGGCGGTCCGCGTCATCCTCGATGACATGCGCGAGACCCTCCGCGACTGGCAGTCCCGGTTCGGCAGCGGACGAGCGATCGCCGCACCCCAGATCGGCGCGCCGGTGCGGATGGTCTACGTGGAGATGGAAAAGCCCTGGCCCCTCATCAACCCCGAGATCGTGGACATCGGGACCGAGGACTTCACCGTCTGGGACGATTGCTTCTCGTTCCCCAACCTGCTGGTCCAGGTGTCCCGGGCGTACCGGATCCGCATCCGGTACCAGGACGTGCGCGGCGAATGGCATGAGGAGGATCTGGAGGGAGACCGTGCCGAGCTGCTCCAGCACGAGATCGACCATCTCGACGGCGTGCTTGCCGTGGATCGGCCCCACGGGCTCGATCCGTTCTGTCTGCGCGAGGAATGGAACCGGCTGCACGACGCCAGCGACCGCTACGGCGAGCCCGAGAGCCGGACCGCCAACTACGCGACACCGCTCACCGGACTGCTCTAGCTAGAACCACCGCCCCAGCCGTACGCGGAGCGCCTCCCGTCCGCCGCTGGCGCGTCCATAATCGACGCGCACCGGACCGATCGGCGTATCCGCACCGATTCCTGCCCGTCCCCCCGCGATCCACCCGGCCGAATCGAGCAGCGGACCATCACTGGCGGAGCGGCCGGCTGCCGCCTCTGCGGTGATCACCAGCGGCCCCTTCACCGCCACCGTTACCACGATTCCCGCCATCGCTTCGCGGTCGCCGCGCAGCTCGCCGATGTGCGCACCGGGAAATCCGTCCGATCCGCCCAGCGCGAAGGTGTACTGGAGCGGAAGCCGCTCGCCCCATCCGAGACGGATCGTCGGCTGCAGGCCGACCGGTCCTGCGCGAATCGACGGCGATGCGACGAACGCGACCCGCTTCACCGTCGGCGAGAGCTCGGCCTCGGCCAGCATCGATCGGGCGGCGGACCGGTCGAGCTGCGCGATCCGGAGCGAGCCGCCGGCAGCGTGCGCATCACCCAGCGCCGGCTCCCTCCACGAGAGCGCCAGCGCCCCGCCGGCGACCGTCCATCCGCCGCCGAGGTCCCGCTCGAGTCCAGCGAACACCCGGATCTCGCGCGTATCGAAGCCCGGTACCTCGTTGTGGTCCACGTCGAATCGTCGCACCGACTCGGTGGCGATCGCCGCCGTCAGTGTCGGAGTGAGGAGACGGCCGCCCAGTTCCCACGGCAGGCGCAGCCCCACGGCGAGCTCGCGCCGCAGCTCGCCCAGAAAGAGCGCCGCGCTTCCATCGAGCGCGAGGCGCAGGAGGTCGCGGTCGACGATACCGACCCACATTCGTCCGCCCAGCTCGTTGTCGAACACGAGACCGAGACCGGCCGCGCGCCTCGGGGCGGGGCGCGAGACCAGATCGAACCGCACGGTGTCACCCGTGCCGGCAGGACGAAGCCAGATCTCCTCGAACCGCTCCGATTCCCCGAGGGCGCGCACCCGCGCGCGAAGAAACGGCACATCCAGGGTCGCCGCGCGCTCGAGGCCCAGCGCGCGGAGAAGCTCACGGCGCTCGGCCGGCGTCGCGCCGTGCGCGATCACGGTGTCGATGCGCGTCGGCAGGGGCGGCGGCCGGATGGTGCCGTGCGGGAGACACGACGCACCGGCGAGCGCGGCACGCGCTGCGTCGGTGCCGCGATCGATGAGCGCCGCGACACGGGCCGGGGAGAAGTCGAGGCTGGCGAATCGGTTCACGTCGGGCCGGATGCGGACGTCGCCCGGAGCGAGCGAGTCCATCGGCTGCTCGAAGAGGAAGCCCAGCAGCCGGTCCGCCAGCGAGATCGGCGAGAAGTAATCGACCGAGTCGCGGGCGCGCTCGGTCGCATCGGAGACGATCACGCGGGTCGCGCCGGCCCGGCGCGCGATGGCGACGGGAACGTTCGCCGAGAGCCCGCCGTCGGCGAGAAGCCGGGTCCCCAGACTCTCGGGCGGGATGACCAGCGGAATGGCGATGCTGGCGCGAACCGCCCGGGCCAGGTCACCCGATCCGAGCACGACCGCCGACCGGTCATGCAGGTCGGTGGCCACGGCGCGGAAGGGAATCGGCAGCGCGTCGAAGTCGCCGCGCGCGATGAGATTGCCGCGAAGCATCGCCGCGTTGATCAGGCTGTTCGCTTCCGGCTCGTGCACCGCCGCCGTCTGCAGCGCGAAGCCCGCCGAGTTCTGCTCCCACACGACGAGCGGTTGCAGCGGTCCCAGCGAACGAGGGACGCGCGGCTGATACGTGCGGAAGAGCGAGGCGAGCGGCAGCGTCCGCGCGAGCGAATCGATCTGGCGCCCGGTGTAGCCGCTCGCGTACATCCCGCCGATAACGGCGCCCATGCTGGTGCCGACCACGAGATCGGGCCGGATACCCAGACTGTCGAGCACGCGGAGCACGCCGATGTGCGCGAGGCCCTTGGCGCCGCCGCCCGACAGCACGAGAGCGACCCGCTCGGGCCGGCATTCCTGTCCGCGCAGCGGAGCCGACACGAGCAGGATGAGAAGCGACAGTGCGAAGCGCATCGCGCGAAAGCTAAGCCCCTTGCGTCTCAAGATTCACCTTCGTATTTCTTGGCGTACTTTCCGGCGACTCCAAGGGGATGCTGCATGACCTATGTGATCACAGAGGCCTGTATCGGCGTGAAGGATCGGGCCTGCGTGGATGTCTGTCCCGTGGACTGCATCTACGAGGGGGAGGATCAGCTCTACATCCACCCCGACGAGTGCATCGACTGCGGCGCCTGCGAGCCGGAATGTCCGGTGACGGCGATCTTCCCCGAGGAGGATGTGCCGCCCCAGCTCACCAGCTACATCGAGAAGAACAAGGAAGTGTTCAACAGCGACGACCCGCCCGGACGCCCCAAGCGCTAGCGTCAGTCGCGTTCCCCGAGCCCCCGCCACCGCGGGGGCTCGGTGTTTCCGGCTGAGAATCTCAGAACTGCTGGAGGAAATCGGCGAGGAGTGCCGTCGTCTCGGCGGGCCGCTCGACGGGAGGAAGATGCCCCGCGCCGAGAACGATCTCGAACCGGGCGCCGGGAATGGCGTCGGCCATCGCCTCGACCACCTCGGGCGGCGTGATGCGGTCGTGCTCCCCGACCGCGACCAGGACCGGGACCGCTCCGAGAGCGGACAACAGGTCGCTGCTGTCGGGCCGGTCGCGCATGGCGACGAGCGCCCCCGCGAGCCCCGCGACCGGTGTCGCCAGGATCATGCGCCGCACCCGCGACGCCTCCGGGGAGTGTATCGCGTCGGGATCGCCGAACAGCTTCGGCAGCATGGCGTCGGCCACGGCACCCGCCCCGCGCTCGCGGGCCTGCGCGGCCTGGGCATCGCGCGCGCGGCGGCCGTCGGCGCTGTCGGCTTCGGCCCGTGTGTCCATCAGCACGAGGCCGGTCAGCCGCTCCGGCCAGCGGCGCGCGAAGTCGAGCGCAACGTAGCCTCCCATGGAAATCCCGCAGAGCACCGCCTTCGCGATGCCGAGGGTGTCGAGCAGCGCAGCGACGTCATCGGCGTACGTCGTCATGCTGTAGCCGAGATCGGGAGCGTCGGAGAGGCCCATCCCGCGCAGATCGGGAGCGATCCGTCGATAGCCCTCCAGATGACTCAGCTGGTAGTGCCAGATCGTGTGATCGAAGGGGTAGCCGTGAATGAAGATCACGCAGGGCCCGTCGGTCCCGCGGACGTCCACGGCGAGGTTCACGCCGTTGAGCGTGAGCCGCTGAACGTCGCCCCGTCCGCTCGGGCGGGCGTTCACGAACCGGCTGAACTCGTCCGGGACCGGCACCGGCCGGCCGTCGCGGTCGATGCAGACGAAGACGAACTCGGCGGTCGCGATGAGAGTATCGTCCCCGACGCGCCGGGCCGTCTGCCGCATGGTGAAGCTGGTGCGTCCGTGATGGGTGAGCGCCTGCTCGAAGCGGAGGACGTCCCCGGGCAGGGCGGCGGCGTGGTAATCGATGACGGTCTTCCGGACCGCCGGCCAGGTACCGGCCCGGACGAAGACGTCCATTCCGGGCCCACGCGCCAGCATCTCCCACCGCGCCCGCTCGAACAGGCTGAGAAATGAGGCCTGGTTCAGGTGACCGAACGCGTCGCACTCGTCGGGGTAGACGGTGAGGTCGATCTCCGGCGTGAAGGGGATCGTCATGCTGTGACGTTACGGGCGGGCAGTCGATGGCGGAAGGGTCCTCCGGCGACTCCCGGAGCGGTTACACTTCCGGGGCGGTCATCGGTCGACTTCACCCGGGAGAAGCGCATGCCACCAGCTACCGACTACATCCGCCACGCCGCCCGGCTCGCTCGCAAGGTTCACATGGACGCCGCGATGGGGGGCCAGCCCCAGCCCGATTCCGAGTTCTACAAGGCACTCGCAAAGGCGCTCGAGGAGATCGCTGCCGGGCTCGAGCAGGCGGGGAAGCCGCGAGATTGAGCTACAGCATCAGAACAGTAATGAGACACTCGACCAGCATTGCGGTCTGTATTCGGGTAGTTGCCACCCGACGGTGACTCGTTCACCTTTCGGCGTGAACTCAGTCCCGGCTGCCACACCCGACCCGTCCACGGGGATCCGCCTCGTCGAAACGCAGGCCGATCTCGAGCGGCTCATGGTCGAGCTCGGCCGCGAGGCGCTCCTCGCCGTGGACACCGAGGCGGCCAGCTTCCACCGCTACCGCGACCGCGTCTACCTCCTCCAGCTGTCGTCACGCGACATCACCGCAGTGGTCGATCCGCTCGGGGTCGATCTCACGCCGTTCGGCGCCATGCTGGCCGACCCGGCGGTCGAGGTGGTCTTCCACGACGCCGACTATGATCTGCGGCTCCTCGATCGCGAGTTCGGTTTCCGCGCCACCCGCCTCTTCGACACGCGGGTCGCAGCCCAGCTCCTGAACGAGCCGGGCGTGGGGCTCGCGGCCCTGCTCGAGAAGTACCTGGGCGTGAAGCTGGACAAGCGCTTTCAGCGCGCCGACTGGTCAGCCCGACCGCTCTCGGCGGGCATGCTCGACTATGCCGCCGCCGACACGCGGAACCTCCTCGAGCTCCGGGACATTCTGCGGCGCCGCCTGGTGGAGCTCGATCGCCTGAGCTGGGCCGAGGAGGAGTTCCTGCTGCTGGAAGGGGTGCGGTGGAGCGCGCCGGAGGACGGCGAGCCGGCCTGGCTCCGAATGAAGGGCGCCAAGGCACTCAGGGGCCGGGCGCTGGCGGTCCTTCGCGAGGTGTTCGAGTGGCGGGACGCCACGGCGAAGAAGGCCGACAAGGCGGCATTCCGGATCATCAACAACGAGCCGATACTGGCGATCGCCCGGGATCTGCCGACGACGGTCGCAGCGCTGCGCGCGATTCCCGGCGTGGGCCACGACCTGATCGAGCGGCGCGGGCGCGAGCTGCTCGCCGCCGTTCAGCGTGGGCTCGACGTGCCCGAGGCGGACCTGCCGCGGATCGAGCGCCCCCCGCGCCGCGCGGCAGATCCCGCGTTCGACGCCCGGCTCGAGCGGCTCAAGCTGGCGAGGAACCGGGAGGCCGCGCGACTCGATCTGCCGCCGGGCGTGGTCTGTCCCAACGGTACGCTGGAGGCAATCGCCCGCGCGGTGCCGGAGACGATGGAGGAGCTGGGGCGGGTGCCGGGGCTCAGGCGATGGCAGGCGGCGGAAGTGGGGGCGGCGCTCCTTGCCGCGCTTCCCGCTCCTGCCGGAGCCGGCGCTCAGTAGCCGAGGAAGGCCTTCACGCGCGGGTCCATCATCTCGGGCGTCCAGTAGGGATCCCAGACCAGCTCCACATCCACCGAACCGACCCCCTCCAGATCACTCGCGACATCCTTGACGTTCTGAATGATCTCCGCGCCGGCCGGACAGCCCGGCGAGGTGAGGGTCATCTTCACCAGCACGTCGCCGGTGTCGGTCACGTCCACGTCGTAGACGAGTCCGATGTCGATGATGTTGAGATTGAGCTCGGGGTCCTTCACCGCCCGGAGCGCCTTGCGGACCGTTTCCGATGTCTGCGCCATGCCCGGAAACTAGTTCGGCGGCGCCAGTCGCGCGACCGCATTCGAGAGCCGCGAGCGCACATCGCGAAGGCCCGCGAGGGACCGGGTGCGGCGGGGATCGAAGCTGCGGTTGGTCAGAAAGATCATGAACATGTCACGCCGGGGATCGATCCAGATCTGCGTCCCGGTCCAGCCGGTGTGGCCGTAGGCGGACGAGCTGAGACGCTCGCCGAA
>JBLMWC010000128.1:0-33664 GCA_050257015.1 Bacillota bacterium | reverse complement strand
CGTCCTCATCCCCCGAGTCGCTCCAGAGAAGGGTGGCGAGCGACTCGCGGGAATGCGGCCCCGGCTCCAGGGCGAGATAGGCCAGGAGGCCGAGGGTCTTCGATCCGAGTGGTACGGGCGGACACCCCGGAGCGCTCGCCGCCGGCGGCCCGAACAACGTCAGAACCAGTCCCGTCACGCCATCACCGGATAGGAGGGGGTAGCGCTAAGGTACCGCGCGTTCACGGAAGGGCAACTGCAATTCACGGCCGATTCACGGGGCGGCTCCATCTTCCCCCCGCGAACCTGGTCACTGGAGCCCCGGAGGCGCCGTGCCGAACGACAACACCCCTGTGCGCCTCGAGCTCACGCCGGAGCAGAAGACGGTGGTCAGGAACGCGACTGGACAGGATGCCGAAGCGCTCGAGCTGAGCGTAGACGAACTGAGTGAACGGCTGGCTCCGGCCCGGCTCCTTCGGCCGTCCGGCGGCACCGCGAAAATCGACCCCTGAATCACCCCATCTCTACCGGAGGCGCTGCAATGAGACTTCTGTCCCTGAGTGGCTCGAGGCTTTCGCTCCTGGCTGCGCTGACTGTCGCGGTCCCCGCGCTCGCGAGCGCGCAGGGCATCGAGACGCCGCGCCTTCCGCTGCGGACCGCGCTCAACGAGATCAGCGCCTTCCGGGCGGAGTACGAGGAAGCCTACAACAAGCACGACATGGCGGCGCTCACTGCGATGTACACGCCTGATGCCGTGGTGATCGCGCCCACCGGCGAGCGGTTCATGGGTCGCGCTGCCATCCGCAAGATGCTCCAGGCGGACTCGGCCGCCGGCACGACGCGGTTCGAGTCCGATACGACCCGCGTGGTAGGTCACACCGCGTGGGACATCGGCACCATGTCCAGCGATCAGGGCAACCACCGTTACCTCGTGGTTCTCCGCCGTGGCCTGAAGGAATGGCAGCTGGCCAGCGTCGCTCTGGTTGCCGAGGCTCAACCCTCGACGAACAAGTAGCTCTCCGACCGTGACCGAGTGGCCCGGGCCTCGCGGACCGGGCCACTCGTCGCGTTCGGGTGCGGTTTGATCGCGGCGCGACCCGGCGTAGAATAGGAGGTCGAGTTCACCAGAGCCCACCTCCGGAGCCGCATGGTCCATCCGTCTGCGCGATCAGCCGTCCGAGCCTGGCCCGGATCGCCCTACCCTCTCGGCGCCACCTGGGACGGGGAGGGCACCAATTTCGCGATCTTCTCCCGACACGCCACCGCGGTGGACCTCTGCCTGTTCGACACCGCGGAAGCCGCGACGGAGACGACGCGCGTCCGCCTGCGGGAGCGGACCGACGATGTGTGGCACGCCTACCTGCCGGACGTACGCCCGGGACAGTTCTACGGCTACCGGGTGCACGGGCCATACGCGCCGGCAGAGGGCCACCGGTTCAATCCCGCCAAGCTGCTGCTCGATCCGTACGCCCGCTCGATCAGTGGACCGATCCGCTGGAGTGACGCGCTCTTCGGCTATCGCGTCGAGTCCAATGGCGACGACACCGAGCCCGACCCGCGCGACAGCGCCGGCGGGATGCCGAAATCGGTCGTCATCGAGACCGCGTTCAGCTGGGGCGACGACCGGCCTCCGCGCATCCCGTGGAACCGCACCGTCATCTACGAATGCCACGTGAAGGGGATGACCGCGCTTCACCCCGGCGTGCCGGAGACGCTGCGTGGCACCTATCTCGGCCTCGGCACCGATCCGGTCATCGAGCATCTGCTCTCGCTTGGCGTCACCGCTGTGGAGCTGCTCCCGGTGCAGCAGTTCGCCGTGGACCGGCACCTCGTCGAGCGCTCGCTCACGAACTACTGGGGCTACAGCACGATCGGCTTCTTTGCACCCGATGTCCGCTACGCCACCGGCGGAGGTGCGCGTCCGGTCGCGGAGTTCAAGTCGATGGTCAAGCGGCTGCACCGCGCGGGACTGGAGGTCATCCTCGACGTCGTCTACAACCACACCGCGGAAGGGAACCATCTCGGTCCGACCCTCTGCTTCCGCGGGATCGACAACGCGGCCTACTACCGGCTCGACCCCGAGGACCTCAGCCGGTATGTCGACTACACGGGGTGCGGTCACTCGCTCAATCTCACGCACGCGCGCACGCTGCAGCTGGTGATGGACAGTCTCCGCTACTGGGTGACCGAGATGCATGTGGACGGGTTCCGGTTCGATCTCGCCACCACGCTGGGGCGCGACGCTGCGGAGATGAATCCGTTCGCCCGCTTCTTCAGCGTCATCCGCCAGGACCCCGTCGTCTCCCAGGTGAAGCTCATCGCGGAGCCCTGGGACCTGGGCGAAGGCGGCTACCAGCTCGGGCGCTTTCCGGTGGGGTGGGCGGAGTGGAACGGCCAGTACCGCGATACGGTACGGCGTTTCTGGCGGGGGGACCCGGCGCAGGCGGGTGCACTCGCCTCCCGTCTGGCCGGCAGCAGCGATCTCTACGAGGCGTCCGGCCGCTCGCCGCAGGCCAGCATCAACTTCGTGACCTGTCACGACGGGTTCACGCTGCATGATCTCGTCAGCTACGAGTCCCGGCACAACGAGGCCAACCTGGAAGGGAATCAGGACGGGCATCCGGAGAACGAAAGCCGCAACTGGGGCGCCGAAGGCCCGACCGACGCGACCCACATCGTCCGGATGCGGGAGCGGATCAAGCGCGACCTCATGGCTACCCTCGCGTTCTCGCAGGGCGTGCCGATGATCTCGCATGGCGATGAGATCGGGCGGACCCAGCTCGGCAACAACAACGCCTACTGCCAGGACAACCCGATCACGTGGGTGGACTGGAATCTCGATCAGACGCGCCGCGAGCTGCTCGAGTTCACCCGCCGCGTCTTCCAGATCCGCGCTGCCAACCCGGTCCTCCGCCGGCGCACCTTCTTCCGCCATGACACCTCGGTGAGTCCCTCCGAGCGGGACCTGTGGTGGGTGCGCGCCGACGGGGGGGAGATGACGACCGACGACTGGCATGATCGAAGCCGTCACGTGCTCGGGATGCTGATCCGCGGGGCCGCCACCGACGAGGTGGATGAACGGGGCCGCTCCTACGAGGGCGAAACGATTCTCCTGCTCCTGAACGGCGGCGCGCGCTCGCATCGCTTCGTGCTCCCGCCCGTACCCGCGCCCGGCCTCTGGGAAGAGGTCGTCAACACGGCGCGGGGCGGCAGCCGGCCGGTGCGGGAAGGAGCCGTCAATCTCGTGGCTCATTCGCTGATGCTGCTCAGGCACTGGTCCACCGGCTGACGTGCCGCCGATTCTTTCGACCTGCCGCCTGCAGCTCCATGCCGGGTTCCGCCTCGAGCACGTTCGCGCTCTCATCCCGTACTTTGCCGCGCTGGGCGTCAGCCATCTCCACTGTTCGCCCGTGCTCACCGCGCGCCGCGGCAGCGCGCACGGCTATGACGTCACCGACCCCACCCGCCTGAACCCCGCCCTCGGGACGGAAGAGGAGTTCGTGCGCCTGGCGAACGAGCTGCAGGCGGCAGGGCTCGGCCTCGTCCTGGACATCGTCCCCAACCACATGGCGGCCTCGCTCGAGAACCCCTTCTGGGAGGACGTCCTCACTCACGGCAGCGGCTCGCGCTTTGCCCGGTGGTTCGACATCGAATGGCGCGCTGCGGAGCCGGTCCCTCGCCCGCGCATCGTCCTGCCGGTGCTGGGCGATCTTCGTGTCCACGCACTCGAGCGGGGAGAGTTCTCCCTCGAGGTCGTGGACGGTCGGTTCCGCGTTCGCTACTTCGAGCACCAGTGGCCGCTGGACCCGCTTACGCTCTTCCCCCTGCTCGAGATGGTCGCCGAGGAGGCCGCCGATCTCGGCGTCGATCCCGCGGCAGTCGCGGCGATTCGGAGCCACGGCCGGATGCTCCGCGCACTGTCCCGGCGTCGTGGCCGGACCCAGGCGGAGCGCCAGGAGGTCGCGAGCCGCGCGGAAAGGGCGGGGGCCCGGCTGGCGCATCTCTTCCGCGACGACGGCGCTGCCGCTGCCGCCGCCATCGAGGGCGCGCGCCGGTTCGCCTCCGAATCCGACGGCGCTGCGCGCCTGCGGCGCCTGCTCGATGCCCAGGCGTACCGGGTGGTCTACTGGCGGCGCGCGGCGCGCGAGCTCAACTACCGCCGCTTCTTCGACGTGAACGAGCTCGTCGCGCTCCACATGGAGGATCCCGAGGTCTTCGATCAGACCCACGCGCGGCTGCTCGAGTGGCGCCGTGCCGGGCTGGTCGACGGCTTCCGGATCGATCATCCCGACGGGCTCCTCGATCCGCTGGCGTACCTGCGACGCCTCGTCGACGAGGCGTTCGAGTGGCGACGCGACGCCCGGTATCCCGTCTTCGTGGAGAAGATCCTCACGCCGGGCGAGCAGCTCCGCGCGGCGTGGCCGGTCGCCGGCACGACCGGCTACGACTTCCTCAATGAGGCCGAGCGGCTGTTCGTGGATCCGGCCGGATTGGGGGAGATCGAGCGCGACTACCGCCGCCTGATCCGGCGCCCGCTCGACTTCGGGGCAGTCGCCGACGCGGGGAAGCGTCGGGCGCTCGAGGGCGGCCTGTCTCCCGGAGTGCGGTCGCTCGCGGTACGCCTGCTCCGCCTCGCCGTGCCGGGCGGCCCGGTGCTCACCCCGGCGGCCGCTCGCCTTGCCCTCATCGAGCTGATCGCGGCGCTGCGTGTGTATCGGACCTACATCGACCGGCACACGCCGGGGGGAGCGGCGGAGGATCGCGAGCTGCTCGCGGAGGCGCTGGCCACGTGCCGCGCACGCGGACGCGCGCCGGCCGCCGCGCTCGACCACCTCGCGAGCGTCCTCCTCGAGGAACCGGGACCCGATGCTGAGCGGGAGCAGCTGCGCCTCCGCTTCGTGCAGCGCCTGCAGCAGCTGAGTGGCCCCGCGATGGCGAAAGGTGTCGAGGATACCGCGTTCTATGCCTGGGTTCCGCTGGCGTCGCTGAACGAGGTCGGCGGGTCGCCCGAGCAGCGGGATGCGGATCCCGTGGTGGCCTTTCATGTCGCCGCCGCGCGCCGCGCCGCCGCCTGGCCGTGCGCGATGCTCGCCGTGACGACGCACGACACGAAGCGATCGGCGGACGTTCGCGCGCGGCTCGACGTCCTCAGCGAAATTCCCGATGTCTGGGAGGAGCGGGTGTACCGCTGGCGGAAGCTCAACCGTCCACTGCAGCGGCGAACCGCCGACGGGAGCGCCCCCGACGCGAACGCACTCTATCTCCTCTTCCAGACCCTCGTCGGCGTCTGGCCTGCGGGCGAAACGGTGGGCGATGCGTGCCGGAAGGATCTTGCAGCCCGAGTCGGGGAGTACATGCTGAAGGCCGTCCGCGAAGCGAAACAGCGGACCTCATGGCTCGAGCCCGATGCGGAGTACGAATCGGCGCTTGCGGCGTACATCGCCGCGGCACTCGATCCGGCCCAGTCGGGAGAATTCCTCGCAGACCTCGCCGCATTCGCCGCGCGCATCGCGGTCGCCGGGTGGTGCAATGCGCTCTCGCGGACCGTTGTGCAGCTCACCAGCCCGGGTGTTCCCGACTTGTACCAGGGAGACGAGCTCTGGAACCTCGCGCTGGTCGATCCCGACAATCGGCGGCCGGTAGACTTCGAGCGGCGCCGGCGCGCGCTGGACGCTGTGACGCGCGGCTTCGAGTCCGGCGACCGCGCCGCCTTCCTGCGCGCGCTCACTGCGACTCCGGCCGACGGACTGCTCAAGCTGCACGTGATTCGGCGCCTGCTCCTCGCCCGGCGTGAGCGTCCGGGGCTCTTCGTCGGCGCCGGCTATGAGCCGGCGGGTGCCAGCGGAACGGTGCGCGCGCTGGCGTTCGCGCGCACGGCGGGGGACGACGCGATGCTGGTTGTCGTGCCGCGGCTCATCGCGCAGCGCGTTGCGGGGGAGGGAGCCTGGCCGATCGGCAGCCGCTTCTGGGCGGACGCTGAGGTCGGTGTGCCGGAGCCGCTGAGAGGCCGGCGCGTGCAGTGCGTGCTCTCGGGCGCATCCATCGACCTCGCCGGACCGACGGTCGCCGTGGGAGAAATCCTTGTGCAGCTGCCGGCGGCTGTTCTCGTTCCGGCAGCGTGAGGGCCGGGATGAGTTGCTGCCACCTGGGAATGACATGACCAGCAGAGATCCCGGTTCCAGCGTGCTCGTCACCGGAGGCGCGGGGTTCATCGGCTCCGCCGTCGTACGCACGCTGATCGCGGAGCGACCCACTGTCGTGGTCAACGTCGACAAGCTCACGTACGCGGGGAATCTGGAGTCGCTTCACGCCGTCGTGGGAGACCCTCGCCACCGGTTCGAGCGCGTCGACATCTGCGACGGCGCCGAGCTGCGCCGCATCTTCGCGGAGCACCGCCCGGCTGCGGTAATCCATCTGGCGGCTGAGTCCCACGTCGATCGCTCGATCGACGGGCCCGGCGAGTTCATCGAGAGCAACGTCGTCGGGACCTTCCGCCTGCTCGAGGAGTCCCGCCGGCACTGGGAGAGTCTCCCCGACGCGGACCGGGACGCGTTCCGCTTCCTGCATGTCTCCACCGACGAGGTCTTCGGGTCGCTGGGCACCGACGGCTGCTTCACGGAGCTCACGCGGTACGCGCCGAGCTCGCCCTACGCCGCGAGCAAGGCCGCGTCGGATCATCTGGTCCGCGCCTGGCACCGCACCTTCGGGCTGCCCGTCATCACGACGAACAGCTCCAACAACTACGGCCCGTTCCAGCTGCCGGAGAAGCTGATCCCGCTCGCGATTCGCCACGCCATTGCCGGCCGACCGATTCCGGTTTACGGGCGCGGCGCCAACGTGCGCGACTGGCTCTACGTGGAGGATCACGTGCGCGCGCTGCTCGCCGTGCTGGACCGGGGTGCGGTCGGGGAGACGTATCTGATCGGCGGGCGGAGCGAGCGGACCAATCTCGAGGTCGTGCGCCAGATCTGCGACCTCGTGGACGAGCTCGCTTCGGCGGCGCGCCCCGGCTCACGCCGTGATCTGATCGAGTTCGTGGCGGACCGGCCGGGCCACGACTTCCGGTATGCCGTCGATTCCGGGACGATCGAACGGGAGCTCGGCTGGAGTCCCGCGGAGTCGTTCGCGACGGGTCTTCGGAAAACGGTGCGGTGGTATCTCGACCACGGGGAGTGGTGCCGGCGCGCTCCGCCGGCGCGGGCTACATCGCCGAGTTCGGCTCCAGGATGATGTAGGTGAGGGTATTGCCGACGACGAAGAAGGGCGCGCCGCCTGCCGCGGAGAGCGCCAGCGCGTGAATGAGGCTCGAGCTCGATGACGTGACGGTCAGCCCGACCTGCATCACGCCATTGCCTCCGCCCGCCGAGCCGTCGGCGGCCGCGAAGTTCTCCCAGTCGATCGTGAAGCGCGGGCGGGCGAAGCTGTAGTTGCGGGGGAGATATGGCGCGAGGCCCGGGGGCACGACGCCCGGTGCGGATTCGGCCGGCCATGCCTCGTGATCGGCCCAGTAGTTGTAGGCGCCGAGCCGGATCCCGTTGAGCTCCGTCACCATGCCCGCGGCGGTCGCCCGGTCGCGGAGATCGATGTAGCGGAGCACCGCGAGCGTCGCGAGAATGCCGATGATGATCATCACCGTCAGCACCTCGATGAACGTGAACCCGCGCCGCCCCTTCACTTGCCCCTCCGACTCACGATGTCGTAGCTCTTGCCGACAAAATCCCGCAGCGATGTCGTCGAGCGATAGAGCACCGCGATGTCGCCATCGGTCGCGCTCATCTCGTAAATCCCCTCTCGCGATGGCTGGTAACGGACGTTCGGGAGGACCGGGCCGGCATCTTCCAGTGTGGCGGGAAGGCGACCCTGTTCACGCTGGTACCGCATTACCCGCTGCGCCTCGAGCGCCACCGCCAGTCGCAGGCTTGCCTCCCGTACCGCGGGCGGCTCCTGGAGCGGCACGCCGAGGCCGAGCCACGGCGGACGCATCACCACCGCCGCGATCAGCCCCGCCAGGACGAGGCCGAGCACCACCCACGCGAGCGGCCGCGTGCGCGGCGGCCCCGACCGGGTCGACGCCTGCTCGGTATCGCGCCGCTCCGCCTCGGCCTTCAGAACCGTTTCGTAGGCGTCGATGAGCGCCCGCTTCTCGGGTGACGGCGGTGTGGGTGCAGTCATCGAGTGGTGATATCCTGGCTGGCGTTGAGAATCGGGACCCGTATAAGTACGATAGACCCGCGCCGCGGGCAACTCGGCGAATTCCTGCACGCGGGGGCGAACGATGATCATCGCCGGGTCGGTCGGGGTCCCGGGAGACAAGAGCATCACCCACCGCGCGCTGATGCTCGCTGCGATGGCACGGGGGACCAGCCATCTCGGCGGTGCGCTCACATCGCTCGACGCCCGCTCGACCGCGCGGGTGCTTCGCGCCCTCGGCGCCCGCGTCTCCCCCCTTCGTTCCGATGCCGTCGTTTCGATCACCGGTCACGGCCGCCTCCGGCGACCCGGCCAGCCGCTGAACTGTGGCAATTCCGGTACCGCGGCCCGTCTCATCCTCGGCTTGCTGGCCGCCCATCCGTTCGCCGCCTCCGTGACCGGGGATCGGTCGCTCCGCCGCCGGCCGATGCGCCGGGTGACCGAGCCGCTTTCCCTCATGGGAGCGCGCTTTGACGGGGCTGAGGAGGGGCTGCCGCTCAGGATCCGGGGCGGTGCCTTGCGGCCCCTCCGATACGAGCTCCCGGTCTCGAGCGCCCAGCTGAAGAGCGCACTGCTCCTCGCCGGGCTGGCGGGCAAGGTGCCAGTATCCGTGCGGGAACCCAATGGCCGGTCCCGGGACCATACCGAGCGGCTTCTCCGCTCATTCGGGTACACCGTCGGCGAGGAGCGCGGCTGGATCGACTTTGCGCCGGACGGCGCTCTGACCCCGTTCGAGCTGCAGGTGCCGGGGGACTTTTCCTCCGCCATCTTCCTCCTCGGGGCCGCTCTCCTCGCCGAAGGGGGCGAGCTCCGGCTGGCCGGCGTCGGGCTCAATCCGACCCGGACCGCGGCGCTCGACGTGCTCCGCCGGATGGGGGCGCAATTGCAGGTCGAGCCGGCAGGCGAGGAGCGCGCGGAGCCGGTGGGGGACATCGTCGTGCGGCCGTCCCGGCTGAACGCCGCGACCATTCCCGCCCCGGAGATTCCGGCGATCATCGATGAAATTCCCATGCTCGCCGTGCTGGCGGCTCGCGCCGAAGGTACAACCACCTTCCATCAGGTCGGGGAGCTTCGCGTGAAGGAAAGCGACCGGCTCGCGCTCGTGGCCGCCAATCTCCGCGCACTCGGCGTCGCCGCCGAGGCGCGAGGGCAGGACCTCTACGTGGAAGGCACCGACGCCCCGCCGCGCGGACGGGTCGAGACCGACGGCGATCATCGTATCGCGATGGCGTTCGCCGTGCTCGGAACCCTTCCCGGTGCCCGCGTCCGGGTGGACGACATGGACTGCGCCGCCGTCAGCTTCCCTGGATTTCCCGCTGCGCTGGCCGGCATTCGGGGGCGCCGCCGGTGAGCGGCGTCGTCATCGCCATCGACGGGCCCGCCGCATCGGGCAAGTCGAGCACGGCGCGCGCAGTCGCCGAGGCGCTCGGATTTGCGCATCTGGACTCCGGATCCCTCTACCGGGCCGTGACGCTGGTAGCGCTCCGGGAGGCGGCCCGGCGGGGTGGCGCCGGCGACCCGCTCGCCGGGGTCTCTCCCGACACGATTCTCCGCGCTGCCGAGGATCGGGGTCTCCTCCTCTATCCCGACGGGGCAGGGTTCGCGGCCTATCTCGAGGGCGAGCCGGTGGACGATGCGATACGCGATGCGGACGTAACCCGTCATGTGTCCGCTGTGTCGGCAGTTCCTGTCGTCCGCGAATGGGTGAACACCCGCCTCCGGGCGCTGGTGCGGGAGGGGAGGGATGTGGTGGTCGACGGCCGGGACATCGGCACGGTCGTCTTTCCCGATGCCGATCTGAAGGTGTTCCTGACGGCCTCTCCCGAAACCCGGGCCGGCCGCCGGATCAGCCAGCGGGGGCACGTCATCGACGTCGACGAACTGGCTCGCGAAACGGCGGCCCTCGCGGCGCGCGATGCCGCGGACTCGGCCCGGCCGGTCGCGCCGCTTCGGCGGGCCGACGATGCGGTGGACGTGGACACCACCCGCATGACGTTCCGGGAGCAGGTCGACCGCATCGTGGAGCTCGCCCGACGCCGCGTCCGGCGGGACTGAACTTCATTCCTTCCAGCTACTTGCCCGGCTGTGGATGGGGCTCTATCTTAACAGGCTCTCCATCCGGCACTTCGGCCGGATTCGAGACCCCAACTCTTCCCGCGGCCCTGTCGGCGCGGCGGTAACCAAAAGGACGTCAGACATCTTCATGCTCGACCAACTCGACTCCTCCACCGAGAAGTTCACCTCCCCGACCGGCCTTCGCGTCCGCCAGGACCTCTACGACGAAGACTACTCCGACGAAGACTACGAGCAGATGCTCTCGATGTACGAGGGCACCATGGCATCGATCGTCGAGGGTGAGATCGTCAAGTCCAGGGTCCTCCGCGTCACCGACAATGCCGTCATCCTCGACGTCGGCTTCAAGTCCGAGGGCTCCGTCCCGCTGGACGAGTTCAAGGACCCGGAGTCGCTGAAGGAAGGCGACGAGGTCGAGGTCTTCCTCGAGCACCTCGAGGATCAGGAGGGCGCGGTCGTCCTGTCGAAGAAGAAGGCCGACTTCATGCGGGTCTGGGAGAAGATCCGCGTGGCCCACGAGAGTGATCAGCCGGTGGAAGGCACGCTCACCAAGAAGATCAAGGGTGGCGTGGTCGTGAATCTGATGGGCGTCGACGCGTTCCTGCCGGGCAGCCAGATCGCGCTCCGCCGGGTGCCGAATATCGACGAGCTCCTGGGGCAGACCTACGAGTTCAAGATCATCAAGCTGAACAAGCGCCGGCGGAACATCGTCGTGAGCCGTCGCGTGATTCTCGAGAACGAGCGGGCGCACAAGCGCGAGCACCTCATGAAGGAGCTCGCCGTCGGCCAGGTCCGGAAGGGTGTCGTCAAGAACATCACCGACTTCGGCGCGTTCATCGATCTGGGCGGCGTGGACGGCCTGCTCCACATCACCGACATGTCGTACGGCCGCGTGTCACACCCGACCGAGATGGTCTCGATCGGTCAGGAAGTCGAGGTCAAGATCCTCGACATCGACTGGCAGCGTGAGCGCATCAGCCTCGGCATGAAGCAGCTGCAGAGCTATCCGTGGCAGAACGTCGCCGCCAAGTACCCGGTCGGCACGCGGGTCCAGGGCAAGGTCGTCTCGATCACCAACTACGGCGCGTTCGTCGAGCTGGAACCGGGAATCGAAGGCCTGGTCCACATCTCCGAGATGAGCTGGACCCGGAACGTGCGCCACCCGTCCAAGATCGTCAGCATCGGCGAGACGATCGAAGCCGTGGTGCTCAAGGTGGACGAGACCGAGGAGAAGATCTCGCTGGGCATGAAGCAGACCGAGCAGGATCCGTGGATGGTGCTGCCGCTCAAGTACCCGGTCGGCACGCGCATCACCGGCAAGGTGCGGAACCTCACCAGCTTCGGGGCCTTCGTCGAGATCGAGCCGGGGATCGACGGCCTGATCCACATCTCGGACATGTCGTGGACCAAGCGGGTGCAGCACCCGTCGGAAGTCGTGAAGAAGGGTGACACGGTGGACGTGATCATCCTCAACATCGACGCCGACAACAAGCGCATCAGCCTCGGCCTCAAGCAGGCGGAGGAGGATCCGTGGCTCAAGATCGGCGAGACCTACCCGATCGGGATGGAGCTGCGGGGCCGCTCGGTGCGCCTGATGGACAAGGGCGTGGTGGTGGACCTCGGCAACGACATCGAGGGCTTCGTCCCGATGTCGCAGCTTGGCATCCCCAACATCGAGAACCCGGGCGACGCGGTGAAGGAAGGCCAGGCGCTCGATCTCAAGGTGCTCGAGGTCGATCCGATCCATCATCGGATCGTGCTGGCGGTCATCGGCTATCCCGACGAGCCGATCATCCCGCCGGTGCGGCCGGTGTACGACGAATCGGAAGCAGCCGCGACCGAAGGCTGAGCTGACTGGCCTGAAACGCAGCAGGAGCGCCCCGGGATAGCGGGGCGCTTTTGTTGGCTATATTCCCGCCCATGGCCGACCCCAGAACGCTCCTCGAGGAGCTCCAGCACCGCCAGACCCTCGCCGAACAGGGCGGGGGCGCAGCGCGGATCGCGCAGCAGCACCGGAAGGGCAAGCTCACCGCGCGCGAACGCCTCGACCTCCTGCTCGACGAGGGGACATTCGTCGAGCTCGACCGCTTCGTCACTCACCGCGCGACCGCCTTCGGGCTCGCCGATCAGGTCTATCCCGGCGACGGCGTCGTGACGGGGTACGGCCGCGTCGGCGGCCGGCTGGTCTACGTCTTCTCGCAGGACTTCACCGTGTTCGGCGGCTCGCTCTCCGAGGCGCACGCAGAGAAGATCTGCAAGGTGATGGATCTCGCGATGCGGAACGGGGCCCCGGTCATCGGCCTCAACGATTCGGGCGGCGCACGGATCCAGGAGGGTGTCGTCTCCCTCGGCGGCTACGCCGACATCTTCCTCCGCAACACCCTCGCTTCCGGCGTCGTCCCGCAGATTTCCGCGATCCTCGGCCCCTGCGCCGGCGGTGCGGTCTACAGTCCCGCCATCACCGACTTCACCTTCATGGTCCGCGGCGTCAGCTACATGTTCGTCACCGGCCCGAACGTCGTGAAGACGGTCACGCACGAGGAAGTGAGCTTCGAGGCACTCGGCGGTGCCGATGTGCACGGCGGGACCTCGGGCGTCTCCCATTTCACGTACGACTCCGAGCCCGCGTGCATCCAGGCGATCCGCGAGCTCGTCGCCTACCTGCCGGGAAACAACGTGGACGAGCCGCCGCTCCGTCCCACGACCGATCCCGACGACCGGCGCGACGAGGCGCTCCTCGACCTGATTCCCGACAGTCCGAGCAAGCCGTACGACATGCACGACGTGATTCGCCGGGTGGTGGACGACGCGCAGTTCCTCGAGGTGCATGCCGGGTACGCCGACAACATCATCTGCGGCTTCGCCCGACTGGGCGGGCGCCCGGTGGGTGTCGTCGCCAACCAGCCGGCGGTGCTGGCGGGCGTGCTCGACATCAATGCGTCGGCCAAGGCGGCCCGGTTCATCCGGTTCTGTGACTGCTTCAACATTCCCGTCGTCACCTTCGTTGACGTTCCGGGATTCCTGCCGGGCGTCGGCCAGGAGCACGGCGGCATCATCAAGCACGGCGCCAAGCTTCTCTATGCGTATTGCGAGGCGACGGTGCCCAAGCTGACGGTCATCACGCGGAAGGCCTACGGCGGCGCCTACGACGTGATGAGCTCGAAGCACATCCGCGGCGATCTCAACCTGGCGTGGCCGTCGGCCGAGATCGCCGTGATGGGGCCCAAGGGAGCGGTGGAGATACTCTTCAAGGACGAGATCGCGCGCGCGGCCGATCCGGCGGCGGAAACCGCCCGCCTGAGCGATGAGTACACGACACAGTTTGCCAATCCATACGCCGCCGCCGCCCGCGGCTACGTGGACGATGTGATCGACCCGCGCGATACACGTCCGCGGCTGATCGACGCGCTTCGGACCCTCGCGGGGAAGCGGGACCGGAACCCGCCCAGGAAGCACGGCAACATTCCGCTGTAGGCCGCCGGGGATGGAGACTGGCGTAACCCGAGCGAGATTGGCATCTTGGATGCTCATGCGTGCCACCATTTCCCGTCGCGCAACGTCCGCCCTGGCAGTGGCTCTGGGAGCGCTTGCGACCTCCCTGCAGAGCCAGGCGGCGATCGATCCGAACATGGCGCCCCGTGCGGCCGCGCTCGAGCGCGCCGGGGAGCGCCAGGTGGCGACCGACATGCTGGGCCACTACCTCGCTACCGCCCAGGATGACGGCAAGGCCTGGTTCCAGCTCGGCCGCTTCTACATCCTCGACGCGCGCGACTGGCACGCCCGCGGCCACATCGGCGATCCGGACGGGCAGCTCTACCTCGACCTCAGCGTCCTCGCCCTCGATCAGGCCTCCCATCTCCTCGTTGATTCCGCCCCCGTCTTCCGTACCGTCGCCGAGATGGAACGGGCGCTGCTCTTCGTGGAGGACTCCGGCTGGGAGGCGGCGCGCGAGCGCCGCCCCCGCTCCGGCGCCGAGCCTCTGCCGGGCTACATCGTGGAGCTCGGCGTCAACATCCTGAATTCGTGCCCGGCGCAGGGAGTACTGCTGACCGGCGGCCAGCTCGAGACGGTGGCGGTGTGGTATGCGTCGCTCGACGGCGGGTACCGGAAGGACATCCTCCCGCTTCGCCCCGACCTCTACTCGACCGACTCGGTCTACCGGCGGCGGATGGCCACGGAGCTCGGCGTCGATCCCGCGCTGGCGGTCCGACCGGCCCTTACCGTTACCGCGGTGCACCGGCCGATCTGCGTCGGGCCGACTGCCGACACCGCTGCCGCTCCGGTCGGCACGCTGACCGAGATCCGGCTGGTTCGCGTGTTCGGACGGGTTGCGCCGTCGCCGGACGTGCTGTCGGTGAAGGAGCTGCTTCAGGCCAGCCGGCTCGGCGGAACGCTGTGGACGCGCGAGGTGATGGGAGTCTACTCCGCGGCCGCGCACAACAACCCGATCCTCTGCGGCGGGCTTCTGCTCCCGCTCGGCGGCCTCACCGCGCGCGCGTGCGGAACCTAGCCGGCCCGATTTTCCCTCCGTCGTGAAGCGCGTCCTGATCGCCAACCGCGGCGAAATCGCTCTCCGCATTATCCGCGCATGCCATGAAGAAGGGCTCGAAGCGGTCGCCGTGTATTCCTCGGCCGACCGCACGAGCCCGCACGTTCGCGCCGCCGACTTCGCCGTCCCCATCGGTCCGCCGTCGCCGGCGGAGAGCTACCTCTCGATCGAGCGCCTCCTCGACGCGGCGCGCGCGAGTGGTGCGGACGCGGTGCATCCGGGGTATGGCTTCCTCGCGGAGCGTGCGGCATTCGCGGATGCCGTCGAGGCGGCCGGCCTGGTGTGGATCGGGCCGCCCGGGTCGGCCATCCGCGCCATGGGAGACAAGACCGAGGCCCGGCGGCGGATGGAGGCCGCCGGCGTCCCGATCGTCCCGGGCGCGGTCGCGCCGCTCACCGATCCGGCCGCGGCGAGCACCGTTGCCGGCTCGATCGGCTATCCGGTGATGGTGAAGGCGGCGGCCGGCGGCGGCGGCAAGGGAATGCGCGTGGTCAGCGAGCCGGCGGCGCTGGAGGGGGCGCTCACCGCGGCGGCGTCGGAAGCGCTCAAGGCGTTCGGCGACGCGTCGGTGTACCTGGAGAAATACATCGAGCGCCCGCGTCACGTGGAGATCCAGATCCTCGCCGACGACACCCGCACCGTGCACCTGGGCGAGCGGGAATGCTCCGTGCAGCGACGCCACCAGAAGCTCGTCGAGGAGGCACCGTCGGTGGCGGTGTCCGAGACGAGGCGCGAGCGCATGGGCGCCGCCGCCGTTGCCGCGGCCGCGGCGGTCGGCTACCGCGGGGCAGGCACCTGCGAGTTCCTGCTCTCCGCCGACGGCTCGTTCTACTTCCTCGAGATGAACACCCGGATCCAGGTCGAGCACCCGGTCACCGAGATGGTGTACGGCGTGGACCTGGTGCGCGAGCAGCTGCGCATCGCGCGCGGGCTGCCAATGTCGGTCGCCTCGGGACCGCTCCGGCCGCGCGGATGGGCCATCGAATGCCGGCTCACGAGCGAGGATCCCGCCAACGGATTCCTCCCCACCACCGGACGTGTCGAGTACCTGCGGCCTCCGGCCGGGCCCGGTATACGCTGGGACAGCGGCGTCGAAGTCGGGAACGAGGTCACGCTCCACTATGACTCGATGCTCGCCAAGCTGATCGTCTGGGCGCCCGATCGCGCGCAGGCGATCGCGCGGATGGAGCGGGCCCTCGACGAGCTGGTGCTCGTCGGCGTCTCGACCAATCAGGGGTTCCACGCGCGATTGATGCGCGATGAGGCGTTCCGTCGCGGCGAGATCGACATTCAGTTCCTCGATCGACGCCCCGAGCTGATGCAGGCGGAGCCCGACCACGCCGACCTCTCCGTCGCCGTTGCCGCGGCGCTGGCCGAGGATGCCGCGCGGCGGTCACGCCGGCCGTCGATCGCGGCGGAGGGGGGAACGGGAAGCGAGTGGGCCCGGCTCGCGCGCCGGGAGGCGCTGCAGTGAGCGCGGTGCGAATTCTCCGGCTGGCGACGGGTGGCGACGGCGTCGGTCGCCTCGAGGACGGCCGCACCGTCTTCGTGCCGCGCACGGCGCCGGGCGATCTGGTCGACCTCGTGCAGCTTCGCGTTCACCGCCGCTTCGCGCGCGCGCGCCTCGGCCAGCTGGTGGAGGCCGGCGCCGACCGGGTGGCGCCCCGCTGTCCGCACTACGACGGGGATGACTGCGGAGGCTGCCAGCTCCAGCATCTCGACAGTGCCGCTCAGCGTACCGCGCGGCGCTCCTTCGTGGGAGACGCGCTGCGCCGCCTCGGCGGACTCGAGCTGCCGGATCCGCCGATCGTGCCGGCTCCCGAGGACTGGAGTTATCGCTCCAAGCTTACCCTGCACATCTCGGCGGATCGCCGCCGTATCGGGCTGCATCCGCTCGACCGGCCCGATCGAGTCTTCGACCTCCTGTGGTGTCACATCGCCGATGCCCGTCTGATGGAGCTCTGGCAGCAGGTGCGCCGCCGGCGCGAGCTCCTGCCGGAGGGGCTCGAGCGGCTGGTGCTGCGGCTCGATCGCGCCGGGGCGCTCCATGTCCTCGCGAGCGTCAGGGGAGCTGCGGTGTGGGCCGACGCGGCCGCCCTGGGGCGCTCACTCGCTGCGGCCGGCACGCCGGCCACCCTCTGGTGGGAGCCGGCCGGAGGCGCGGCGCGCGCGGTCGCGGGAAGCGGCGAGCCGTTCCCGGCGACGGTGTTCGAGCAGGTTCACCCGGCGATGGGCGACCGCGCCCGCCTCGCAGCCCTCGCGGCGCTGGGCAATGTCGATGGGCAGCACGTCTGGGATCTCTACGCGGGCATCGGCGACACGACCAATGAGCTGCTGGCCCGCGGCGCCTCGGTCGAGAGCGTCGAGGCCGATACGCGCGCGGTTCGCTTCGCCGAACGGCGGGGGCCGGCCGACCGGGCGCGGGTGATCCGGCATGCCGGCCGTGTCGAGGATCTTCTCCGCGAACTGCGCGACCCGGTCCTCGTCGTGACCAATCCGCCGAGAACGGGGATGGACGAGCGGGTCACCGAGGGGCTGCGCCTGCGCGGGCCCCGTCGCATCGTCTACATCTCCTGCGACCCCGCCACTCTGGCGCGCGACATCCGCCGTCTGGGGGGTGGGTACCGTGTCGCCGGGGTCCAAGCCTTCGATCTCTTCCCCCAGACCGCCCACGTGGAGAGCGTGACCGTGCTCGAGGCCGCATGAAGTACTTCGTCACCCTGGGCGGCCGGGAGCTCGAGGTCGAAGTCGACGGCGATCACGTCGTGGTGAACGGGGAGCGGCTGCCGGCATCGCTGACGTCGATTCCGGGCTCCCCGGTGCGCCAGCTCCTTCTTGCGGGACGCTCCTACGCCATGCCGATCGAGCCGGCCGGGTCCGGCCGCTGGCGGCTGAGTGTCCACGGCGAGCAGCACGAGGCTGACGTCGTGGACGAGCGGACCCGGCATATCCGGTCCCTGACGGGCGACACCCGGAAGGCAGCCGGGGCCGGGACCCTGAAGGCCCCGATGCCGGGGCTGGTGGTGCGGGTCCAGGTCGAGCCAGGGCAGGAAGTGGCGGCCGGAATGCCGGTCATCGTCCTCGAAGCGATGAAGATGGAAAACCAACTGAAGGCGGCCGCCCCCGCCCGGGTCGCGGCGGTGAGGGTCCAGGCCGGCCAGGCGGTCGAAAAGGGCCAGGTGCTGCTCGAGTTCGCGGATCCCGCCTGACCAGTCCCCGGTCAACGCCCCCTTGACCCACTTTGGGCTCACCCTGTATCTTGTGAGTCTGTCTCGATTTGCCCCTTAATTGGCCCCTGGTCCAGAGCGCAAGGCAGCCTGATCGATGAAAACCTTCTCCGCCACCCCCGACGACATTACCCACGACTGGCATGTCGTGGACGCCGACGGGGTGCCGCTCGGCCGGCTCGCCAGCACGGTCGCCCAGCTGATCCGCGGCAAGCACAAGCCGACCTACACGCCGCACATGGACGGCGGGGACTTCGTGGTCGTCATCAACGCGTCCAAGGTGAAGCTCACCGGCCGCAAGATGGAGCAGAAGACGTACTTCAAGCACACCGGCTACATGGGCCATGAGAGCCACGTGGCGGTGCGCGACCTGCTCGCCAAGCACGCCGACCGGGTGATCGAAAAGGCGGTCTTCGGCATGCTGCCCAAGACGTCGCTGGCCAAGCAGCATCTGCGCGGAAAGCTCAAGGTCTACGCGAACGCCGAGCACCCGCACGCCGCCCAGCAGCCGAAGCCGTTTACCGTCAATTTCGAGAAGGTGAAAGCATGACCGCGACTCCCCAGTTCCGGTGGCAGGCGGTGGGCCGCCGCAAGACCAGCGTGGCCCGCGTCTACCTGACGCCCGGCACCGGCAAGTGGGACATCAACGGCCGCACGCTGGGTGACTACTTCCCGCGGCCGTCGCTGGTGCAGCACATCCAGCAGTCGTTCACGGCCACGGACACCCTCGGCGCGTTCGACGTGAAGGCACACGTGGACGGCGGCGGGCAGACCGGCCAGGCCGGAGCGCTGCGGCTGGGGATCGCCCGCGCGCTGGTGGAAGCCGACGGGCAGCACCGCACCAAGCTCCGCGCTGCCGGGCTCCTGACGCGCGACCCGCGCGCGGTGGAGCGGAAGAAGCCGGGGCAGCCCGGCGCCCGGAAGCGGTTCCAGTTCTCGAAGCGGTAGTACCGGCGGCGGGGCGGCCACCGATGGCCGCCGCCGCCGATTTCGCACATCGCTGGATTCCGTTCTGGGTGCCCCCCAGGGGTCGGGACGGAAGATGAAGGCGGTGGACGCTCAACCCTCTCAATGACAGGACATCAGCACCGCATGGCACAGCCCCAGATTCAGGACCTGCTCGAAGCCGGTGTGCACTTCGGACACCAGACCCGCCGCTGGAATCCGAAGATGCGCCGTTTCATCTTCGCCGAGCGCTCGGGCATCTACATCATCGACCTGCAGAAGACGCTGCGGCAGATCCAGAAGGCGCAGGAGCTGCTGCGCGGGATCGTCGGCAAGGGCGAGGGCGTGCTCTTCGTCTGCACCAAGAAGCAGCTGAAGGCGATCGTGCAGAGCGAGGCGGCCGCCGCCGGAGCGTTCCACGTCACCGAGCGCTGGCTCGGCGGCATGCTCACGAACTTCCAGACGGTCAAGAAGCAGATCAAGCGCCTCAGGGACCTCGAGCAGGGCGCCAGCGAGGGCGATTTCAGCAACTACACGAAGAAGGAGCGCCTGATGTTCGAGCGCGAGCGTGAGAAGCTGAGCCGCAACCTCGAGGGCGTGAAGATGATGACCCGCCTTCCCGGCGCGCTGTTCGTCGTGGACGCGAAGAAGGAAAAGATCGCCGTGGCCGAGGCCAACAAGCTCGGCATCCCGGTCGTCGCGATCGTCGACACCAACGCCGACCCCGATGTCATCACGGTACCGGTGCCGGGCAACGACGACGCCATCCGCTCCGTCTCGCTCATCACGGCGGCGCTCTGCGACGTGATCAAGGAAGCCCGCGCCCAGGTCCCGCTCCGCGAGGCGGCCGAGGACATGGACGGCGAGACCTACAGCAGCGACCAGGCCGGCGAGGGCGGCGACGACGCCGAGCGGCGCAAGCGGCGCCCGGGCCGGCGCAAGCGGCGGCCGAAGCCGGAGGCGATTGCCGCGCGGCTCAAGACCGAGGGCGAGAGCGCACCCGAGGCTGGCGCGGCCAGCGGCGCCGACGCCTAGTCCCGGCGGTTCGGGACGCTGATCTTCCGCCGCTCTCGGCCTGTGCGGGCCCGGAGCGGCGGTTTTACTATTCACCCCTCGAGCAGACAATGGGTCAGGACATGGCAAGCACGACGATTTCTCCGAAGGACATCAGCGAGCTCCGGGCGCGGACGAGCGCCGGCATGATGGACTGCAAGCGCGCCCTGGAGGAGGCCGGCGGCGACATGGATCGCGCCTCCGAGATTCTCCGCAAGAAGGGGATCGCCAAGGCCGAGAAGCGCGCCGGCCGCACCGCGTCGCAGGGGCTCGTGGTGAGCTACATCCATCACAACGCGCAGGTCGGCGTGCTGGTGGAGCTCAACTGCGAGACCGACTTCGTGGCGCGGAACGAGGCCTTCGGCCAGCTCGCGCGTGACATCGCGCTGCACATCGCGTCGGCCGATCCGATCGGCGTGAGCACGGAGGACGTGCCGGCGGAGCTGCTCGAGCGCGAGCGCCGCATCGCCGAGGAGCAAGTCGCCGCCGAGGGCAAGCCGGAGAACATCCGCGCCAAGATCGTGGAAGGGAAGCTCAGGAAGTTCGTCGCCGAGCGCACCCTGCTGGAGCAGCCGTACGTGCGGGACGACAAGCAGACGGTCGGCCAGCTCGTGAAGGAGGCCTCCGCCAAGCTCGGCGAGGCGATCACCGTCCGGCGGTTCGCGCGGTTCCAGGTCGGAGCCGCCTGATGGCGCTCGCCTACTCCCGCGCCTTGCTGAAGGTTTCGGGCGAGGCGCTGGCGGGCGAGAAGGGCTCGGGTCTCGACTATCAGGTCGTCGAGACCCTTGCCGATGAGATCAAGGAGGTGCACGCCCTCGGGGTGCAGCTCTGCCTTGTGGTCGGCGGCGGGAACATCATCCGCGGCGCCACCGCCAGCCGGGAAGGGCTCGACCGGGTGTCGGCCGACTACATGGGGATGCTGGCGACGGTGATCAACGCGCTGGCGCTGCAGGATGTGCTGGAGAAGATCGGCGTCAACACGCGCGTCATGACCGCCATCCGGATGGAGTCGCTGGCCGAGCCGTACATCCGGCGGCGCGCGATTCGCCATCTCGAGAAGGGGCGGCTGATCATCTTCGCCGGCGGCACCGGGAACCCGTTCTTCTCGACCGACACGGCCGGCGTGCTTCGGGCGCTCGAGGTCGAGGCGGACGTGATCCTCAAGGCGACCAACGTGGACGGCATCTACACCGGCGATCCCCGCAAGGATGCCTCCGCCACGTTCATTCCGGAGCTGTCGTTCCAGGAAGCGATCGTGAAGAATTACGCCGTGATGGACGCCAACGCCTTCGGGCTCTGCAAGGCCAACCAACTCCCGATCATCGTCTTCAACATCAACCAACCCGGCGCCATCGCACGTGTTCTGCAGGGCGAGCGGGTGGGGACCATCGTCCGATGAGCACGATTCCCGAGCTGACGAAGCACGCCAGGGAGGCGATGCACAAGGCCATCGAGAGCACCAAGCGCGAGCTCGGCGGCATTCGCAGCGGCAAGGCGTCGCCGACCCTTCTCGACGTGGTGCGGGTGGACGCCTACGGCAGCACCGTCCCCCTCAACCAGGTCGCGATGGTGTCCGCGCCGGAGCCGCGGCTCCTCACCGTGCAGCCGTTCGACAAGGGGCTCTCGCACGCCATCGAGAAGGCGATCCGCGACTCCGATCTCGGCCTCAACCCCGCCTCGCAGGGCAACATCATTCGCGTGCCGCTGCCGATGCTCTCCGAGGAGCGCCGCAAGGAGCTGGTCAAGGTCGTGCACAAGCTCGCCGAGGAGGGGCGCATCGCCGTCCGCCACGCGCGCACCGACTGCCTGTCGAAGGTGAAGAAGCTCGAGAAGATCTCGGAGGACGACAAGACGCGCGCCGAGAAGGAAATCCAGAAGCTCACCGACGAGCACATCAAGCAGATCGACGGCCTGATCGTCTCCAAGGAAGCGGAAATCATGGAAGTCTGACCGGATGGGCGACGATCTGCTGCAGCGTGTCCGGATGCACGGTGCCGTGCCGGGCCACATCGCGATCATCATGGACGGCAACGGCCGGTGGGCCAAGGGCCGGAAGCTGCCGCGGCCGCTCGGCCACCATGCCGGCATGGGCGCGGTGCGGGAGGTCGTCGCTGGATGCCTCGAGGCGGGCGTCGAGGTGCTCACGCTCTTCGCCTTCAGCCAGGAGAACTGGCAGCGGCCCGCGCCCGAGATCGAAGCGCTCATGGGCCTGCTCGAGGAGTACATTGCGCGGGAAGCCGACGAGCTGCGCGAGAAGCGCGTCTCGGTGCGCATCTTCGGCGATCTCGAGCGGCTGGGGCCGGGCGCGCGCGCCGCGGTGGACCGGGTGATGGCCCATACGGCGGGCGGAACGGCGCTGGCGCTCAATCTGTGCATCTCGTACAGCTCGCGCGCCGAGATCGCGCGCGCAGCCCGGCTCCTGGCCGAGGAGGTCGCGGCCGGGAAGCTCGACCCCGGAGAGATCGACGAGGACCGCTTCGCCCAGCAGCTCTACACCGCGGCGTGGCCGGATCCCGACCTGCTCATCCGGACGTCGGGTGAGATGCGGCTCTCGAATTTCCTCCTCTGGCAGCTGGCCTACGCCGAGCTCTATGTAACGCCGGTGCTCTGGCCCGACTTCAGCCGCGACGATCTCTTCGAAGCCATCCTGGACTACCAGCGCCGCGAACGTCGCTTCGGCCGCGTCCCGGTCTGATGGACAGCAACCTGATTCGCCGCGTCGGCTTCGCGGCCGTCGCGATTCCGGCAGCGCTCGGGGTCGTCTGGCTGGGCGGCTGGCTGCTCGTCGCGCTGATCGCGCTCATCGGGGTGCTGGGTACCCGCGAGGTCTTCGACTTCTCGCATCGGCAGGGCATCCGCGGCTCGGCGGGGATCGCCCTCGTCACCGCGGCGGCGTTCGCACCGCTGGCGTACCTCGTTATCACCGGCACCGGCGCCGGACGTATCATCAGCGCCTGGTGGCCGTATGCTGCCGCGCTCTGGGTCCTCGCAACGCTCACCTGGGCGCTCGCCGCGCGGCACCCCGGCGATCGGCCGCTCGAGTCGGTGGCCATCACCCTCTTCGCGCCGCTCTACGCCGCCGCCCTCCCCGCCTTCCTGCTCGTCCTCCGGCATGGTGCCCATCCGGTGCGCTCCTGGGCCGGGACGTGGCTCGTCTTCTTCCCCCTCGTCGTCACCTGGGTGTGTGACACAGCCGCCATGTTCGGCGGAATGGCGATGAGGGGGCCGAAGCTCGCGCCCACGGTGAGCCCCGGAAAGACGCGCTCGGGAAGCGCTGCGGGAGTAGTCGGCGGGCTCGCCGTGGCGGTCGTCTTCGGACTGGCGGTCTTTCCCCGGCTCGGCGTCCCGGCTTCGCTCGTCTCCCTTCTCGTCATGGCGCTCGTCTGGTCCACGCTCGGGCAGGTCGGCGACCTCGCCGAATCGCTGTTCAAGCGCGAGGTCGGCGTCAAGGACTCGAGCGCGCTGATTCCCGGGCACGGCGGCGTCCTGGACCGGTTCGATTCCCTTTACTTCGTCGTGCCGCTCGCCGCGGCGCTCTATCGGTTCTTCGGGCTCGTCTGATGCGCGGTGTCGCAGTCCTCGGCTCGACCGGATCGATCGGTCGGAGCACCCTCGCGGTGCTCAAGCGTCACCCCGAGCGGTTCCGGGTGATCGCGCTTACGGCCTGGCAGGACCGTGAAGGGCTGGCGGCGCAGGTCGCGGAGTGGCATCCCGAGGTTTCCGGTTTGGCCGGCGACCCGGCCGCGGACGGCATGCCGCTCGGGTCCGACCTGCTGATCGAGGCGGCGACCCATCCCGACGCCGACATCGTCGTCAACGCGATCGTAGGTGCCGCCGGACTCGACGCCACGCTCGCGGCGCTCCGCGCCGGCAAGCGCGTCGCGCTCGCGAACAAGGAGTCACTCGTCATGGCCGGCGAACTGGTGCTCGCGGCGGCGCGGGCCGGCGGCGGCGAGATCATTCCGGTGGACTCCGAGCACAGCGCCGTACTCCAGTGCAGCGCCGGCTGCGGTGGCCCGATCAGCCGGCTCACCCTCACGGCGTCGGGCGGCCCGTTTCGCGAGTGGGAGGCGGCGCGCGTTTCCGCTGCCACGGTGGAGCAGGCGCTCCAGCACCCCACATGGCGCATGGGGCGGAAGATCTCGGTGGACAGCGCCACGCTCGCCAACAAGGCGCTCGAGCTCATCGAGGCCCATCACCTGTTCGCCCTTTCGTACGACGCCCTCGGGGCCGTCGTTCATCCGCAAAGCATCGTGCACGCGTTCGTCGAGTTCTGCGACGGGAGCGTGATCGCGCAGCTGGGATTCCCGTCGATGGAGCTTCCGATCCTCTACGCGCTCACCCATCCGGACCGCCTGCCCGACGGCGGCATCCGCCGCTTCGACCCGCTCGCCTCGGGGCCTCTGACCTTCGAGCCGGTGCGGACCGATGTCTTCCGGGCCTTCGGTGCCGGCGTCGCCGCCGGCCGGGCCGGCGGCACCGCGCCGGCGGTCTACAACGCGGCGAACGAGGAGGCGGTGGCCGCCTTCCTGGCGGGACGCACGACGTTCGGCCGCATCAGCGGGCTGATCGAGGACGCCCTCGCCGCGCACGACGTGCGCCCCGCGAGCGACCTCGAGACCGTGCGCGCCGCTGACTGCTGGGCGCGGAGCCGGGTGCGGGAGAGTCTCCGATGAGCGCGATCGCCGGATTCCTCGTTACGCTCGCCTCGCTCGCCGTGGTGCTCGGCGTGCTCGTCTTCGTGCACGAAGCCGGGCATTTTTTGGCGGCGAAGTGGGCCGGGATCTACGTCCACCGCTTCTCCCTCGGCCTGGGCTCGCCGGTGCGGGCGCTCACCTTCCGGCGGGGCGAGACCGAGTACTCCGTCTCCTGGCTCCCGCTCGGGGGCTACGTGAAGATGGCGAGTCGCGAGGAGGAGGCGACCAGCGCCGCGCTCGAGGGCGACACTCCCGCCGTCGCGGTGCCGCCGGACCGGATGTTCGAGGCGAAGCCGGTGTGGAAGCGCATGGTCGTGATCCTCGCCGGCGTGACGATGAACGCTCTCTTCGCGTTCCTTCTCTACACCGGCCTCGCGTACGGGACCGGCGAGCAGCTGGTGGAAGAGACCCGGGTCGGCGCCGTGATCCCCTCGCTGGTGCCGCCCGGCGGCGAGGCGCTCCGGACGCTTCACGTGGACGACCGCATCGTCAGTGTCGCCGACCGGCCGGTCACGACGTGGGACGAGATCGTCGAGGGAATCCAGAAGACGCCGGGCGACGTGATCACGCTGGGTCTCGCCGACGGCCGCCGGCTCGAGCTCCGGATCCACGCCGACGCCCTCAAGGAGCGGCTGCAGGCCTCGGCGGCGGTGCAGCCGTTCGTCGCGCCCGTCGTGACGCAGGTGGTGCCGGGCCAGCCGGCGGCGCATGCGGGCGTGCAGGTTGGCGACACGCTCGTGGCGATCGGCGGGCACCCGATCCGTCAGTGGATCGAGGTGACGCCGCTCGTGGAGCCGCACGTCGCCGAGCCGCTCACGCTGACGGTGGCGCGCGGTCCCAGGCATCTCGAGCTCACGATGCGGACGGCGACCGAGACGGTGACCGACTCGAACAAGGTCAAGCGCGTCGTGGGCCGGATCGGTGTCGGCGGCGGGCGGCCGAAGGTGCGGACCCGGCCGTACACCGTCGCCGGGGCAATCGGCGAGGGGTGGCGCCGGACGGTCGACGCCTCGACTCAGGTCGGGCGGACGATCCGGGGGCTGCTCAGCGGGCGGGTGGCCGGGCGCGAGCTGGGCGGGCCGATCCTCATCGGGCAGCTGGCGGGGCAGACGGCGCGTCTCGGACTGGAGCCGTTTCTCAGCTTCATGGCGCTTATCTCGATCAACCTGGCGGTGCTCAACCTGCTGCCGGTGCCGGTCCTGGACGGCGGCCAGTTCATGTTCCTGCTCGGCGAGGCGGTGCTCCGCCGCCCGCTGCCGCTCAAGCTTCGGGAGCGGCTGACGATGCTGGGGCTGGCGATGATCGTCTGCCTGATGGTCTTCGCCTTCTGGAACGATATCCGCCGGCTGGTGGAGGGGTTCACGCGGGGGTAGAGCGGGGGTTGCCCCGCCTGCACAGGGCGGGTTATCTTACTCAGCTACGTGACTTTAGGGTGTTTTGAACGGGCCGTCTGGCCGCAAGGGGAACCAGAGACGCATGAATCTCGACAAGCCGGCAGTGATGGAGAAGCATCGGCAGCATGAGACCGACACCGGGTCCACCAGGGTGCAGGTCGCGTTGCTGACCGAGCGGATCAACTCGCTCACCGACCACTTCCGCACGCACCCGAAGGACCATCACAGTCGCCAGGGGCTGCTGAAGATGGTCGGGACACGGCGGCGGTTGCTGACCTACCTCAAGCGCAGCGATCTCCCGACATATCGGGCGCTCATCGAGGAGCTGGGTCTCCGACACTAGCAGTCACGTGGTATCCAGGGCGTCTCGGCACTGACCGGGACGCCCTGTCCGTTTTGATGGGACGTGCAGCAAAGAAACCGAATCCAACCCAGAGAGAAGGTAGTAACCGTGCAACGGATCGAAACCGAATTCGCCGGCCGTCAGCTCTCCCTCGAGACCGGCCGGATGGCGAAGCAGGCCGCTGGTGCAGTCCTCGTCCGCTACGCCGACACGATGGTGCTCGCCGCCGTAACCGTGTCGCCCAACCTGTCGACGCTCCCGTTCTTCCCGCTCACCGTCGAATACCGCGAGAAGACCTACGCCGCCGGCAAGATCCCGGGCGGCTTCCTGAAGCGTGAGGGTCGGCCCTCGGACAAGGAAATCCTCGCCAGCCGTCTCATCGACCGATCGATCCGGCCGCTCTTCCCGGAGGGCTTCAAGAACGAAGTCCAGGTCTTCGTGACCGTGCTGTCCGCCGACCAGGAGAACGATGCCGACATTCTCGGCGTCACCGCGGCCTCGGCGGCGCTGAGCGTGTCGAGCGTGCCGTGGAACGGGCCGCTCGCCGCCGTCCGGGTGGGCCGGGTGGACGGGAACTGGATCCTCAATCCGACCTTCCAGCAGCTCGAGTTCTCCACCATCGACCTCACCGCCAGCGGCACCGCCGATTCGATCGTCATGGTCGAGGGCGGCGCGCTCGAGATCTCGGAAGCCGAGATGCTCGAGGCGCTCAAGGTGGCGCAGCGCGGGATCCAGGAGCTGGTCGGGCTGGAGCAGCAGCTGGTCAAGAAGGCGCCGCCGAAGAAGCTCGAATGGACGCACGCGCCGGTGGACGAGGTGCTCGTCGGCCGGGTGCGCGAGCTGGGTGAGGCCGCCGTCGCCAAGGCGATCAACGCCAAGGACAAGGCCGGCCGCGCCGCCGCCGTCAAGCTGATTCGGCAGCAGGTGATCGAGCAGCTCGCCGCGGACTACGCCGATCGCGGCAAGGAAATCGGCAACGAGTTCGAGGAGATCGAGTACCGCACCATGCGCAAGCAGGTGCTCGACAAGGGCGAGCGCGTGGACGGCCGCGACCTCGACACCGTTCGGCCGATCTCGATCGAGACAAGCGTGCTCCCGCGGGTGCACGGCTCGGCCCTCTTCACCCGGGGCCAGACGCAGGCGCTCGTGTCGGTCACGCTGGGCACCGCGGACGACGAGCAGCGGGTCGACAGCATCGACGTGGCGGGCGAGACGACCAAGTCGTTCATGCTGCACTACAACTTCCCGCCATACTCGACGGGCGAAGTCAAGATGATGCGCGGCACCAGCCGCCGCGAGATCGGCCACGGTGCGCTGGCCGAGCGCGCGCTGCACCCGCTCCTCCCGCACTACGAGGAGTTCCCCTACACGCTCCGCATCGTCTCCGAGATCCTCGAGTCGAACGGCTCGTCGTCGATGGCGACGGTCTGCGGCGGGTCGCTCGCGCTGATGGACGCCGGCGTGCCGATCAAGGCGCCCTGCGCCGGCGTGGCGATGGGGCTGATCAAGGAAGGGAAGAAGGTCGCGATCCTCACCGACATTCTCGGCTCCGAGGATCACCTGGGCGACATGGACTTCAAGGTCGCGGGAACCGAGACCGGCATCACGTCGATCCAGATGGACATCAAGATCGAAGGGCTCGACCTCAAGATCATGGAGCAGGCGCTGGAGAAGGCGCGGCATGGCCGGCTTCACATCCTGGGCGAGATGAAGAAGGCGCTGGGCGAGGCGCGCGCCGACCTGTCGCCGTACGCGCCGCGCATCATCACGATGCAGATCGCGCCGGCCAAGATCGGTGACGTGATCGGCCCGAAGGGCAAGACGATCCGCGCGATCCAGGAGGCCACCGGCGCCCGGATCAACATCGAGGACAGCGGGCTCGTCACCATCTCCGCCGTCGGCGGCGAGGCGGGCGAGAAGGCACGCTCGATGGTCGCTGCGATCACGACCGAGCCCGAGGTGGGCAAGACCTACGAAGGCCCCGTGAAGAGCACGACGGCCTTCGGCGCATTCGTCGAGATTCTGCCGGGCGTCGAGGGGCTGCTGCACATCAGCGAGCTCCAGCACGGCCGTACCGAGAAGACGGAGGACGTGGTGAAGAAGGGAGACGTCGTGCAGGTCAAGCTCCTCGAGGTCGATGAGCGCGGCCGCATGAAGCTCTCCCGGAAGGCACTCCTGCCCAAGGAGTAGCCTCACCTTGGAAACGGTCAGACTCGACGAGGGGCTGCTCCGGACGACTGCGCCCAACGGGCTGCAGGTACTGACGGAGCATCTCCCCGGCGTTCGCTCGGCCGCGGTGGGAATCTGGGTGCGGCAGGCGAGCGCCCATGAGCCGCGGGACAAGATGGGCGTATCCCATCTGCTCGAGCACATGGTGTTCAAGGGGACCGAGCGGCGGACCGCCCAGCAGATTGCGATGGAGCTGGAGGTCCGCGGCGGCAGTCTCGACGCCTTCACCGGCCGCGATTACACCAGCTACCAGGCACACGTACTCGACGCCGATCTTCCCCTGGCGGTCGAGATCCTCACCGACATCGTCCGTCGCCCGCTGCTTCGCGAGCGTGACCTCCTGCCCGAGCGCAAGGTCATCATCGAGGAGATCAGCGGTGTCGACGACACCCCCGACGACCTCGTCTTCGAGCTCCACGCCGAGACGCTCTGGCCCAGCCATCCCTACGGCTACTCGATTCTCGGGAGCCGGGAATCGGTCACCGCGATCGGCGTCGACGACCTGCGCGCGCTGCACGACGCCGGCTATTTCCGCGGTAATTGCGTGATCGCGGCGGCCGGCAACGTCAACCACGAGCAGCTGCTGACCGTCCTGGCGCGGGAGGGGTGGCTCGAGGGGGCCGCGCGCGAGCCGGCCACGCGCTCCGTCGCCGGCGCGCCCGCCGTCCGCGGCACCGAGCGCCGGGAAACCCGCGACACCTCGCAGACGCATATCGTCTTCGGCACTGATACCTTTCCGCTCCGTGATCCCCGCCGCTTTACGCTGGCGCTGCTGATCAACGTCTTCGGCGGCGGGATGTCGAGCCGGCTCTTCCAGCGGGTGCGGGAGGACCTGGGGCTCGCGTACGCGGTGTTCGCGTACAAGAGCTTCTACCAGGGGTCGGGTCAGCTCGGGGTGTACGTCGGCACCCAGCCCGACTCGGCCGATGCCGCGATCGAGGCGATCCACGGCGAGTACGAGCGCATCGCGCGCGAGGGCCTGCCGGCGACGGAGCTCGCCGGCGGGAAGCAGCAGCTGAAGGGCCAGATCATGCTGTCGCTGGAGAGTCCGGCGGCGCGCATGGGGCGCCTGGCCGGCTTCACGCTCCACGGCGACCGCTATCGGCCCCTGGACGAGATGCTGGCCGAGATCGACGCGGTGTCGAGCGACGACGTGGCGGCGGTGGCCGCCGAGTTCTTTCCGGCCGAGCGACAGACGGTCGTGCGGCTGGGGCCGGACGGGCGCTGAGCGGGGCGCTCGCGCCGGACGATTCTTCCACTCACATGAGAGACTGAGATGCTCATCGGCGTGCCGAAGGAAATCAAGACGAACGAGAATCGCGTTGCCCTGGCCCCTGCGGGTGCCGAGGCCCTCGTCGGCGCTGGCCACGAGGTATTCGTGGAGCAGGGCGGGGGCCTCGGCAGCGGCTTTCCCGACGCCGCCTACGAGGCCGCGGGCGCCACGATTCTGCCGACCGCCGATGCGGTCTGGCAGCGCGCCGAGATGATCATGAAGGTGAAGGAACCGATCGCGGTGGAGTGGCCTCGCATGCGGAAGGGCCAGCTGATCTACACCTACTTCCACTTCGCGGCCGCCGAGGATCTCACGCGCGCGGTGATCGACTCGGGCGCGGTCGCCCTGGCCTACGAGACGGTCGAGCTTCCCAGCGGCGAGCTGCCCCTCCTCACGCCGATGTCGGAGGTGGCGGGCCGGATGGCGGTCCAGGAAGGCGCCAAGTACCTGGAGAAGGTCTTCGGCGGCAGCGGCATCCTCCTCGGCGGCGTGCCCGGCGTGGCGCCGGCCGAAGTGGTGATCATCGGCGGGGGCGTCGTCGGCATCAACGCGGCCAAGATGGCCGCCGGTCTCGGCGCGCACGTCACGATCCTCGACATCTCGCTCGACCGCCTGCGCTACCTCGACGATGTCCTGCCGAAGAACGTGGATACGCTCTACTCGAACCGATACAACATCATGGAGTCGATCGAGCGGGCCGATCTCGTCGTCGGCGCCGTGCTGCTGCCGGGTGCCAAGGCGCCGCACCTCATCAAGCGCGCCGATCTCAAGCGCATGAAGCAGGGCTCGGTCATCGTGGACGTCGCGGTGGACCAGGGCGGCTGCGTCGAGACGATCAAGCCGACGACCCACGAGAAGCCGACCTACTTCGTCGACGGCATTCTGCACTACGCCGTCGCCAACATGCCCGGCGGCGTCCCCCGGACCTCCACCCTCGCCCTCACCAACGCGACGCTGCCCTACGCGATCCGGCTGGCTCGCGACGGCTGGAAGAAGGCGTGCGCCAGCGACCGGGCGCTCCGCCTCGGCCTGAACGTGGTGGGCGGCAAGGTCGTCTATCCCGGAGTGGCCGAAGCCTTCGGCCTGCCGCTGGTGGACGTGGCGACTCTCCTTTAGCGCCGTGGTCGAGATTCTGCTCGCCCGACTGCCCCACGGCGAAGGTCTACCCGTCCCGAGCCCGGCGACCCCGGGCTCGGCCGGGTGCGACCTGGCGAGCGCGGATGACGGCGTCCTCGCTCCGCTGGAGCGCCGGCTGTTCCGGACGGGGATCAGCATCGCTCTGCCGGAGGGCTACGAGTGCCAGATCCGGCCCCGGTCAGGGCTGGCGCTCCGGCACGGGATCACCCTGCCGAACTCCCCGGCCACCATCGACAGCGACTACCGGGGCGAGCTGATGGTCGCCCTCATCAACCTGGGGAGTGAGCCGTTCGAGGTGACACGGGGGATGCGGATCGCCCAGATGGTCGTGGCCCGGGTCGAGTCGGTGGCGTTCCGCCCGGTCGAAAACCTGCCCGATACGCATCGCGGTGTATCAGGTTTTGGCAGTACGGGTCATTGACAGTCGCTAAGTAGCGCTCTTGTTCGGTTTTAGGGCGACTGTTACCTTGGAACGTTCTTAACCCCGGCGACACTCCGATGAAGTTTTCCTCGCTCAGACTGAGCTCGTTTCTGCCTGCCAATGAGATCGCCGTCGATCTCGGGACGGCGAACACCCTCGTGTACGTGAAGGGCGAGGGGATCGTTCTCAACGAGCCGTCGGTCGTCGCGATCGAGAAGGCCACCGGCAAGATCAAGGGAATCGGCCTCGAGGCGAAGCGGATGCTGGGGCGGACCCCGGAGGGGATCCTCGCGGTGCGTCCGCTCAAGGACGGCGTCATCGCCGACTTTGACGTCACCGAGAAGATGCTCCGCTACTTCCTCAAGACGATCATCGACAAGCACTTCTTCCGGGTGAAGCCGAAGGTCATCGTCTGCGTCCCGTCGGGCATCACCGAGGTCGAGCGCCGCGCCGTGCGGGACTCGGCCGAGACTGCCGGGGCCAAGCAGGTCCTGATGGTGGCCGAGCCGATGGCCGCGGCGATCGGCGTCGGCCTGCCGGTCGAGACGCCGACCGGCAACATGGTCATCGACATCGGCGGCGGCACCACCGAGATCGCGGTCATCGCGCTCTCCGGCATCGTGTCGGATACCTCGATCCGGACCGGCGGCGACGAGCTCGATCAGGCGATCGTCCAGTTCATGCGCAAGAACTACAACCTCCTCGTCGGCGAGCCGACGGCGGAGCAGATCAAGATCAAGATCGGCTCGGCGGCGCCCACCGGCGACGAGCGCGAGATGGAAGTGAAGGGCCGCGATCTCGTCTCCGGCATTCCGAAGACGGTGCGCGTGCATTCGACCGAGATCCGCGAGGCGGTGCAGGAGCCGATCCAGCAGATCGTGGACGCGGTGCGGCGGGCGCTCGAGATCACGCCTCCCGAGCTCGCCAGCGACATCGTGGACCGCGGCATCGTCATGACCGGTGGCGGCGCGCTGATCCGCGGGCTCGACATCCTCCTCGCGCAGGAGACCGGTCTGCCGATCCATGTCGATGAGGACCCGCTGACCTGCGTGGTGCGCGGGACCGGCCGCATTCTCGACGACTACGAGAAGTACAAGAGCGTTCTTTCCATCTGAGCATGCTGCGCGCGTCGGATCGCACGTTCAGCCGCCGCGACACGGTCTCCTTCCTCGTCTGTCTCGGCCTCTCCCTCCTGGGGCTCTTCCTGCCGTCGAGCTGGGGTGAGTCGATCGCCGCGACGCTGCGGGACTCCGCGCTCACGCCGTTCGTCTGGCTGCAGGCGCGCGCCGAGGAGGGCCGCACCAGCCGCGCCCGGTTCCGGGTGGTGACGGCTGAACGCGATTCGGCCGCGATGGCGGCGCAGCTCCTTCCCGCGCTGACCGCCGAGAACCGCCAGCTCCGGGCACTGCTCGGTCTCCAGCCGCGGCTCGGGACACCTTACGTCCCGGCTGAGGTCCTGCATCAGTCGTCACCCACCGACGCGCGGATGCTGCTGGTGCGGGTCCCGCAGCGCGTCGCTCCGTTCGAGCCCGTCGTCTCGGCGGACGGACTCGTCGGTGTCGTGTCCAATGCCCGCGGGAACCAGGCCGCGGTGATGACGTGGGCCCATCCCGACTTCCGGGTGAGTGCCTTCTCCGCCGACGGACGAGTATTCGGGATGGTCGCACCCGCGGCAGGCGGCGGCGGAGGCGCTGAGGCGGGGCTCGAGTTCCGCTCCACGAGCTACCGCGATACGGTGGCGGTGGGAACGGAGATCCTCTCCTCGGGGCTCGGCGGAGTGTATCCGAAGGGAATCCCGCTGGGGACGGTGCTCGGCATCGCGAGGGAGCAGGCGGGGTGGGAGCGGGTGTACCGTCTGCGTCCGGCGGCCAACCCGAGCGCGGTGACTCATGTCCTGATTCTCGGCGCGCCACACGCGGAGAGTGTCGCGCCGGCATTCCCGGGAGATTCGATGCTCGCTGCCCTCCGCGCCGACTCGGCGAAGCGGCGGAGGCAGGAGGACTCGCTGCTCCGGATTCGCATCGCCGACTCGGTGCTCCGCGCCGTCCCGCGGGACACTGCCCAGGCCGCTCCTCCCGCCGCGCCGAAGCCGAAGCCGGCGGTTACCGGGCCTCCGGCGGCGCGCACCGTGGTCCCCGGCGCCGCGGCGCCCCG
>JBLMWC010000127.1:0-3037 GCA_050257015.1 Bacillota bacterium | reverse complement strand
CGGATGACCTCGTTCGCCTCGGCGACGTTGCGGGCGAGCGGCTTTTCGCAGGCGAGGCCCTTGAGCTCGCCCTTGCCGCGCTCGATCGCGTCCACGATCTCCTCGACGTTCTCGATGCGGGCCTGGTTGGGGCCGCAGAGCCAGAGCGCGTCGATCGCGGGGTCGGCCACCATGTCGGCGATCGAGCGATACGCCTTTGCGCGGCCGATGTCGAGCTTCCGCGCGTAGCGTGCGGCATCCGCCGCGCGCTCGCCATTCGGGCTCCAGACGCCGAGGACGTCGGCGTCGCGCACCGCGGTCCAGGACTGCATGTGGAAGCGGGCGTTGAAGCCGCTCCCTATGAAGCCGACACCCAGCGGTCTCGTCGTCATGCGGTGTACGACACGCCGAGCTTCTGCAGCGCCTCCGGAGGACAGCCATCCCAGGCCGGCAGCGGGGTGTTGCCGATGTACTTGAGGTCCTCGGTGCCCATCTTGCTCGAGAAGAACGCCGAGGCGGTGAAATCCCGGAAGCGGTTGAAGAAGGCCACCCCCTGGCTCATCTCCGGGCGCGCCTTCTTCGGCCAGGCGATGTCGTCGAGCACCTGCTTTCGCTGGGTCTCGCCGCACTCCACGAACACCTTGCCGAAGCGCCGCTCGCACTCGGCATCGAGCCAGGCGAGCCCGCCGCGGATGGCGGTCTGACCGTCCGGGTACTCGACGAGGATGTAGTCCATGAACTCAGGCACGCCGGCGTCGCTGGCGCTGCCGGAGTGCTCGTCCTTCGGAATGATCATGTCGCCGAGCATCGTCACGGTGTCGTGCTCGTGCGGGGTGAAGAATTTCGTCGCCACCTTGCCGCCGGTGGCAGCCGCGGTGTCGCGGGCGGCCTGCGCGCTCCGGTGCGCCTTGTCAGCGACCTCCGGGGTGCAGGAGAGGGTCGTCGCGGCGACGCCGACGCCCAGCATGCGGAGCAGGTCCCGCCGGTTGAGCTCGCTCACAGTGCCCCCTTCTTCCGCTGGTCGGCGATGTACTCGCCGGTCCGCATGGCGAGCGCGAGGATGGTCCAGGTCGGATTCTTGTCGGCCTGGGAGACGAACGGCCCGCCGTCGGCGACGAAGAGATTCTTCACGTCGTGGGCCTGGCAGTTGGAATTGACCACCGAGGTCTTCGGATCCTTCCCCATGCGGGTGACGCCGAGCTCGTGGATGATCCGCCCGCCGGTCGCGATGCCGTAGCCCTGCTCCTTGGTCGGCATCGGCGAAAAGACCTCTCCGCCCATCTCGGCGATCAGCGCGCGGAAGGTCTCCTGCATGTGCTTCACCTGGTTGTACTCGTGGTCGCTCCACTTCCAGTGGAAGCGGAGGACCGGGATGCCGTAGCGATCGACGACCTCGGGATCGATCTCGCAGAACGAGTCGGCGTTGGGGATCATCTCGCCGCGACCGGAGAAGCCGACGGTCGCGCCGTAGTAGCGGCGGTAGTCGTTCTTGAGCGCCTTGCCGTAGCCGCCGCCGGTCGGATAGCGGTGGATCCCACCCATGAAGCCGTACGACGGGGCCCCAAGTCCGCCCCAGACCTCGATGTGATAACCGCGGGGGAAGTCGAGCTTCCGGTTGTCGAGCCACCACGGCATGTAGACGTGCCCGCCGCCCACGCCGTCCTCGTTGTGGGGGACGTGGTCCACCATCTTCGGGATGAACCCTGCGACGTCGGTGCCGGTCGTGTCGGTGAGGTACTTGCCGACCACGCCGCTCGAGTTGGCGAGCCCGTGCGGAAAGCGCGACGACTTCGAGTTGAGCAGCAGGCGGGCCGACTCGCACGCACTGGCGGCCAGCACGACGACGCGGGCGCGGACGTGCTCGTCCTTCATCGTCGTCTTGTCGATGTAGGACACGCCGGTTGCGAGGCCCCGGGCGTCGGTGGTGACCTCGCGCGCCATCGCGTCGGACACGATGGTGAGCTTGCCGGTCTTGAGCGCCGGCAGGAGGAGGACGTTGGTGGAGGAGAAGTTCGCGTTGACAGCGCAGCCGCGGTTGCACTGGCCGCAGTAGTGGCAGGGCGGGCGGCCGTTGAGCGGCTTCGTGATGATCGAGAGCCGCGCCGGAATGCAGGTGACCTTGAGCTTGTCGGATGCCTGCTTGACCATCAGCTCGTAGCAGCGGGGCTTCGGCGCCGGAAGGAAGTAGCCGTCCGGATGATTGGGCAGGTTTTCGCGGCTGCCGAAGATGCCGATGAGCTGATCGACGCGGTCGTAGTACGGGGCGATGTCGTCGTAGGTGATGGGCCAGTCGTCGCCCAGGCCGTCACGGCTCTTGCCGCGGAAGTCGTCGGGCCCGAACCGGAGCGAGATGCGGCCCCAGTGGTTGGTGCGCCCGCCGAGCATGCGGGCCCGCCACCAGTCGAACTTGGTGTCCGGTGCCCGCGTGTAGGGCTCACCGTCGATGTTCCAGCCGCCGATGCAGGCGTCGAACTCGCCGAACGGTCGCTCCTTGGTGGACGCGCCGCGCCGGTCCGACTGGTACGGCATCTTCAGCATGGCGCTGTCCTTCATGTTGTCCCACATGCCGCCGGCCTCGAGCACGATCACGTCGGCGCCGGCCTGGGTGAGAACGTGCGCGGCCATGCCGCCGCCGGCGCCGGAGCCGACGATGCAGACGTCGTAGGTTTTTCTGGCGGGTGCTGGGGGCATCGAGGGTCTCGGTCAGTGGTGAGAATGGTGGTCAGGTGCTGAAGCTATTGTGCGTCGGCTCGGGGCACCAGCACTGCTGGGTTGTGCGGTGTGGGGCTTCGGTGCGGGGCGGACGCCGCAGGGGGCGCGGGCCTCCGGACAAGCCGACAGTCCTCCGACCCGCACCCCCTGCGGCGTCCGCTGGCGGGCTTCCAGGATGCTGGGGCATTCGCTCGGTTCCTCGCGCGGGGGCGCCAGCGGACGAAGCCTTCGATCGCGGCGTACTCGGCGAGACCCAGGCGATCGTAGAGATTCGCCGTCTCCTGATTGCGGGCTTCCGCGCGCTGCCAGAACTCGCGCTCGTCGCTCCCCGGGAACATCGCGCGGT
>JBLMWC010000126.1:0-56453 GCA_050257015.1 Bacillota bacterium | reverse complement strand
CCGGTTCCGCCGCCCGCGCCCCGGCCGTCGACGCCGCCGGCGCCCGAGCGCCCGCTGTCGCTTTTTGCGATCGACGCCGAAAAGTGGATCGGCGAGCGCGGGCTCCTTGCCGTCGGCGTCGTCGCGCTGATCCTCGCGGCCGGCTACCTCCTCAAGCTCTCGTTCGACCGCGGCTGGGTCTCGCCGCTCATGCGCTGCATCGGCGGCGGCGTCGCCGGGCTCGTCGTCGGCACGCTGGGCTGGCGGCTCGAGTCCCGCTACCGCACCTATGGCGCGGCGCTGGTCGGCTGCGGCGCGGCGATCATCTATCTCGCGGTGTGGGCCGCCGTGCGGCAGTATCAGTTTCTTCCGGCGACACCGGGTATCATCGCGCTGGCGGGCGTGTCGCTGACGCTGGCCCTGGTCGCGTACACCCTCGACGTCGAAGCGCTCGGCGCCACCGCGGCGGTCGGAGCGTTCTTTGCGCCGATCTTCCTGAGCCCCGGCCGGGGCAACGCCGACATCCTTCTGCTCTACCTGGCGGTGATGGCGGGGACGCTCGGGCTGGTCGCCGCGCGACGCGCGTGGCGGCTCGCCGCCCTGGTCATCGCCGCGAGCTACTTCGGGCTCGGCTGGGTCATCGGGGCGAGTTCCGCTGGCGGCGCCACCCCGTCGCTGCTCCTGGCCTACGGCGTCGCCGGTGGAACGGCGGGGCTTCTGCTCGGCCTCGGCCGGCGCTGGTGGGAGGTGCGGGCGCTCTCGTTCTGGGGTGGCTGGGCACTCATGGCATCGGCGACCGGGACCCGCGGTGGGCCGGAGCTCCTGGCCGGTGCGATCATCATGGCGGCGCCGCTCTGGTGGCACGGGTTCCGGTCGCCGCGCATCTGGCCGGCGCGCACGGCGCCGTACTATCGAGGTGCCGAATGGTCGCTGGGGGAAGCGGCCTACTTCTTCGTCACGCCCCTCTTCCTTGCCTGGGCGGTTCGCCTGCAGGCCCCGGAGCGGTTCGACGCGATGCCGGGTCTGGCGGCGGCGCTGGTCGGGACTCCCTACGTCCTGGCCGGATACCTCCGCCCTCGTCCCGCCTTCGCGCTGGCAGGCGCCGCCGCGCTCGCCGTAGCGTGCTGGCTGCACTGGCCCGGCCTCACCACGGTGTGGGCGCTCCTGGCGCTTGTCGCGCTGTGGGCGGCGCTCGATCATGCGCTCGACCGGAGTGACGGGCGATGGTACGCGCTCGCCACACTGGCGGCGGCGCTGGTGCACCTGACCGGGCAGGACGTCCGGCTCCGCCTCGCCGGCGATGCCGCGTTCACCGGCGGCTGGGCGCTCGCGCTCTGGGCCGCGGTGCTCCTCACCGCCGCGCTCGCGGCGGGGCTCTGGCGCCCGGTCGGCGCGGAGCGCGATGTCCGGGGTGTGCGGGCGGCGCTCTGGGTGGTCGCCGGCGCCCTGCTCCTCTTCGGGATGACCGCCGAGATCGGCCGCTACTTCCGGCTCCACAGCGCGGCGGCGGCCCTGGCCGGGAGCCTGGCGGTGAGCGCCTGGTGGCTGGTCTTCGCCACCGCGCTCGTTCTCCTCGGATTCCGGCGCGAGGTCAAGCCGGTGCGGCAGTTCGGCCTCGGCGTCGCCGCACTGGCCGGCGCCAAGGTGCTGCTGGTGGATCTGAGCGCCCTCGACGCGCTCTACCGGGTGGGATCGGTGTTCATTCTCGGCCTTGCCTCTCTGCTCGTCGCGTACCTGTACCATCGCCACGCGCGAGGGCGTGCGGAGGCGGAATAGCCGGACTATCCTTTCGGCATCAGCATGGATGCCGGGCATGAGCCAGGAGCCGACGTGATCGCTGTGACCCTTCCCGAATCGCCCGCCGCCTTTGCCGATGCGACGTGGGAGGATATCGCCCCTTTCTACGAGGCGCTCGCCGCCGCGCCGCTCGACGAGCGCACCCTCGACGAGTGGCTCCGGACGTGGTCGCGCCTCGAGGAGCTCGTGACCGAGGCCGCCTCGCTCGCGATGATCGCGTACACCGTGAACACCGCCGACCCGGCCCGGGAGGCGGCCCACCTCCGATTCTCCACCGAGGTCATGCCACGGCTGGAGGAGCGAAGCGTGGAGCTGGCCCGCCGCCTGGTCGAGTCCGGCCTCAGCCGCCCGGGGATGGAAACGACGCTGGCGCGCTTCCGCACCCAGATCGGGCTGTTCCGCGAGGCGAACATCCCGATCTTCTCCGAGCTCGAGGAGCTGGGGACCCGCTACCAGCGCATCACCGGAGCGATGACCGCGACGTGGGAAGGCGAGGAGCTTCCGCTGCCGCGGCTCCAGCCCTTCCTCAAGAGTCCCGATCGCGCGCTCCGGGAGCGGGCGTTCCTCGCGAGCACGGCGCCGTATGTCGCGACGCACGACGAGCTGGCCGCGGTCTTCGACCGGATGTACCTCCTCCGGCAGCAGGCGGCGCAGAACGCCGGGTTCGCCAATTTTCGTGACTACATCTTCCCGGCGAAGTTCCGCTTCGACTACACGCCCGAGGATTGCGAGCGGTTCCATCGCGCGGTCGAGCGCGCGGTCGCGCCGGCGGTGGAGCGTGTGCTCGAGCAGCGGCGGAGGCGGCTCGGGCTCGACGTGCTGCGCCCGTGGGACCTCCAGGTGGATCCGGAACGCCGCGAACCGCTCAAGCCGTTCAGCACCGAGGAGGAGCTGACGGGCCGCGCGGCCCGCGTCTTCGAGCGTGTGGATCCGGCGTTCGGCGCCGAGTTCCGGACGATGATCGGCGAGGGGCTGCTCGACCTCGAGAGCCGCAAGGGGAAGGCGCCCGGCGGCTACTGCGACACGCTCCACTTCCGCGGCAGGCCGTTCATCTTCATGAACGCGGTCGGCGTAGTGGACGACGTGATGACGCTGATGCACGAGGCAGGGCACGCCTTTCACGCCTTCGAGTCCGATGCCCAGCCGCTCATCTGGCAGAGGCATCCCGGCTCCGAGGCGGCGGAGCTCGCCTCGATGTCGATGGAGCTGCTCGCGACGCCGCACCTGGCCGGCGCCGGCGGCTACTTCACGCCGGACGAGGCGCGCGGCGCGTGGCTCGAGCATCTCGAGGATATCCTGCTCAGCCTCTCGCATATCGCGTCGGTCGACGCCTTCCAGAACTGGATCTACACCAGCGGCCGGGGCGGCGATGCCGCGGCGCGCGATGCCGAGTGGCTGCGCATGCGGGAGCGGTTCGAGCGGGGGGTCGACTGGAGCGGCCTCGAGCGTGAGCGGGTGGCGCGCTGGTACCGCCAGCTCCACATCTTTCTCTACCCGTTCTACTACATCGAATACGGCATCGCGCAGATCGGCGCCCTGCAGGTGTGGCGGAACAGCCTCGCGGACCACGGCACTGCCGTCGCCGCGTACCGGCGGGCCCTTGGGCTGGGGGCGACGCGGCCGCTGCCCGAGCTGTATGCGGCGGCGGGGGCCCGGCTCACCTTCGAGGCCGACGACATCGGGGAGCTGGTCGCCCTGGTCGAGCGGCAGATCGATGCGCTCCGCGACTAGGCGGTGCGGGCAGGCTGATTCGGGGCCGTGGTTGCCTTCCGCGCACGGCGGCGCAACATTCCACCGGCCGGTTCCTCCCGACGCGCCTCCGGCGCGGGCGGGCGCAGTCAGACCCTGATGGAGCATCCTGGATGGCGAAAGAAGAAGGGATCGAGATGGAGGGAGTCGTGACCGAGGTCCTCCCCGACCGCAACTACCGTGTCGAGCTGGACAACGGCCACACCATCCTCGCCTATGCGGCGGGCAAGATGAGCAAGTTCAAGATCCGCGTGCTGGAGGGCGATCGAGTCAGCGTGATCCTCTCCCCCTATGACCTCACCCGCGGCCGCGTCATCTACCGCCACAAGTAGCGCTCGGCCTCCCCAGGGTCTGAAACGACAGCGGGCCACTCGATCGAGTGGCCCGCTGTCTCGCGATTGACCGACGACTTACTTGAGCTTGGTCACGTTCTCGGCGGCTGGGCCCTTGGCACCCTGCACGATGTCGAACTCGACCCGCTCACCCTCGGACAGGCTGCGGAACCCATCCGCCTTGATGGCGGTGTGGTGGACGAAGCAGTCCTTGTCGCCGTTCTCCGGAGTGATGAAACCAAAACCCTTCGCGTCGTTGAACCACTTCACCGTGCCGATGGTCCGAGCCATTCTGACTACTCCGTGTTTGTTTGACTGCGTCGGGGCCGTCCGCGGACTGCCGCCGAGTTTTCATGAGCGCAGGCCTGTCCTGCGTCATAAAAAATGAGAAGACCCGCTGCGCCGGGTCTTGGAGTACCAACTCTTCGCCGGTCACCCCCGGGCGCCGCCCGGGGCCAAATCGCGGGGTGAATATGCAGCCGCCCCGAAACTAGTCAAGGGGTGGCGGGAACCTCAGCCATTTCGCCGCGACCCGCGCCCAATCCGCGCCGCGGGGCCGGAAGCCGTTGCCCGTGGCCCGGTTGAGCGCCTGCAGGAATTCGGCCGCAGAGGGATATCGCTGCTCGACTTCGTTGTTGAGGGCGCGGGCCAGCACTTCCTCGAGCTCCCCGCTCACGTCGTTGCGGAGGTCGTGCAGCCCGGGGAGCTGGTTGGTCGTCTGGCGGGCCAGGATCTGTTCCGGCGTCTGCCCGGTGAACGGCGGGTGTCCGAGGAGCGTGAAGTACGCCACTGCCGCCAGGCTGTAGAGGTCCGATCGCTGATCCACCCGCTCGCCGAGAAGCTGTTCGGGGCTCGCGAACTGCGGAGTGCCGCTCTGGCTGGTCGCGCCGCCGAACTTGCCGTGCCGGAGCGCCAGCGCGAGGCCGAAGTCGGTGATCCGCAGCCGCCCGTCGCCTTCGAGCAGCATGTTCTCCGGCTTGATGTCGCGGTGCACCAGCCCCGACCCGTGCGCGTGTGCGAGCGCCGAGAGCGCCTCGCGCAGCATCCTCAGGACCCGGTCGAGCGGCTGCGGTCCCTCGCGATCCACCAGCTGCGCGAGGCTGGGTCCGTTGACCAGCTCCATCGTGTACCAGATCAGCCCCGACCGGCCGCCGATGTCGTAGATGCGGACGATGTTCGCGTGGTCGAGCCGGGCGGCGAGCTGGGCCTCGCGCCGGAAGCGTTCCACGACCGCCGGATCCTGGGTCAGCTGCGGATGCAGCACCTTGAGCGCCACCTCGCGCTCGAGATGCAGGTCGCGCACGCGATACACCCGCCCGAACCCGCCGGTGCCCAGCACATTCAGCAGCTCGTAATCGTCACCCAGCGCGCGCCTGAGGCGCTTCTCCCAGCGCGCGCGGTCCTCGCTGTCGGGCGGCCGGGCATCGGCGCCGATCGCGGGAGTCTCGAAGGTCCCGGCGTCGGATGCGAAATCCTCGAGCATCTCCGCCGCGGTGAAGTAGCGATCCATCGGGTGCGGGCGCAGCGCGCGCAGCAGGATCCGCTCGATCGTCCGCGGGCAGGTGGGCCGGAGCTCCGACGGCCGGCGGATCTCGCGTGGATCGAGCGGCGGCTCCTGTCCGGTCACCGCGAGATACAGAATGGCGCCGGCGGTGTAGACATCGCTCGCGGCATCGCCGGTCGCGCCGTCCCGCACCTCCGGCGCCATGAAGGCCTGGCCCTCGGGCACGATCCCCGCGGGAATGCTCGGCAGCGTCCAGCTGCAGAAGCGCAGGTCGGTGACGGTGCCGCGGCCCGAGCTGCCGAGCAGGAGCGAGGTCGGCGCCACGCGCCGGACGATGACGCCCCGCGTCTGCGCGTGCTCGAGCGCGCCGAGGAGGTCGCGGGCGAGGGCGTGGACCGCCGGGATCAGGCGCGGGCCGCGCTGGATCGCCTCCTGCAGGCTCTCGCCGTCGATCCAGTTGCCGACCCGGAAGGCGAGATCGCCGATGATCCCGGCATCGTACACGTGCCGGATCGCCGGGTGATCGAGGCGGCCGAGGGCTTCAGCTTCCCTGAGGAACCAGCCGCGGAGCGCGTCATCGGGATAGAAGTGGATCCGCAGACTGACCCGCCGCTTCAGCGTCTGGTCGTAGGCGAGGAAGAGCACCCGCTCGCGCGAGAGCGCGACCATGTTCTCGAGCCGGTACCGGTGCCCCAGTGCCTGGTCGGCCCGCAGGAATGCCTGGGCGCCGTCGATCGTCATCGCAGGAGTCCCCGCCGCCGCTCGACCCGCGCGGTGCGTCCGCAGGCCTCGGCGCTGCAGCAGCTCCGCCCCTGCGTGAGCGAGTCATCGGTGAAGAAGAGCGAGCAATCGGCGCCGGCGCATTGCCGCACGATGAGGAGGGGATCGGCGAGCGTCGCCGCCGCGGAGCGCGCCACGGCGATCAGCGCCGGGGGCGGACGGTCGGGGGCGAACTGGATCTGCCACGAGCCCCCGACCCGGGTGAGCTGCTCGGAGCCGCCGCTGCCGCGCAGCAGGTCGTTGATCTGGGTGATGGCGGGAGCGGGCGCCGGATAACCACCGGCGAGGGCTTCGGCGAGCTCGGTCAGCGCGGCGCGGACGCGTTGCGCATCGTGGAACGGGCGATCGTCCGGCCGAAGGCGCAGAGCGCTGGTCCACCGGTGGTAGGCCGCGTCATCGGGAAGCCGGTCGGGCGGGGGGGCGGTGCGTCCGCGGGCGGTGTTGACGAAGTCGAGCCAGAGGGCGTCGCCGAGGAGGGTAAACTCCGCTTCGGGCATGCCGCTCAGCCGTCCGCGACCTCGACCGCATTGCGTCCGCCGCGCTTGGCCTTGTAGAGCGCGGCATCCGCCGCAGCGAGGAGACTGCTGACGGTCGTGCCGTGACGCGGCGACTCGGCGATACCCATGCTGATGGTGCAGTGCCCGAACTCGGGGTGGCGCCGCTCGAGATCCCGGAGGCCCTCGAGGACGCGGTTCACGTACACCCGCGATTCGATCGGGCGGGTCATCGGGAGGATCACGAGGAACTCGTCGCCGCCCAGTCGTCCGACGACGTCGAGCGCGCGGCACTGCTGGCGCAGGATCCCGCCGATCTGCACCAGGAGCCGGTCGCCCGCGGCGTGGCCCATGGTGTCGTTGATGACCTTGAAGCGGTCGAGGTCCATCAGGAGGATGCTGGTATGGAGCTGATGGCGCAGGCTGCGGGAGATCTCCGCCCCGAGCCGGTCCTCCAGCGCGCGGCGGTTGTAGAGGCCGGTAAGCTCGTCGGTCGTGGCGGCGCTGTGAAGCTGCTCGACGAGCTCCGCGTTCTTGAGCGCGATCGCGGCGGCAAACGAGAGCGTGCCCGCGAGCTCGAGCTCGGCCCGGCCGTACGGCTTGTCGCTGATGCGCGGGCCCAGGACGAGCACCGCCATGCGCTCGGCACCGGCGTCGAGCGGCACGATGAGCTGCGCTCCCGAGCCCATCAGGGACGCCACGGCGACGTCATCCGCGCCGGTTGCGGCGCTGCCGGTGGGCAGCGCATCGTCGAGCGCGGCGCGGTTGATCGCCTTGCACGGCGCGTCGTCCTTCACCGAGCGGAAGACCTTCGGTGTGAAGCTGTCGCCGTCGGGGCGGTACACGCAGGCCCACCACGCGAAGAAGACCTCGGCCATGAAGTCGAGGATCAGCTGCTCGGTTTCCTCGGCGGAATGCACGGAGGAGAGGAGCCGCGCGACCTGGCGGAGCGCCCGCAGCTGGAAGACGGCGTCGTCGAGCGCGGCCTGCCGATCGAGGAGAATGCTCCGGAGCTCGACCACCACACCGAGGCCAAGCGCGAGCGGCATCGCCACCGCGCGCATCTCGCCGGCGACGAACTCCTCGGCATAAATGACGATCTCGGTCTCGCCGCTCCCCAGCCGCGCGACCTCGACGGCGTTGTCGAAGCCTCCGGCCGGCCCGATCCGGGAGACCGGGTCGGCCGTGGTGGTGACGGAGAGCCAGATCTGCTCGCTGCGAAACCGGCGCACGAGCGCGGCTCGGCAGCGCTCGAACAGCTCCCCCTCGGTGCGGGAGAGCCGGCAGGCGGCAGCGAATGCGCTGGGCAGGGTGGCGAGGGCTGCTGACGGGGACAGACCCATGGCGAATTATAGCCAGACCTTGCAAAGTGGGCGAGCGCGAGCGGGACTTGCGCCAAGTCCGCCAGGGGTTTACAATTAGCCCCAGATGAAGGAACATAGCCCTTAGGGGCCCCAGGGATTTCAGCTTTGCGGCCTGGGTGATGAAAACCGCTAAGGCTGCCTTGTCCCGGCGAGCAAAAGCTCGGCCGGGATTCGTGTATTACGGTGTCGAAGCGGCGGTGATCCGCCCGGTTGCCGGCGGGGCCATCTTCCCTCCCAGCGCCCCCACGACATAGCCCATCAGGAGATCCGCTCCCCGGGGAGCCGCCTGCCAGTTGCTGCACGCAGCGGCGGCCTCCGGGATCGTATAGCCGTCTCCCCCCTCACAGGCCGGGTACACGTCCATCGCGACCTTGAGCCGGTCGCCCGGCGCCACCACGCGCCCATCGGACCGGCGCACCGCTCCGACGAGGCGACTCCCGGCCGGGCGGGTCGAATCGAACGCAAACGAGATGCCGGATACCTGGAGGAAGGGACCGGCGCCCAGACTTCCCGGCGCCACGCCGTGCTCGAGGATCTCTCGAAGCCGCGCGCCGGTGAGCGGGAACGTCACCACCCTCGCCTCATCGGCGAAGAGGAAGAGTGACTCGAGCGTGTAGTTGGTGACCGGACCCGCCGCGATCACGTCATCGAGCCGCAGCGTTCCGGCGTTCAGCAATGCGACGTCGGCACTGGTCCCGGTTCGGAACGCGTCGGTAACGAGGTCGCCGATCGCTGATTCCGCCCGTCGGGACTGCGCATCGCGCGCGTCGATCGGTGCCGTCGCCGTCGCCACCACGCGCTCGGGGCCGAGTCGCCTTCGCAGACTGTCCTGCCACGCGGCCACGATGCGCGCCGTCGCGGTGTCGAGCGGCAGCTCGTCACCGATCCGCACCAGCGTCGGCGCGACCCGCCAGTTTCCCTTGGCTCCCCAGACCGTCACGAACTGCGCCGAGCGCGAATTGGCGTCGGCCTTGACGACATGGCGACCACTCACCGCTTCGTCATGCGCCTCGTGCTCGTGTCCCCCCAGAATGAGATCGACCGCCGGCTCCTTCGCCAGGAGGGCGCGGTCCGCGGCAATCGTCTGATGGGTGAGCCCCACGATGAACTCGGCACCCAGCTTCACCAGCGTGTCGACCGCGGCGTGCGCCGCGCTATCGGGGTTGGTGCAGCGCACGAAGCGGCGGTACTGGCCCTGGAGGGTGAGGGCGAAGATGCCGAGCTTTCTGCCCTGAACGCGCAGCGTGTCCCACGGCAGCACGCCGGGAAACGGCTGGCCGGTTCCTTCGGTGCAGTTGCTCGAGACCCACTTGAACTTCGATTCGGCGATCCGCGCCACAAGGGTGTCGCGGGGAAGCTCGAACTCGTGGTTCCCGAACGTCGCGTAGTCGAGGTGCGCGGCATTCAGCGTCTGGACCATCTGATGGCCGCTGTAATACTTGCTGAGCAGGCTGGGCGAGAGCTCGTCCCCGGCGAGAACGAAGATCGTCGGGCCCACACTGGCCAGCCGGCTGCGGAGCGTGGCGACACGCGCCAGACCGCCGCTGCCGTCGGCCAGGGTATCCAGCACGTAGACGTCGTTGACCGAGAGGAACCGGATCGGGTTGGTCGGCGGGGGTGTGGGCGGGAGTCCCATGCAGGCGGACAGTGCCAGCCCGAGTGTGCCCCAGACGATCGACCTCCTCATGCCCCCTCCTCGTTGTTCCTGAGATCGCGAATCAGACCGGCGCTCATCATCCGCAGCTCTTCCAGCATGGAGCGCCGCGGCCATTCGTCGCGCGCCGCCAGCACCTCGATCATCGATCGGTACCACCACATCGTCTGGTCCACTGACGCGTGGGAGACGGTGCGCAGATATTCGACCCCCAGCCTCCGCATCATCGTGCCGGTCCATCCGCAGCGCTGGATCTCGTCGGCCACGCAGATGTCGAGCGCCCGCGGCTCGGCCTCCGCCAGATGGACGAGGAACTCCTGCTTGCACGCACGCCAGGGCCGCTCGGAGCCGCGCCCGTCGAACCGTGGCTCGACCGCGTCCAGCACCACCCCGAGGATGATCGGGCCGAACTTGTCGGCGATCTTCCGCCGGAGCATGGCGCGCTCGTGATCGTGCGCCGTCTCCTCGAGCGAGTGGTGGAGAATTCCCGCCACGACGGTCGCCTCGTCCGCGCCGTACCGCGCCAGGATCAGCGCGACATTCGATGGCTGGGCGAGGTACGCCATCCCGGCCGATTTGGGGACCCGGCTGTTGTAGTACTTGGCCGAGAACGCGAGCGCGTGGCTGACACGATCGGAGTAGCCGTGCATGAGACCGGGGATTGAAGTGAAAGTCGCGGGGCGCGCCGCTAGCGGATGCCGAGAATCTTATGCGTCTGCAGGCTCAGTCTCCAGCGCGGATGGTCGAGGCAGTACTGCAGCGCGGCCGCGGTATTGGCCGCCACCTCGGGTCCGTCCATCGGCTGAAGGAAGAATTCGCCGAAGGCCAGCGACTCGAACCGCTCCGGCTCGGCTCCCGGCTGCGGAAAGACCAGCTTGAGCTCGTCGCCCCGCTGCTGCACGAACGGCGCGCCCGCCTTGGGACTCACGCAGAGCCAGTCGATCCCCTCGGGGGCCGCTTGCGTGCCGTTCGTCTCGACGGCCACCTCGAACCCCGCGCGGTGAAAGGCGTCGAGGAGCGGCTCGTCGAGCTGCAGCAGCGGCTCGCCGCCGGTGCACACGACGAACCTCCGCCCGCCGGGCCCCGGCCACGTGCGCGCCACCGCGTCCGCCAGCCCCTCGGGCCGCGCGAAGCGGCCGCCGCCGGTCCCGTCCATGCCGACGAAGTCGGTATCGCAGAATCGGCAGATTGCCTCGGCCCGGTCCTCCTCGCGGCCGCTCCAGAGATTGCAGCCGCTGAATCGGCAGAACACGGCGGCGCGGCCGGCGTTCGCCCCTTCGCCCTGGAGGGTGTAGAAAATCTCCTTCACGGCGTAGCTCATGCGCGGTACCGGGTCGGATCGGGCACGCCGCTCTGCTCGAAGCCCCTCCGCCGGAGCAGGCAGGCGTCGCAGCGGCCGCACGCAGCGCCATCGGGCGACGGGTCGTAGCAGCTGACGGTGAGCCGGTAGTCCACGCCAAGCTCCGTCCCTCGCCGTACGATCTCGGCCTTGGTGAGGTGGAGCAGGGGAGCGTGGATCGTGAACCGGCTCCCTTCGACCCCCGCCCGCGTCGCGAGGTTCGCGAGCGCCTCGAAGGCGCGCAGGTACTCAGGCCGGCAGTCGGGATAGCCGCTGTAATCGAGCGCGTTGGCGCCGATGAAGATGTCGCGCGCGCCGAGGACTTCCGCCCACGCAAGCGCCAGACTCAGAAAGATCGTATTCCGTGCCGGGACGTAGGTCGCGGGGATGTCGCTGCCCATTTCGTCGGCCGGTCGGTCGCGGGGTACGGGAAGGTCGGCGGTGAGTGCCGAACCCCCGATCGGCCGCAGGTCGACGTCCAGCACCAGCCGCCGTTCGATTCCGAGCGAGCGCGCGACGCGGTCCGCCGCCTCGAGCTCCGCCGCATGCCGCTGGCCATAGCGGAAGCTGAGCGCGCAGACCTCGAACCCGTCGGCGCGCGCCAGAGCGGCGACAGTGGCGGAGTCCACCCCGCCGGAGAGCAGAACGACGGCTGCCGGTGCGATCATGGCGGAAAGCTAACCGGCTGCCGGCTCCCCGAGCGCCGCACTGAGCGCGCTGTCGACCGTGGGATGCCGGAAGACATAGCCGCTGGCGGCGAGCGCCGTGGGAGCGACCCGCTGGCTCGCGGCGAGCACCACGTCGGCGAGCTCGCCGAAGAGGATCCGGAGGAGCGCGACGGGCACGGGGAAGAAGGCCGGCCGGCGGAGGAGGCGTCCCAGCAATCGTGTGAACTCCGAGTTCCGCACCGGCTCGGGGCAGACGACGTTCACCGGGCCGCGGAGGGAATCGGTGGTCAGGATGTGCAGCATCGCCGCGGTGAGATCGTCCAGCGCGACGCAGCTCATCCACTGGCGTCCGTTCCCGATCGGCCCGCCGACGCCCGCGCGGAAGAAGGGAAGCTGCCGCGCGAGCGCGCCGCCCCTCCGCGTCAGTACGACACCGAAGCGGGTCGTGACCACGCGAACTCCGGCAGCGTCGGCCGGGGCGGTCTCGGCTTCCCATGCCTCGCACACGCGCGCCAGGAAGTCGCGCCCCGGGGCCGAGCGCTCATCGAGCCTCTCGTCTCCCCGACTGCCGTAGATCCCGATCGCGGACGCGGAGATCAGAACGCGCGGCGGTCGCGGGGCGGCCGCGATGCTGCGTGCCACGAGCCCGGTGCCCTGGACGCGGCTCTCCAGGATGCGCCGCTTCCGCTCCGCGGTCCAGCGATGCTCGGCCAGCGGCTCGCCGGCCAGGTGCACCACGGCATCGGCGCCGTCGAGAGCCGAGTGGTCGAGCGTGCCCGCCGCCGGATCCCAGGCGAACTCCTCCGGCCCGCGCGGCCGGCCGCGTACCAGCCGCGTGAGCTGATGCCCCGCGGCCCCGGCCGCCCGCGAGAACGCGGTGCCGATCAGCCCGCTCGCTCCCGTCATCAGTATGCGCAACGTTGTTCCCTTCGTCGAATCGTCCCGTGACCCGAATTGCGCGGAGCGGTGGAGGGGGTAAGTTGCCTCCGACCTCTCCTGGAGCCCCCGCATGTCCCGTCCGGCCGTCCGCCTCGCGCTCACCCTTCTCCTGTCGGCATCCGCCGCCGCCGCCCAGACGCCGGCGTCTCCGTTCCGCGCGCTCGAGCTTCCCGCCGCGAACTCGTATCGCACCGGCTCGGGGCGACCCGGCCCGGACTACTGGCAGCAGCGCGCCGATTACCGCATCGAGGCGACGCTCGATCCCGCCGCCAACGAGCTCCGGGGGCGCGAGACGATCACCTACGTGAATCATTCGCCGGACGCGCTGCCGTATCTGTGGCTTTTCGTGGAACAGAACATCTGCGCGCGCAACAGCGTGACCAATCAGCTCGACCAGCCGCCGCTCGTCTTCCTGAGTTCGAGCTTCGATTTCTCCTGCAAGGGATTCGACGGCGGCCTCCGGCTCGGCTCGCTCCGGATCGGCGGGCGCGATGCGCACTACACCGTCTTCGGCACGACGCTGCGGATCGATCTCGACCATCCGCTGGCGCCCGGCGGCTCGCTCGCGATCGACGCCGAATGGAGCTTCAAGGTGCCGCCGTACGGCGCGGGACGGATGGGGCATGACGGCCCGCTCTACGAGATCGCCCAGTGGTATCCGAGGATGGTGGTGTACGACGACATCCGCGGCTGGAACCACGAGCCCTACATCGGCGCGGGCGAATTCTACCTGGAATATGGCGCATTCGACGTCTCGCTCACGGTGCCGGCCAGCTACGTCGTCGCGGCGACCGGCACGCTCCGGAACGCCGAGGACGTGCTGACCGCCGAGCAGCGCGCCCGCCTCGCCCGCGCGCTCCGGTCCGACTCCACCGTCGCGATCATCAGCGCCGACGAGGCTGCCGACGCCGGCCGCACTCGCCCCTCGGCCACCGGCCAGCTCACCTGGCATTTCACCGCGGACAGCGTGCGCGACTTCGCCTTTGCCGCGGCGCCCGGCATGCGCTGGGATGCGAGCGGCTACGACGGAATCCTCATCGAGACGCTCTACCGTCCCGCCGCCCGCCCATGGGAGGAGGCGAACCGGATGGCGCGGGCGGCCATCCGGTATTTCAGCGAGCAGTGGTTCCGGTATCCCTACTCCCACGCGACCACCATCGAGGGCCCGATCGAGGGGATGGAGTACCCGATGCTGACGTTCGTGCCGAGCAGCCCCAGCCGCGAGGAGCTGCAGTGGGTCGTCTCCCACGAGTTCGGCCACGAATGGTTCCCGATGGTCGTCGGCTCGAACGAGCGGCTCTACCCGTGGATGGACGAGGGGTTCAACACCTTCATCGACCTGGGCGGCGCGGCGCAGTACTTCCACGGCACCGCGTACGGCGACTCGATCGAAGTGCATCCGCTCCACCTGTACCGCGATCATGCCATCGCGGGGAAGGAGCAGCCGCTGATCTCCCGTCCGGTCGAGGTATCCGACCTGTTCTGGGCCGGCTACCAGAAGCCGGCGCTGATGATGCACACGCTCCGGACCGAGGTGCTGGGGCCGGAGCGATTCGACCCGGCGTTCCGCGAGTACATCCGGAGCTGGGCGTTCCGGCACCCCGCGCCGGCCGACTTCTTCCGCCTGATGCGCGACCAGTCGGGGATGGATCTCGACTGGTTCTGGCGGAGCTGGGTCTACGGTACCGACCGTCTGGATCAGGCGGTGATGTCGGTGAGCAACGCGAAGGACGGCGGGGCGGTGGTGCTGGCGAGCTGCGGGACGATGGTGATGCCACTCGAGATGGACGTCGCATACGAGGACGGGACGACGCGGCGCGTGCGTCTGCCGGTCGACATGTGGAACCTCGGCCGCCGGTTCACCTGGCGCTCGCATGACGCGAAACGGATCCGGCGGGTGGTGGTGGACCCGAGGGGTGCATTGCCGGATGTGGACCGCGGCAACAACACCCTGACGGCGGGAGCTACGCCACGCCTTCCTGCGCGCGGCGCACGAGGAGCAGGTCCGTCACGTTGTCCATCGTGAGCATCCCGACGAGCGCGCCGGCCGGATCGACCACCGGCAGCGCCGGCAGCCGGCTGGCCCGCAGCACGGACAGGGCCTCGCCGAAGCCGAGCTGAGGCGACACATGCGGGACGCCGGTGGCCATCGCTTCGCTCACCGTCGCCTGCGGACCGTGGTGCGTCAGCCCCTGAATCAGGTGGTCCCGCGTGAGCATCCCTTCGACGTGGCCCAGATTGTCCACCACGGGGAACTCGCGCTGCTCGCCGGCGAGCAGGAGGGCGACGGCGTCGGCGATGGTGGCGTAGACCCGGAGGGTGCGGAAGTCGGTCACCATCATCTGCGACACCGTCACCCCGCGGCCGGCGGCGCGGGTCTCCACCGCGGCCGCTTCGGCGCCCGCCGCGAGGAAGACGAACGCGGCGACCAGCATCAGCGAGATATCCATCGGCTGGTGAAGAAAGCCGTACATCCCGCCGACCATCGCGAGCATCTGGCCCACGCGTGCCGCCGCCCGGGTCGCCCGGACGTAGGGAAGCCGCATCGCGATCAACGCCCGCAGCACGCGGCCGCCATCCATGGGAAAGGCCGGCGCGAGATTGAACACGAGCAGCAGGAGGTTGAGCGCCATCAGCGAGACCAGCGGGGGCCCGTCGATGGCGGCGAAGGGGTGGCGGATCGACTGCCAGGGCGCATTGCCGGAGAGCGCCAGGCCGGCGCAGATCGCAGCGACGATGACGAGATTCACCGCCGGCCCGGCCAGCGCGATGAGGATCTCCTGCTTCGGCTCCTCGGGGATCCGGGAGAGGCGGGCGACACCCCCGATCGGCAGCAGGATGACGTCCGGGGTGTGGATGCCGTAATGCTTCGCCGCGAAGATGTGGCCGAACTCGTGGAGCAGAACGCAGCCGAAGAGCGCGAGCATCGCGAGCACGCTGCCGATTGCGGCCGACGTTCCTCCGTCCGCCCGACTGCTCAGCGCGATCCACGCAAGCAGCATCAGGAAGGTGACGTGCACCTTCACGTCGGTGCCCGCGATCCTGCCGATGCGGAATGACCAGCTCATGCTCTCTGCTCCCCAGGGGATTGCCTGAAAGATGCACTGGCGGGGGCGCGCATGAAAACGCGGGCCCGGATCGCTCCGGGCCCGCGTCGTGGTTCACCTTCGGGAAATCAGACGATCGCCCGGAGCCCGAAGCCGGCGGCGAGGCGGGGATTCGGCCGGGACAGCCGCGGGGTGCTCTCGACGACCGGCAGCGCATCGTCGACCGGCTGCAGCTCGGCGAGGCGGGAGAGCGCCCGCTGGAAGACGAGCTGGGCGGGCACCGAGGCGAGCTCGAAGGCCCGGATGTAGTGCATCAGCGCCTCGTCGACGGGGAGGACGTTCCGGAGAACGTCCACCACTTCGAGCGCCATCGCGACGTGATTGAGGCTCACCGCCTCGTCGGCGACCGAGGCCGCCATGCGGCACGCCAGGTTCGTTTCCTCGACGTACTGGGCGCGGCGCCGAAGCGCTTCGATGACGCGGTAGGGAGCGCGGCTGCTGCCCGGCTCGGCCGGATCGGGGGCCTGGTGGCAGCGCTCCTCCGGCGTCAGCGCCAGGAGGGCGCGGGCCCGCACCGTTTCCTGCATCTGCATCGGGACGGCGACCTCGCGGAAGTAGCGGTGCAGGGCCTCGTCGCTGCCCAGCCGCCCGCGCAGGTGCCGAACGAATGCCACCGCCTGCGCCTCGTGCGTGGCGGAGAGCGCTTCCCACGCCCGCGCGTACGCCACCTGGAGCTCTACGCGGACCGGTTCCGGGAAACGCCGAGTCGATATCGAACTGGGAGCGACCATCTTACCCCCTGCATGAATGTGTGCCAAATCACCCCGCCGGCTTCCGAACGCTGCTTGAATCTCGTTCGCGACGCGGCGTCGTCGGGTGATATCGCCAGCTTCATGCCGATGCCGGACACCATCTCGAATCCACTGGAGGCCGATCGGCTAAATCGCTGTATACAAGATGTTTAGGCGGCAGCAAGGAGGTCAAATATAAGGTCATTTCGGCCCGCCGCAGGTACCGTTCGAACGCGGGCGGCTGTCGGAGTAGCGCAGATGCAACAGGAGGCGCGCCTCATGTTCGCGCTCGCGCGAGTGCGGCGCTTTCGCCGGGGTGGATCCGCCATTACAATTGCGTCTCCTCTCACCCCCTCGCCGGGAGCCGGTCATCGCCACTACTGTCAGCGCCCAGCCCGCCTGGACCGTCAAGGATTCCGAGAAGCTCTACAACATGAGCGGGTGGGGTCTGGGATACTTCCGGATCAACCCCGAGGGCCACGTCACCGTTCACCCGGACGGCAACCCCAAGCGCGGCCTCGATCTGTTCCACCTGGCGATGGACCTCAACGCCCAGGGCGTCCGGCTGCCGCTCCTACTGCGCTTCTCCGACATCCTCCGGTCGCGCATCGCCACCCTCGCGGAGCAGTTCGCCCACGCGATCAAGGAGTTCGGCTACGACGGGAGCTACACGACGGTCTACCCGATCAAGGTCAACCAGCAGCGGCACGTGGTCGAGGAAATCGTTGAGTTCGGTACCCCCTTCGGCGTCGGGCTCGAGTGCGGGAGCAAGCCGGAGCTGCAGGCGGTCCTCGGCCTCAACGAGAGCACCCGCCACCTCATCGTCTGCAACGGCTACAAGGACGAGGAGTTCATGCGCCTGGCCCTGATGGGTCAGAAGCTCGGGCACACGGTGATGATCGTGATGGAGCAGCTCAACGAGCTGGACGTCCTGCTGCAGGTGGCGGACGAGATGGGCATCGTGCCCACCATCGGCGTCCGCATCAAGCTGGCGACGGAGGGGTCGGGACGCTGGGCCAAGAGCGGCGGCGAGAAGTCGAAGTTCGGGCTCTCGGCGGTGGAGCTGATGAAGCTCCTCGACGAGCTCGACCGTCGCGGCCGCAAGGACATCCTGAAGCTGGTCCATTTCCACCTCGGCAGCCAGATCACCGACATCCGCTACATCAAGGCGGGGCTGGAGGAGATCGGGCGGTACTACATCGAGCTGCGCGAGATGGGTTTCGATCTGGCCTATGTGGACGTCGGCGGCGGGCTGGGCGTGGACTACGACGGCTCGCGCTCGACCCGGCCCGCCAGCATGAACTACACGATGCGGGAGTACGCCAACGACGTCGTGTACACCCTGGGTACCGTCTGCCGGACCCACGAGCTGCCGATGCCGCACCTGATCAGCGAGTCGGGGCGCGCGCTCACGGCGCACCACTCGCTGCTGCTCGTGAACGTGATCGACGTCGAGTCGCAGACCGAGCCGGTGCCGCCGCGGCTTCGTGAGGATCCCCACCCCCTGCTGGTGGAGATGCACGAGAACCTCGATGCGATGACCGGCGGACGCGAACGGGTCGAGGAGGCGTTCCACGACGCCGTGTTCGCCAAGGAGCGGGCTCAGGAGTATTTCGCCAGCGGGGTGTTTTCGCTGCGCGACAAGGCCGACGCCGAGCAGCTGTATCTCTGCACGCTCAACGCGGTGTGGGACGCGACGGCCGCCGACCGTCCTGCGTATCCCGAGATCACGAGCCACATCGAGGCGGCGCTGGTGGACCGTTACTTCTGCAACTTCTCGGTCTTCCAGTCACTCCCGGACAACTGGGCGATCGACCAGCTCTTCCCCATCATGCCGATCCACCGTCTGGGCGAGAAGCCGAGCCGGCGCGGGACGCTGCAGGACGTCACCTGCGACTCGGACGGCGTGATCGATCGGTTTGCGGGTGGGCGGAAGGGGAAGCCGTCACTCGAGCTGCACCCGGTGCATGAGGAGCAGCCGTACATCCTCGGCATCTTCCTCACCGGCGCCTACCAGGAGATCCTGGGCGATCTGCACAACCTCTTCGGCGACACCAACGCGGTGCACGTCCAGCTGACCGAGCAGGGGTACGAGATCACCGATCTCGTGCACGGCGACACGGTGAACGAAGTCCTGAACTACGTTCAGTTTCACGGGCCCGACCTGCTGGCGACCTTCCGCCGGAAGGTCAGTGCCGCGAAGGATATCAGCCGGCAGGAGGCCAACAGCTTCATCGCCGACTACGTCGGTGGCCTGGAGGGGTACACCTATCTGGAGGGGGACGTTCCGGTGGCGAGCGGGGACTAGGGCCGCGGGTCGGCCCGTCCCCGTCTGCCTGCTGCTCTACCGCTTCTCGATCGGCACGAACTCCCGCTCGTCCCGGCCGACGTAGATCTGCCGTGGCCGGGCGATCTTCTGCTCCTTGTCCAGCAGCATTTCCTCCCACTGCGCGAGCCAGCCGGGCATTCGGCCCAGCGCGAAGAGCACCGTGAAATACTCGGTGGGGTAGCCCATCGCCTGGTAGATGAGCCCCGAGTAGAAATCCACGTTCGGGTAGAGCTTCCGCGAGATGAAGTAGTCGTCCTCCAGCGCGATCCGCTCCAGCTCGAGCGCGATGTCGAGCTTCGGATTGAGGCCGGTCTCGCGGAAGACGTCATCGGCCACCCGCTTGATGAGCTTGGCGCGCGGATCGTACGACTTGTACACCCGGTGGCCGAACCCCATCAGCCGTCCCTTGCCCGCCTTCACGCTCTCGATGAACGCCGGGATGTTCTTCCGGTCGCCGATCTCGTCCAGCATCTTGAGCACCGCCTCGTTGGCCCCGCCGTGCAGCGGCCCGTACAGCGCGGCGATGCCGGCCGAGATGGCGCTGAACGGATCCACCCCCGAGGAGCCGACGGCGCGCACGGCGCTGGTCGAACAGTTCTGCTCGTGGTCGGCATGCAGGATGAGCAGGATCTCGAGCGCGCGCTGCAGCACCGGGCTGCCCTGGTGCTGGCCGCCGATGCTGAAGGTCATGTTCACGAAGTTCCCGATGTAGTCGAGATCGTTCCGCGGGAACTCGTAGGGCAGGCCGCGGGAATGGCGGAAGAGGAACGCCGCGATCGTCGGGATCTTCGCCATGAGCCTGACCCGCTGGAGATAGCGGTTGGCCGGGTCATGGATGTTCTTCGCGTCGGGATAGAACGTGGAGAGTGCGCCGACGGCGCCGAGCAGCATCCCCATCGGGTGCGCGTCGTAGCGGAAGCCGCCGAGGAACTTGATGATGTTGGTGTGAACGTAGGTATGGTAGGTGATGTCCTTCTCCCACTGCGCCAGCTGCTCGCGGGTCGGCAGCTCCCCCTCCGACAGCAGATAGGCCACCTCCAGGAACGACGACCGCTCCGCCAGCTGCTCGATCGGATAGCCGCGGTATCGCAGGATCCCCTTGTCACCGTCGATGAAGGTGATCGCGCTCTTGCACGCCGCGGTGTTCATGAACGCGGGGTCGTACGTCATCAGACCGAAGTCTTCGGCGTCGACCTTCACCTGGCGCAGGTCCATCGCCTTGATCGTGCCGAGCGAAACAGGCACTTCGTAGGATTGACCGGTGCGATTGTCGGTGATGGAGAGGGTATCTTTGGACACGACCGTTCCTTGGGCTCGAGCAGAACGCGGATGCCGCCGGGTGCGGCAAAAAGATAGTCGGAGGAGTATCGTGGTCAAACCGGTTCCCACGCTGCCGGAGCGCGCCCGCGGCATGCTGCTCGGGCACGCGGCCGGCAATGCGCTGGGGCTGCCAGCGCAGGAGCTCGGCAGCGCCGCTGCCATCGCCTCGGCATGGCCCGGCGGCCTCCGCGAGGTCGAGCGCCGCGACACGCCACTTTCCCCCTGGGACGACGATGTCGCGCTGTCGCTGATCCTCGGCGAGGAGCTGCTGACGTCGCCGGTGGACCTGCGCCGGATCGCGCGGCGCTGGGCGGAGTGGGGCCGCACCGACGGGCGGGGGATCGGCCCGACCACCCGCGAGGCGCTGCAGTATTTCGAGCGCCACGGCGTGCCTCCCGCCGACGGCGGAGGTTCGGCCACCAATGGCGCGCTCTCCCGCACCCTCCCGCTCGCGATCGCCACGCTCGGGTCCACCCGAAACCTCATCAGCGGCACCTATCACATCGCGACGCTGACCCATCCGGATCCGCGGGCGGCCTGGTCGGCCGTCGCGCTCGCCGTAGCCGCCGCGCGGCTGCTCCAGGGGTTTCGCGAGTTCATTCCGGACGTCATGGAGGTGCTTCGCGCCAACGAATCGCCGATCGAGGTCGTAGATGCAGTGCGGCGGGTGCCGTTCGAGCGCCGCGAGGCGCTGCCGGTGGAGGGCGCCCCGGCGGGGCAGGCGGCGGCCACGCTGGAGATCGCGCTCTGGTTCGCCTGGCACGAGCCGCACCTGGAGCGGGGACTCATCTGGCTCGCGGGTGCCGGTGGCGATACCGACACCAACGCGGCGGCGGCCGGCGGCCTCATGGGCGCACGTGACGGCGAGCACGCCGTGCCGGAGCGATGGATCGCCCGGCTGGCCGATCCCGAGCGGCTCCGGCGTCTGGCGGACGCCCTGGCAGCGCCGCACATTGACCTGACGTCAACACCTCACCCCATCCCGCAGAGCGAACCATGATCAAGCGTTTGGTGTGCTCCGGCATCCTTGCCATCGCCGCGCCGCTTGGCGCGCAGACGACCGTCGATACCTCGGGCGCCGGCGCCATCATCAGCCAGGCGATGGATCACTCCGAGGTCATGAAGAACCTCGAGTACCTCACCGACGTGATCGGACCGCGCCTGACCGGCTCGGCCGCGATGCGACGCGCCAACGACTGGACCGCGGAGCGCTTCAAGGCGTACGGGCTCACCGCGGCGCTGGAGCCGTGGGACTTCGGCGTCACCTGGGAGCGCGGCACCGTCACGGCCCGCCTCCTCTCGCCGTTCCAGCGGAACGTCACCGCGCAGAGCTGGGCGTGGACCGCGGGAAACGGCGGCCGGCCGGCGGCCGGCCCGGTCGTCATGGTGAACGTCTCGAGCCCGGAGAGCCTCGCCGTCTACAAGGCGAAGGTGAAGGGCGCGTGGGTCATGGCGTCGCCACCGGCAACCATCTGGAATCCCGATGGCCCGCCGATGACCGCCGCCGACTCCGCCTCGATGCGCGAGCGGTTCCGCGCCCGCGTCCGCCAGCCGGCTGACACGTCTCCCGAAGCGGTCGCACGGCGTCGCCAGTTCCAGGTGGACCTGCCCTACATGCTCAAGCAGGCTGGTGCGCTCGGCCGGCTGACCGACGGCGCGAAGGAGCAGGCACTCATGACGATGAGCGGGTCGCCGTACAGCGTCTCGCCGCTGCCGAACCTGGTGATCGCGCATGAGGACTATGCCCAGTTCGCCCGGCTGATCGAGAACGGAGTGACGCCGCGGTTCGAGGCGGCGATCACGAACACCCTTGGCACCAAACCCGTCCAGCAGTGGAACACCGTCGCCGAGATCCGCGGCAGCGAGAAGCCGGGCGAGGTCGTCATCCTCGGCGCCCACCTCGACAGCTGGGATCTTGGCACCGGCACGACCGACAACGGCACCGGTTCGATGGTGGTGCTCGAGGCGGCGCGCGCCATCGCGCAGTCCGGCCTCCATCCGAAGCGCACGATCCGCTTCATTCTCTTCAGCGGCGAGGAGGAGGGCCTGCTCGGCTCGGCGGCATACGCGGCCCAGCACGCGGCGACTGCCGACAGCATTCAGGCGGTCCTCGTCCTGGACAACGGTACCGGGATGGTGACCGGTCAGGCGCTGCAGGGGCGGAGCCAGGATTCGCAGCTCTGGACCGACCTGCTGGCGCCGGTGGGATCGCTGGGCGCGAAGAACGTGCGCGACGCGAACAAGGGCGGCACGGACCACCTGTCGTTCATTCCCTACGGCGTGCCGGGGTGGAACTTCGACCAGGAAGGGCGCGGCTACAATCACACGCACCACTCCCAGGTCGATACCTACGACCACGCCGTGCCGGACGACCTGAAGCAGGCCTCCGCCGTGATGGCGGTGACGGCCTACGAGCTGGCGAATCTGCCGGCGCTGCTCCCGCGCGGTCCGAAGACCGAAGTGCGTCCGCGCACCATCGCGAAGCCGTCGCCGGGTCTGGCCGCGAAGTAGCGGCCCGCCCGCCGGAACGAACGAAGGGGGCGACCAGCCAGAGCTGTTCGCCCCCTTCGTCGCGTGTTCCCTCTGCGTTTACGCGCTGGCGGGCAGGGTGACGGTGCACGTCGTGTCGAAGCCGCCGCGGACGTTGTACACCGTTCGCACCTCCAGCTGCTTCGGCTGCAGCACGCGCCAGAGGTCGCCGGCGATGCGGGCGGTGGCGTGCTCCTGGAAGATGCCGACGTTGCGGTAGCTGTTGACGTAGTACTTGAGACTCTTCAGCTCGATGCAGCGGTCCGACGGCACGTACTCGATCCGGAGGACGGCGTAATCCGGCAGCCCGCTGTAGGGGCACACCGCGCTGAATTCCTTCGTCTCGGTCACGATCCGCTGTTCCGGGCCTTCGTACCCGAACGTCTCCAGCACCGCGATGTCGATCTCTTCCGGGCCGACGAACGGGATCGTTCGGCCTTCGGCTGTTGCCATGACTCGCTCCAGTTCCGGTCGGTGCCCAATCTAAGCGGGCGTCAGGCCGGCCGCCCGTCCGCCCCGTCGTAGCGGACCATCCCCGTCTCCAGCCACGTGTGCTTGCCCTCGAGGACCTCCCGGGCCGCCGCGTAGGTGACGACGTCGTCGTTGTCGAATACCGTCGCGAAGCGCTCCGCCACCCTTCGGCGCGCCTGCCGGCTGAACACGTCGGCCAGCACGAGCGGGCCCCGGTTGGCGGGATCCTGCTGGACCAGCTGATGCGCGCGGGCGCACGCCGCCGTCATCGCCAGCAGCTCGGCACCGACCTCGACCAGGCGGCCGAGTACCGCCTGCCGCTTTTCGAGCTTCGGACCGAAGCGGATCATGCAGTGGAACAGCGTGCGCGCGAGCTTGCGGGACGTCCGGCTCACGAACCGCAGATGCGTCGCCAGAGGGCCGAACTCGCCGTACCGTGGCGCGTGACTCCAGCCGAGCCAGAGCTTCGGATACCAGTAGGCGTAGTATGCTCCCGACTTGACGAGTGTGCGGATCTTCTCGCCGGTGGGCACCTTGGGGTCGATCAGCGCGCCGGCCAGGCGGAGGTGCGTGTCCACCGCCTCGCGCGCGATGAACAGGCGCATGATCTCGCTCGACCCTTCGAAGATCAGGTTGATGCGCATGTCGCGCATGATCCGCTCGACCGGGTCCGGTACCTCGCCGCGGCTCCGAAGACTGTCGGCGGTCTCGTAGCCGCGCCCACCCTTGATCTGCAGCGTGTCGTCGGTGATGCGCCACGCCGCCTCGGTGTTCCACATCTTGGCCATCGCGGCCTCGAGGCGGATGTCGTAGCCGCCGCGGTCGGCCATGCCGGAGGCCAGGTCGGAGACCGCCTCCATGGCGAAGACCTCCGCCGCCATCCGCCCAAGCTTCTGCGCGATCGCATCGTGCTTGCCGATCGGGGCGCCCCACTGCACTCGCTCGGCGGCCCACCGGCGGGAGATCTCGAGACAGCGCTTCCCCGCGACGGCGCATGACGCCGGCAGCGTGAGCCGGCCGGTGTTGAGCGTCACGAGAGCGAGCTTGAGGCCCTTGCCTTCACCCCAGAGCACGTTCTCCACCGGCACCTTCACGTTGGTGAAACGGATGACGCCGTTCTCCAGCGCCTTGAGCCCCATGAAATGGAGCCGCTGCACCACCTCCACGCCGGGCCAGTCGGTCTCGACGATGAAGGCGGTGATGCGCTTGGGCCCCGTCCGCGCCATCACCACCATCAGCTCGGCAATCGTTCCGTTGGTGCACCAGAGCTTTTCGCCGTTGAGGATGTAGTGGGTACCGTCGGCGGAGAGCTCGGCGTGCGTCGTGATCGCGGCGGGGTCCGATCCGACATTCTGCTCCGTCAGCGCGAACGCCGAGATGGCGCCGCTGGCCAGCCGCGGGAAGTACTTCGCCTTCTGCTCCGGGGTTCCGAAGAGCATGAGCGGCTGCGGCAGCCCGATCGACTGGTGCGCGGAGAGGAGCGCGGTGACGCTGCCGTCCTGGCTCGTCACCAGTCCCATGGCGTGCGTATAGCTCGTCTGGCTGAGTCCGAGACCGCCGTATTCCTCGGGAATCTTGATGCCGAACGCCCCGAGCTTTGCGAGGCCGCGGATGACGTCGGGAGGGATCTTCCCTTCGCGGTCGATCCGGTCGCTGTCGACGTGCTCGCGCATGAATCGCTCGAGCGCCTCGAGGAACGGCCGCGCACGCGCGACCTCGGCGGGGTCGAGCTCGGGGAAGGGATGCACCAGATCGAGACGGAAGCGACCCTCGAAGAGCTCGCGCACGAAGCTCGGCGCCTCCCACGTCTCTTCGCGCGCGGCCTCGGCGACCTCGCGCGCTTCCTGCTCGGTCGCGAGCGGCTCGTGCCTGCGGGGCGGAGTGATGACGTCGGTCATGAGAAATCGTCCCGGTGAAGGAGGTCAGCCGTGCTCGGCATAGAGTCCCCGCAGACCGTGCGTCACGAGGGCGACGACATGCCGCTTCCGCTGGGCCAGCGCGTCGGGCGTGCCGAGATCCACTCCAACCGCGCCCGCTACCGTCCGTCCGTGCACGACAGGGAACCAGCAGAGCGAGATGATGCTCAGCAGGAGCTGGGCCGCCTCGCCCGATGGCGATGCGTCGAGCCCGAGCTCGGCCGCGATCGCGGCCAGCGCTTCCTGGCCCGCCGAGAGGGGCGGGGCCGTGTCGGCGAGCAGGCTGCCGCCGCTGAGCGCCTCGCGCTCGATCAGGCGGACGAAGTTCGGGCGGGCGGCGAGGAAGTCGAAGTAGTCGGACACCGCCCCCTCGAGAATCTCCTCGGGCGCGTGCGTGCCGGACCGGGTCCGTTCCCGGCCGCTCCGGACAGCGGTGCGCACCTCCTCGAAGCAGCGTTCGAGGACGGCGCGATAGAGATCGGCCTTGGAGCCGAAGAAATAGCCGGGGGTGCCGCGGGAGACGCCGGCGCGGAGCCCGACCTCGGCGAGGCTCGAGGCTTCGTAACCCTGTTCGGCGAACAACTGTTCGGCGGCGTCGAGGATGGCGCTGCGGCTGCGGTCGGGATCTCGTTCGCGGTCAGGCCGGGTCATCTTCCCTCCATGGCTTGCTTGCTGACTAGCAAGTATCTTCAGTATCGCGCCCGCCGCGGGTCCGGTCAAGAGCCGCCGGACTTGACCCTCCGGTGCAAGGCGCGACTTTTCGCTGGCGGCGCATCGGTCCGCGCCTCATGTTCCGGGAGACCCCGCTATTGACGTTGCTCGTCTGCTCGTCCTGCCACACCTCGCTTGCGGCCGAAACGCCGCACTGCCCGAACTGCGGCCCCGAGGGCCCGGCGCTCATCCCCCGCGAGGAGGGTGCGCTCTGGTCCGACGAGCCGGACCCCGATGTGCCGGGCCGGCTCGCAAGCGCGCTGGGACGGCACTATGAGGTGACGCGCTTTCTCGGCCGGGGCGGATTCGCCGAGGTCTATGAGGTGCGCGACACCGACCTGCAGCGACGCCTCGCCGTGAAGGTGATGCGGCCCGACATCGCGTGGACCGGCGGCGCCCTCTCCCGCTTCAAGCAGGAAGCCCGCGCCATCGCACGGCTCAACCACCCCAACACCGTTCCCATCCACTTCGTCGGCGAAGGCGAGGGCCTCGTCTTCTACGCGATGCCGTACGTCGAGGGCCAGTCGCTCGGCGACCTGCTCCGGCTGGAGGGCGCGCTCGACGCCGACCGGGCCGCCGCCATCGCCATCCCGATCCTCGAGGCGCTGGACTACGCGCACCGCCACGGCCTGGTGCACCGCGACATCAAGCCCGACAACATCCTGATCGAATCGGTGACGGGGCGGCCCCTGCTGGTCGACTTCGGGATCGCCAAGAGCCTGGACGGCGAGAACGTCCACCAGACGCAGAGCGGCTTCGTCGTCGGCACGCCGCTCTACATGAGTCCCGAGCAGGCGCTGGGGCAGCCGAACGTGGACGCGCGCGCCGATGTGTACGCGATGGGCGCCGTGCTCTTTCAGATGCTCACCGGCTCGCCGCCGTTCGAGGGGAGCACGTCGCAGGAGATCGTCAGCAAGCATCTCACCGAGCCGGTGCCGGTTCCCTCGTCGCGGAACGTGAAGATTCCGCGCTGGATGTCCGACATCATCCTGCACTGCATGGCAAAGCGTCCGGCCGAGCGGTATCAGTCGGCGGCGGAGGTTCTCGCCGCGATGCATCAGGGGCGTCCCGCCGGGTCGGACGCCGTGACGGCGGCGCGGGTCGTCTCGCAGCTCGGGCGTGACGCACCGACGCTGGAGATGGAGCCGCCTGCGCCACGCCGTCGCTCGCGGGTCTGGGGATGGGTTGCCGCCGTGCTGACGCTCGCGGTCGCCGTCGCGGGCGTGGCGTGGGCGACGCGGAAGCCGGCCAGCATCGTGATGCTGAACCGCCTGCTCGAGCCGGTCACCGTGACGGTCGCCGGCGCCGAGCATCTCGTCGCGCCGGGAGACAGCCTGCGCGCGGAGCTGCCGCGCGGCAGGGTACTCGACGCCCGCTGGCGGGCTCTCCGGCCGCGGTCGAGTGCGGGGCGCGAGCTCGGGCTCATCCTCGAGGGGACCGTCCACGACGATCAGCCCCGTGGCGAGCTGCGCCGGGGGATCGATCTCTGGACCCTGGGCCGCCCCTATGTAGCGCCACTCGTGACCAACACCACCAGCGGCCCGCTGCACGTCACGCTGCGCGACGCGCGCGGTGTGCCGGTCGACTGTGACTGCGCCATCGCACCCGGAGCGACGGCGTCGCTCGGCTATCGCGACCCGGCGCTGATCGCCGCGATCGAGTTCACCGATCTTGCAGGCCATACCGCCCGCGTCGTGGGCCTCGCGGGGCGCGCGGATCGCACCACCGGCGCCGTCCCCATCCGGCTCGCGCCCGAGGACTTCACGCCGCCGCACGCGAGCCTGAGCCGACCGTCCGCACCGGTCACCGTCACGCTGCCCTTGCCGCGCACCGACCCGATCACCGATTCGGTGCCCCTCCTCACTGCTGATTCCTTCCCGGCCGGCGCGGTGGCGGAGCCCGTGCGCCGCCCGCCGCCGCTGCAGACGGACCCTCTTCGCGGAACGGTGACCAATCACTGAGATCCCTGAGCGCCACGCGGCGGTCCTGCCCTGGGTCATTCTGGGCGCGGCCGTCGTGGCGGCCATCGCGGGCTGGCTCGCTTTCAGTCGTCCCCGACTTTCGATCGCGAACCGGCTCAGTCTTCCGGTGCAGCTGCACGTGGACAACGCGGGCGACTGGACCCTCGCGCCCGGCGCCAGCATGAATCTCAAGGTGCCGCAGTCCGGGATCGTGGCGCTGCGGTGGGAGGCGGTGCGGCCGATGGTGGGGGCGTTTCCGGTGGGAGAAAAGCTGAACGGAACGGCCACGGTGACGAAGCCCGCGCGGGGGACGCGGCTCACGATCGGCGCGGCCGGCAGCGGCTTCGCCTACTTCGCGCCGCTCATCACCAACGCGAGCAGTCAGCCGCTCCGCATCGTCGTCAACGCGGGGCTGGCGGAGGCGTACGACTGCGCCTGCCAGGTGCCGCCCGGCGCAGTGCGCATGCCGATCGGATACTACCGGCTCTACGCGAACAGCACGGTGCAGGCGAGCGACCCCGGTGGCCGGACGGCGCAGTTCCAGAACATCGCGGCGAGCGCTGCACCGCCCGCCAACACGATCGGCCTCCGCTTCACGGACGCAGATCTGCGTCAGCTGCCGCGCTAGTCGGTCGGCGGACGCCGCCGTTTCATCCCGGTGATGTTGGCGGACGTCACGGCGTCGAATCCGTATTTGTCGCGCACCTTGTCCACCGCGTCGGTCAGCCGGCGGAGCCGGGCGCGCTCTGCCGGCTCGAAGAGGTCCGGCGACGATGCGGTGAGCAGGTTCGTCGCCGAGATGCCGATCAGGCGTACGCCGCGATCGCGGTGGCGGACGTCGTCGAAGGCCAGACGGAAGAGCTCGCGCGCGGCGCCGTAGAGCTCGGCGTCGAGACTCGTCGCGGTGTCGAGCGTCCGGCGGCGGGTGACGGTGTGGAAGTCGTCGTGGCGAAGCTTGAGCGTCACCGTGCGGGCCAGCAGTCCCTCGTCCCGCAATTGCGCGGCGACGCGTGCGGTAAGCAGCGCGAGGAGCCGCTCGAGGCGGGCGGGGTCCCGCTCGTCGCGCGACATCGTCGTTTCCCGGCTCACCGAGCGCGGGAGGCGGTCGGCGCTCAGTGTCGTTCCCCCGTAGCCGTGCGCCCGGAGCTTGAGTGCCTTGGCGTCGTCACCCACGAGGCGCTCGAGCTGGGCTGGGTCCATCCGCTGGATCTGCACGACGTCCACCAGCCCGAGCTCGGCCCACCGCGCCGCTGTCCGCGGCCCGACCCCGGGGAGCGCCGACACGGGGAGGCCGGCCAGGAATCCCTCCTCCCATCCGGCCCGCACCTCCATCAGTCCGCGGGGCTTGGCGAAATCCGACGCCAGCTTGGCGATCATGCGGTTGGGGCCGATTCCGACGCTGCAGTCGAGCCCCGCCGCGGCCCGCACCGCGTCCCGGAGCCGCTCGGCGACCGGCAGCAGCGAGCCGGGATAGAGCTGCTCGGTCCCCCCGAAATCGAGGTAGGCCTCGTCGAGCGACGCCATGACGACGGTGGGTGAGAAGTCGCCCAGGACGCGCTCGATCTGCGCGGAGGCTTCCCGGTAATGCTCGAAGGATCCCTGGAAGAAGGTGGCGGCAGGACAGAGGCGAACCGCCTCGGCGATCGGCATCCCGGCATGGATGCCGAACTTGCGGGCGCCGTACGACGCCGACTGTACCACCCCGCGCTGGTCGCGCCGACCGCCCACGACCAGCAGGTCGACCTCCCGGAGCTCGGGGTGGCGGTGCCGGCAGACCTCGACGAAGAAGGCGTCGAGGTCCACGTGCATGATGCGGGCGGACATGCGCCGTAGCCTAGGCGGCCGGGGCCCGGGATGCCAGCCGCCCCCTCTTGCCGATGGCGGTCCCATGCGGTAGCGTGAGGGTGCGCCCTGACCTTTCCTGGGCGGCAGTCCCTATCCACCCCCAAGCGATGGTTCCACCCGCGGCTTTTGCAGCCCCTTCCGCTGCGCCCCAGGTCCATGGGCGCTGGCCGCGGACGACCCGGAGGTTTCCCGCATGACCCGACGCTTTGCCGCCGTAATGTCCGGATCTGCGCTGCTGCTGGCCCTTGCCGCATGCAATGACTCCACCTCGATCGAGACCAAGACCGAGGATACGAGCCCCGCGCTCGCACAGGGCGAGCTGGGATATCTGAACCAGCATATTCATGTGATGCCGCTCAAGTCGCAGGCGCAGGAAGCGCACGCCGCCAAGCCGGGCGGCAGCGGGAGCGGCACCGGCATCTTCTATCATGGCGGGCCGGTGCTCAACGCTTCCCGGGCCACCCGGGTTGTCGCGATCTACTGGTCGGCCTCGAGCCCGATCTACACCGGCGGCCCGACGCCAGGGAACGGAACCGTCGGTACAGCGAGCGGCGACGGCTCCCTCGTTGGGTATTTCCTTCGGAACCTCGGCGGGTCGACCTATTTCAACATCAACACGACCTACACCGACGGCGGCGGGGCGGTGCCCAACACAGTGGAATACCGTGGCTACTTCGCTGACCAAACCAACGCGCCGACCGGCACGCAGAGCATAACCGATGCACAGATGGGGGCCGAGATCGGCCGCGCCATCGCCGCCGGGTACAACAACGACGGACACACGATCTACCTCATCTTCACCGCGGGCAAGGTGAATCTGGGTGGTGGCTTCGGCTCATCGTACTGCGCTTACCACGGCCACATGAGCATCAACGGGCAGGACGCCCTGTACGCGGCCATGCCCTATGACTATGCCTATCCTTCAGCCTGCACCAACGGCACCGCCGCACCAAATGGCGATCCGGGGGCCGATGCGGAGGTGAATACGCTGGCGCACGAAATCGAGGAAGCCGCGACCGATCCCAACCTCAACGCCTGGTACGATCGTCGTGGCTACGAGAACGCCGACAAGTGCGCCTGGACCTGGGGCACCACGTACAACAACGGCACCGGCGTGGCGAACCTCAAGATCGGCACCAAGGACTTCCTGATCCAGCGGAACTGGATCAACTTGAACTCAGGCGGCTGCTACAAGGGTCTCGGGACCAGCGGACCGATCTCCTGATCGGACGCTCCCAGAGACGCGAAGCTCCGGGCCCCGGCCCGGAGCTTTTCGTTTGCGCCCAACCTTCTACCTTTCGCTCGTCTCTCAACAGGACCCGGCATGCGCGTAGCCTTCCTCGGACTCGGCGCCATCGGCACCCCGATGGCGAGCCACCTGGCCCGCGATCACGAGCTCTCCGTCTGGAACCGCACCACCGAGCGGGCGCGTGCCTTCGCCGAGCGGTACGGGGCACGGTTCGGTGCCACGCCGCGGGAGACGGTCGCCGGCGCCGAGGCACTCGTGACCTGCCTCCCGACGTCGGTCGAGGTCGAGTCGCTCCTCGAAGGGGACGATGGGATCCTGGCCGGCATCTCCGGCACGCCGCTCTTTCTCGACTGCACATCCGGCGATCCGGCGACGTCCCGCCGGATCGCCGTGCGGCTGGCGGAGCAGGGGATCGCCTTCGCCGACGCGCCGGTGAGTGGCGGCACCAACGGCGCCGAGGCGGGAACGCTCACCGTGATGGTCGGCGGCGACGCCGATGCCTTCGAGCGGGCGCGGCCGGTGCTCGGCTCCTTCGGCAAGCGGATCGTGCACATGGGACCGGTCGGTGCCGGCCATGCGATGAAGGCGGTGAACAACGCGCTCCTCGGCGTGAACATCCAGGCATTCGGTGAGGGGTTCGCCGCGCTGGTGAAGGCGGGCGTCGATCCGCGGCTCGCCCTCGAGACGCTGAACGCCTCGAGCGGCCGGTCCTTCGTCAGCGAGGCGCTGGTAGCCGAACGGGTGCTCACCGGCGCCTGGCCGCGGACCTTCCGTCTCGCGCTGCTCGACAAGGACGTCGGCATCGCCCTCGGCGTGGCCGGGGAAACCGACGTGGAAACGCCCGTGCTCACCGCGGCGCGCGCGGCGCTGCAGGCGGCCCGCGCCGCGCTCGGCGAAGATGCCGACTATCTCGAGGCGATCCGCGCGACCGAACGGCAGGCCGGCGTGGAGATCCGCGGATGACCGTCGCCGTCCGGAAAGCGCGCCACGAGGATGCTCCCCGGGTCCTCGAGCTGGTGGATGCGCTCGCCGATTACGAGCGCCTCCCGCGGCCGGACGCCGGTGCGCGCGAGCGGCTGCTTCGCGACGGGTTCGGTCCGTCGCCGCGCTTCGACCTTCTGGTCGGTGAACGCGACGGCGCGCCGGTGGGCTACGCGCTCTTCTTCGAGACCTACTCGTCGTTCCTTGCCCGGCCGACCCTCTACCTCGAAGATCTCTTCGTGCATCCTGATCACCGCAAGTGCGGGCTCGGGCTCGCCCTCTTCCGCGCCGTCGCGACCGAGGCGGTCCGCCGGGAGTGTGGACGAATGGAGTGGGCGGTGCTGACGTGGAACCGTCTGGCGATCGACTTCTACGAGGGGCTCGGAGCGGTGGCGCTCGAGGATTGGCGCACGTTCCGGCTGACCGGTGAAGCGCTCGGTGCGGTAGCGCAACGGTGAGGCACTCGCGCGCCACTTGCCCGAAGTGCCGTCGGACCCGCACTTTGAGCGCTCATGCACATTCCCATCCATGAGTGAGTGGGCCGAGACACGCCGGCTCGCCGTCGAGATCCTCCTCGCGGAGGGTGTCACGCTTCGCGGCGAGCTGCACCTGCAGCCCGGCGTTGCGAGCCACGAGGGAACCGAGACGCCGCTCGAGCTGCTCAACCGGCCCGAGCCGTTCTTCGTGCTGTCGGTGGCTGACGGCATCACCTTCGTGTCGCGTGAGCAGGTGGCCGCGGTCACCTGTGCTCCGCAGATCATCCCGGAGGATCCGGACCGGCTCAACGCGGCGACGCGCCTGAGCCTCGAAGTGGTGCTCTGGGGCGGCGCGACCTATCGCGGGTGGGCGATTCAGGAGCTGCCTCCCAACCGGGCCCGCACGCTCGATTACCTCAATACGTCCGGCAGGTTCTTCGCCGTATCCACCGACACGGAGACCCGCTACGTGAACCGTTCGCACGTGACCGTCGTGCGGCCCACCGACTGAGTCTGCCGTGCCCCGTCTCGATCGCTTCATTCAGGCCATGCACGAGCACCGCGCCGACGCCCTGCAACTGGCGCCCGGCAAGCCGGTGTCTCTTCTCATCAAGGGCGGCACGCGCCCGGTCACCAAGGATCCGCTTTCCGATGCGCAGATCGTGGGGCTGGTTCGCGAGATTGCCCCGGGCGACATCGCGGCGCTCGTCACTCCCAACGCGCAGATCAGCTTTGCCTATCACGCCCCGACGGGCAGCATTGACGTCGAGATGACGCCGGGCGCCGAGGGCGCGGGTGTGACCCTTCGGCCGAGCGCATCGTCGGCCGGCGTGGCGTCGGTGGCGCCCGCTGCGCGCGACAGCCGGGACACCGCGGAGGCCCGGGCCGCAATGGACACGCTCCTTCGCGTGCTCGTCGACAGCGACGCGTCGGATCTGCACCTGCGCTGCGACGAGCCGCCGATCTACCGCCGCCAGGGTGAGCTGGCGCGTCACGAGGCGCCGCCGATTCCGCCGGCCCGTCTCGACGCCATGCTCGCCGCGATCATGCCGGCCGATGACCTGGCCGGATTCCGCGAGCGCGGGGACATGGACTGGGCCTACGAGATCGAGGGCGTGGCCCGCTTCCGGTGCAACGCCGGCACCGACCGGCACGGGCCGTTCGTCGTCGTGCGCGTCATTCCCGCCGCCATCCCCACGGCCGACGATCTCGGTCTGAGCCGCGAGGTGCAGAATCTCTGCTATCTCAACAAGGGGCTCGTGCTGGTCACGGGGCCGACCGGCTCCGGCAAGTCCACCACCCTCGCCGCGATGGTGGACCTGGTGAATCGCACGCGATCGGATCACATCCTCACCATCGAGGACCCGATCGAGTTCGTGCATCCGAGCAAGCGGTGTGTCGTGACGCAGCGGCAGGTCGGGCTGCACACGCGCGGCTTCAAGCAGGCGCTTCGCGCCGCGCTCCGCGAGGATCCGGACGTCGTGCTTGTCGGCGAGATGCGCGATCTCGAGACCGTCGCCATCGCGATCGAGACCGCGGAGACCGGCCACCTCGTCTTCGGCACGCTGCACACGACGACGGCGGCGTCCACCATCGACCGCATCATCGACCAGTTCCCGGCCGACCGGCAGTCGCAGGTGCGCATCATGCTCTCGGAATCGCTCCGCGGCGTGATCGCCCAGATCCTCTGCCGGAAGATCGGCGGCGGCCGCGTGGCCGCGCGCGAAGTGCTCCTCTCGATTCCGGCGATCTCGAACCTGATCCGCGAAGGCAAGACCTTCCAGATTCCGTCGATCATGCAGACCAACCGGAAGACCGGCATGGTCACGCTGAACGACGCGCTCATCGACCTGGTCGAGGCGAAGCTGGTCGAGCCGAAGGAGGCATACCTCAAGTCGGTCGAGAAGAGCGGCTTCGCGGCGATGCTCAAGGCCAAGCGGCACGACACGTCGTTCCTGGGAGACGTGTGAGCTGAATCCGATCCTCGTCCTGGTCTCCCCCCAGGACATCGTCAACATCGCGAGCGCATTCCGCATCGCGAAGAACTTCGGGATTCCGCAGGTGCGGCTGGTGAACCCCGAAGTCTTCGACGCCTACCGCATCGAAGGGATCGCCCACAACACCGCCGATCTCGTCGCGCGCGCCGAGATGTTCCCGACGCTCGAGGAGGCGCTGCACGACTGCGTCTTCGCGGCGGTACTGACGGGGCGGGAGCGCGCCGCCAAGCGGCGCGTGGTCCGCCCGCGCGAGGCGGCGGCGGAGCTGGTCACGCGGGCGGCGGCCGGACCGGTCGCGATCGTCGCTGGCCGGGAGGACAGCGGCCTGACCAACGAGGAGCTCGACCGCTGCCAGCTCCTCGTCACCATCTCGACCGACCCTACCCATTCGTCGCTCAATCTCGCGCAAGCGATCGCCATCATGGCGTACGAGCTGTGGGTGGCGCGCGGCGGCGACGCGGTGCCGTTCAAGCCGCCGCGCAACGCCGCCGCGCCCGCGACCGCCGGCCAGCTCGAGGAGCTCTTCACCGACTGGGAGCGCGCGCTCTGGGCCATCGAGTTCTTCAAGACGCGCCGCAGTGAAGCGGTGATGCGGGGCCTTCGGGAAATCGTCTATCGTGGCGAGCTCGACGGCCGGGAAGCGTCGCTCCTCCGGGCGATGGGGATCGAAGTGGTCCGGTATCTGGAACGACAGGGAATCGCGGTGCCGCCGCGCGCGGGAGATTCCGACTAATGCAGTCGGAATAGGAATTGGCCGGCGTTGTGGAATGTGTGGTCCCCACTATACTTAGGCGCGCGTTGACCGAATGGTGGCCGCAGTGAACTCGCATTTCGTGAACATGACTTCATACATCCCCGGTTGATCCTCACGTGAGACGATGACGCGAATCCGCCAGCCTGGTTTGATCGTCGGAACAGTCGTCGCCGCGGCCGCCGCGGCATTCCTCATCGTCGGCAGGTCGTCCGGTGCGCAGCAGAAGGTCGCGGTGGCCGATTCGGTCAAGGCCGTCGTCCTCGCCGCGTCGGACACCGCATCGTTCAAGGGCCCCCGGCAGCCGATCTTCTTCCGACACGACGTGCACGCCGGCCAGTACAAGATGGAGTGCCAGTACTGCCACTACTCGGTGGCTGTCGCTCCGGAGCCCGGCATTCCCTCGCTGCAGACCTGCATGGGCTGCCACGCCGTCGTCGGCGGGAGCGACAGCACCAACCGCGCCGAGATCACGAAGCTCAAGAAGGCCTTCAACGAGAAGAAGCCCGTCGAATGGACGCGGGTCCACTTCCTCGCGCGGCACGTCCATTTCCCTCATTCCCAGCACATCAAGGCACTCGGCCCCAGCGCGTGCGCGACCTGTCACGGCGACGTGACCCGCATGCCGCAGGTGTTCAAGGTGAACAACGTGAACAACATGGGCTGGTGCATCAGCTGTCACATCGAGCGCAAGGTGACGCGGGACTGCACCGCGTGTCACTACTAGCCAGCTCATAGCTTTCTCCGGAGCCCCGATGTCCGACGACATCAAGAATCCTGATCGGCGGAAGTTCCTCACTGTGCTCGGCGCCACCGGCGGCGGCGCGCTGGCGCTGTCCGGCTGTTCGACCCGGCCGGTGGAGAAGCTCATCCCGTACCTGATCCAGTCGGAGGATCAGGTGCCGGGCGTGCCGACGTGGTTCGCGAGCACCTGCACCGAGTGCGCGAGCGCGTGCGGCGTGCACGTGAAGACCCGCGAGGGACGCGCGATCAAGCTGGAGGGCAATCCCGACCATCCGGTGAGTCGGGGCAAGCTCTGCGCGCGCGGCCAGGCATCGCTTCAGGGGCTGTACAACCCGGGGCGCGTGAAGGGCCCGATGCTCCGGAGTGGCGGGGCGCTCAAGCCGATCACCTGGGACGACGCGATCACGCGCCTGGCGGCCGAGGTGTCGAAGGCCGGTGGTGGGATCGCGGCGATCTCCGGCGCCGGCCGCGGCACCTTCTCGGATCTGCTGGCCGAGTGGGTCGGCGCGGCGGGCGGGCGGGTAACGCGCTACGAGCCGTTCGATCACGAGCCGATGCGCATCGCCAATCGCCAGGTCTTCGGCACCGATCAGCTTCCCGCTCACGACTTCGCCAAGGCGAAGTACATCTTCTCCTTCGGCGCCGACTTCCTCGATACCTGGCTTTCGCCGCTGGAGAACCAGCGCGGCTTCGCCGAGTCGCACGGCTTTGCCAACGGGCAGATGGCGAAGCATGTGTACTTCGGCCCGCGCATGAGCCTGACCGGGCTCAACGCCGACGAATGGCACTCGATCAACCCGGGCACCGAGGCGGTGCTCGCCCTCGCGATGGCGAATGTGCTCTCGGGCGCGGGCGGCGCCGCGGGCGCGCTGAGCGGCGCGCTGTCGGCGTATACGCCCGACGTGGCGGCGCGCGAGACCGGCCTTCCCGCGGCGACGATCGTGCGCCTGGCCCGCGAGTTCGCGGCCGCGCGCCCGAGCCTCGCCGTGGCCGGCGGGATCGCGACGCAGCACCGGAACGCCGCCGAAATCTGCGCGGCCGTCAACGTCCTCAACTACGTCGCCGGCAACGTCGGCGAGACGGTGCTGTTCGGCGCCGACCTTCCGGCGGCCGACGGCTATCAGGGTGTCGCCGAGCTGATGGCCGCGATGGACGCGGGCCAGGTGCGCCTTCTCCTGGTTCACGAGGCGAACCCGGCCTACACGCTGCCCCAGTCCGCCGGCTTCGTGGCGCGGATGAAGAAGGTGCCGTTCAAGGTCTCGACGTCGCACTTCCACGACGAGACCACGGCGCTCTGCGATCTCCTGATTCCCAACCTGCACGCCCTCGAGCGCTGGGACGATGCCCGTCCCTCCGCCGGGGTGTACGGTCTGATGCAGCCGGTGATGGAACCGGTGTTCCCGACGATGGGCGTCGCCTCCAAGGCGGGAGCAGGCATGCCCGGGGTCTGGAGCGAGTCGCCGACGGCGACGGTCGGCGTCTCGACCGGCGACGTTCTGCTGCGCACCGCGCAGAAGGTGGGTGGCGCGTTCGCGAAGTTCACCGCGCCGACGTTCGAGGCCTACCTCAAGACCGCCTGGCAGGGGGTCGCGAGCGAGCACGGCGGATCGGGCGACTTCGACGCATTCTGGCGCTCAGCGCTCGCGCGCGGCGGCGTCTACGCCGAGCGGCCGGCGGCGGCGGCTCCCGGCCTGGCCGCGGGGCTCACGACGCTCACCTATACCCGGCCGACCCTCGACGGCGACGGCGCGTTCGTCTTCGTGCCCTACGCCCACCCGTTCCTCTACGACGGCCGGGGCACCAACCGGCCCTGGCTGCTCGAAAATCCCGATCCGGTCACCAAGGTGACCTGGAACTCGTGGGTCGAGGTGAGCCCGGCGACGGCGAAGCAGCTCGACGTGCAGCGCGGCGAGATCGTCCGCCTGGTCTCGCCGCACGGGAGCGCCGAGGCGCCGGTGTTCGTCTACGAGGGGCTCAGGGACGGCGTCATCGCGATGCCCACCGGCTTCGGCCACACCGATTTCGGCCAGTACGCCACCGGCCGCGGCGCCAACCCGCTCGATCTGCTGGGGGCGCCGGGGAGCTCGCCGTTCGTGCCGTATCTCTCGACGCGCGTCCGGGTCGAGAAGCTGAACAAGTGGATGGCCGTCGCCACGACCGAGGGCAATCCGCGCCAGCTGGGTCGCGGCATCGCGGAGGCGATGCCCCTGGCGGCCGCCGCGAAGGGCCTCACGGTGAAGGAGGCCTATCTCGAGGCCGCGGGCGTCAAGGAAGGCGAGGAGCACACCGCGACCGAAGTGGCCGCGATCAGCGGATGGCGCAAGGAACAGGTGGAGATGCGCAAGCTCGGTGACTATGCCGTGGCGCAGCCCGCCTGGGGCATGGCCATCGACCTGGCAAAGTGCACCGGCTGTTCCGCGTGCGTCACCGCCTGCTACGCCGAGAACAACATCCCGACCGTCGGGTACGACGACGTGGTTCGCGGGCGCGAGATGAGCTGGATGCGCATCGAGCGGTACTGGGAGGGCGGCGGCGATACCGACAAGCCGCTGCAGGGCCGGTTCGTGCCGATGCTCTGCCAGCACTGCGAGAATGCTCCCTGCGAGCCGGTCTGTCCGGTCTACGCCGCCTATCACACCGCCGACGGCCTCAACGGTCAGGTGTACAACCGCTGCGTGGGCACCCGCTACTGCGGCAACAACTGCCCCTACAAGGTGCGGTACTTCAACTGGTACAAGTACAACGAGCGGGCGTTCCCTGAGCCGCTCAACCTGCAGCTCAACCCCGACGTCACCGTGCGCGCGCGCGGGGTCATGGAGAAGTGCACGATGTGCGTCCAGCGGATCCGGCGGGCCCAGCACGAGGCTCGTCTGGAGGATCGGACGCTGCGGGACGGGGAGTTCACCACCGCGTGCGCGCAGAGCTGCCCGTCCGACGCGATCGTGTTCGGCGACCTGCGTGATCCGGACAGCCGGGTCGCCCGCATCCGCCAGGACCCGCGCGGCTATCACATCCTCGAGGAAGTCAACACGCGCCCGGCGATCACGTATCTCGCCAAGGTGCTGCACGGGGCGGAGGCATAGGCATGGCGGTCATCGCGCCGAACTTCACGATCACGCAGACCCACGCGGACGTCACCCGCGACGTCATCGCGACGCTGGAGAAGCCGAATCGGGGCTACTACCTCGCGCTCTTCGGCGCGGTCGGGCTCTTCCTGATCGGCCTCATCACCTTCGCGATCCTGCTCCGGGACGGACTGGGCCATGCCGGCTACGTGCCCCCGATGATGTGGGCGGTGTACATCACCACCTTCGTCTTCTGGGTCGGTATCGGCCACGCCGGCACCCTGATCTCGGCGATCCTCTTCCTCTTCCGCTCACCCTGGCGGACCGCGGTGTACCGCGCGACCGAGGCGATGACCGTCTTCGCCGTCATGACGGCCGGACTCTTTCCGATCATCCACATCGGCCGCCAGTGGGTCTTCTACTGGCTGCTGCCGTATCCCAACCAGCGCTACCTCTGGCCCAACTTCAAGTCGCCGCTGATGTGGGACGTCTTCGCCATCTCGACGTACCTCACCGTCTCGACGACCTTCCTGATCTTCGGTCTGATCCCCGACGTCGCGGCGGTGCGCGACAAGGCGACCGGCTGGCGGAAGTTCATCTACAGCCAGCTCTCACTGGGCTGGCAGGGCACCGACACGCAGTGGCGGCATTACTCGCGGGCCTATCTGTATCTGGCCGCCCTCGCGACGCCGCTGGTGCTCTCGGTCCACTCGGTCGTCTCGTGGGACTTCGCGTCGGGCATCGTGCCGGGGTGGCACGGGACGATCTTCGCTCCGTACTTCGTGGCCGGCGCCATCTACTCCGGCATCGGGATGGTGCTCACCCTCCTGATCCCGCTTCGGAAGTCGCTCCGGCTCGAGCACATGATCACGGAGTATCACTTCGACAACCTGGCGAAGCTGACCCTCCTGACCGGGAGCATCCTGTTCTACGCCTACGCGATGGAGTACTTCGTGGCGTGGTACAGCGGGAACACCTTCGAGCAGACGACGTTCTACCTGCGCCCGTTCGGCCCCGACTGGTGGGCCGGCTGGTCGATGATCATCTGCAACGCCTTCGTATCGCAGCTGCTCTGGTTCCGGAAGATCCGGACCAATCTCACCGCGCTGTTCGTGATCTCGATCTTCATCAACATCGGGATGTGGTTCGAGCGGTACGTGATCATCGCGTCGTCGCTCGCGAACGACTACGTCCCGTGGGCGTGGGATCACCGCCTGAGCCCCACCTGGGCCGACTGGGGAATTCTCGCCGGATCGTTCGGCTGGTTCGGGATGTACTTCCTGCTCTTCGCCCGGAACTTCCCGATCGTGGCGATCCAGGAGATCAAGGAGATGATTCCGCTGCCGCGGCGCCGCGCCGCGGGAGGCCATCACTCATGAAACTGCCGCTGCCGAAGCGGGCCGTCGTGCCGGGGGTCCTCGCCTCCTTCGAGCACATCGACGCCGCCACCGACGCGATCCGCTCGCTCCGCTCGAGCGGGCACCGCGACCTCACCGTCTACACCGCCTCGCCGAACCACGAGGTCGAGGAGGCGATGGGCCACACCAGCAGTCCGGTGCGGCTGTTCACGCTGATCGGGGGCCTCACCGGGTGCGCGGCCGGCTTCGCCATGACGATCTGGATGTCGCGCGACTGGCCGGTGCTGGTCGGCGGCAAGCCGATCGTCTCGATCCCACCCTATGTCGTCATCGCCTTCGAGCTCACCATCCTGATCGGTGCGCTCTCGACGCTCTTCGGCGTGGCGGTGCTCTCGCTCCTCAAGGCCGGGCGGAAGATCGCCTTCGATCCGCGCTTCACCGACGACCGGATCGGGGTGTTCGTCGCCGCGAAGCCGGCCCAGGCCGCGGCCCTGGAGCGGATGCTCAGGGAAGCCGGCGCCGTGGAGGTGACGCATGCGGCTGCGTGACGCGCGGCTGGTGCTGGTCCTCGCGGCCGCGATCGGGACGGGCGCCTGCGAGACCTGGTACAACCGGGTGCCCTCGCCCGACGACCTCATGCACGCGATTCCCTGGTTCGATCACATGATCGCCCAGAAGTCGATCCATCCCTACCAGCGGGTGGACGTGCCGCGGTACACGCCGGCCGGCGCCATTCCGATCACCGGCGGCGAAGGAGACTGGGGGGCGGAATTCCTGTCCGCCAAGACGACCACGGCGGACAAACTGGTGAATCCGTTCGCCGCCGGCGCGGCGCCCGATTCCTCGCCGCTCCGGACCGGGCCCGACCTGCCGGTGATTCCGGCGACCGTCGAAGCGCGGGGCGACACGCTCTTTCATACCTATTGCGCGGTGTGCCACGGCTCCGCCGGGGCCGGCAACGGCATCGTGCGCCTGATGGGCGCGCCGTCGCTCCTCACCGCCCGCGCGCGGGGCTACAGTGACGGGTACCTCTACAGCATCATCCGCTACGGCCGCGGCGTCATGCCGCGCTACGGCGACAAGGTGGTCCGACCCGATGACCGGTGGGCGGTCGTGAACTACGTGCGGAAGCTTCAGGCGTCTGCTCCGGTGCCCGACTCCACCGTGGCCGCACCCGCCGCTACAACGGCCGCAGCCGGAGGACCGAAGCGATGAGCGACCGGGACCTGCACGCGCGGCTCGTCGCCCGGTCGGTGAGCGGCCGGTACGACATCTTCCTCGGCGTGGGCGCCGGTCTGGCCCTGCTGGGAGCCATCCTGCTGCTGTTCCGCCTCTCGCCCGACGACCACGTCCGGGCGTGGCAGATGGTGCAGGTGAACTGGCTCTTCTTCACGGGACTCTCGACCGGAAGCGTCGCCTTCGTGGCGGCGCAGAAGATCACCAATGCGAAGTGGTCCGGGGTCATCATCCGGTTCGCGGAGGCGGCGGTCGCCTTCCTGCCGATCTCGCTGCTGACGCTGATCCTGATCTTCACTGCCGGCTACGAGCCGATCTACGGCCGGATGAACGAGCAGCTGGCTTCCCTGCAGCCGGGCAAGGCGTTCTGGCTCTCGCACGGCGTCATGTTCGTCCGGCTCTTCGTCACCCTCTCGCTCCTCTCCTGGGTGGGCTGGAAGCTGGTGAAGGCCGATCTGCTGCCCGATCTCGTCGCCGCCCGCGGCAGCGTCGCCGGCGGCCGCCGCGCGCTCTACGAGCGGTGGGCGAGGGGCTACGACGTGGCACCCGCCGGCGTCATCGAGCACGAGGCGCGGATCCATCGGCTGGCGCCGACCTACGCCGTGCTCTATGCGCTGGTCGCCACGATCATCGCCTTCGACGGCATCATGGCGCTGCAGCCGCACTGGTTCTCCAACCTCCTCGGCGGCTTCTACTTCATGGGCTCCTTCCTCGGGGCCCACATGCTGCTCGCACTCACGATGCTGTTCGGCGCCAGCCACCTCGGCGTGAACGACCTCGTCTCGCCCAAGCAGCGCCACGACCTCGGCAAGCTCTGTTTCGGGTTCACGGTCTTCTGGACCTATCTCATGTGGGCCCAGTACCTCGTGATCTGGTACGGCAACCTGCCGGAGGAGACCGGCTTCGTCTTCGCCCGTCTCTGGGGACACTGGTTCCCGGTCGGTCGCGCCGTCTTCCTCGGCATGTTCCTGATTCCGTTCGTCGGGCTTCTCGGCGTCCTCCCCAAGAAGACGCCGGTGACCCTCGGCTTCTTCGCGTCGGTGAGCCTCTGCGGCCTCTGGCTCGAGCGCTATCTCCTCGTCATGCCGTCGATCACGCCGGCGCCGGGCCCGATCTTCGGCGTCCCCGAGCTCGCGCCGACGCTGCTCTTCAGCGGCCTCTTCCTGCTGACGTACGCGCTCTTCGCTCGGCGCTTCCCGATGCTGTCGCCGCGGCTCGCGGCGATCACCATCAGCCGCGAGCTTGCCCACCATCACGCGGCCGATATCTACGACATCGAGGAGCCGCCGCAGGACTGGATCCAGGAGTCCGCCGTGGAGCGCCGGGACCATCCACGGTAGCTTGCCCGGCGGAGTGGCACACGAGAAAGGGGCGCACCGGTGTGCGCCCCTTTCTCGTGTGCCGCCACGTCGGTGGCGCTATTTCTGCCGCATCTCCGCGTTGAGGCGGCGCATCATCGCCCGCAGGGAATCGTTCGGCAGCTGGGCGGTGATGGCCAGCATCCGGTCGCCGTGGCGCATCGCCATTGCGCCGTCGCCACCGGCGATCCCGGGGCCGTTCAGCGTCGGCCAGGGCGACGGGCTGGTGGCGCCGGCCCGATTGGCCAGGAGCTGCGACACGTCCGCCGCCGGACCCTCGATCGTCCGGATCACCTCGCCCGACTTGAGCTGCTGCGCCACCACCATGATCGACTTGTTGCCGCCGGTCTTGGCCGGCCCGACCTGCACTTCGACCACGGGAAGCCCGTCGATGTGCGGTACCGAATCGCCCCGTTCATCGCGCGCGCCCGCCCAGGAAAGGGTGCGCCAGATGCCGCCCAGGCCGGCGTCGGCTTCTCCCGACGGAAGCGTGGCACTCGACACCTCCGCCCGGGGCGGCTCGCCGATCGAGAACACCGGAGCCGGCTCCACCGTCCGCCGAGTCCGGGGGGCCACCGGTGACGAGGCCAGCGGCGCCGGCGTGTCGCGCGAGAGGGCCGGCCGGCCGGCCGGCTGCGACGGAGGGGAAACGATCGGGGTCTCCTGCGGTCGATCGGCGCCGGCGTCGGCCACCGTGCTGGGCACGAGCACGCGAGGCTTCGGCGCGGAGAAGTAGGTGTTGGCGCCCCAGCCGAGCACCAGCGCCGCCGCGACGCTCGCCGCCCAGACCCCGGTGCGGCGTGCGTGCTGGCGCCGGGCGGTACGAGCGGCGGCTTCGGCCTGAAGCTGGTCGAGGATCGGCGGGAAGCGGCGCGGCGGAGCCAGGGTGGCGAGCAGCGCCGTGGTCCGGTCACGGAGGGCAGCGATGCTGTCGCGTGCGTCGCTGCACCCCGCGCACGCGGCGAGGTGGCTCTCGATCTCCACGCACTGAGCACGGCTCAGTGCCTGGTCGAGATAGGCGTGCAGTTCCTCTTCAGGAATGTGCCGCATTGTCTCGTGTCTGGTGCTGACGGTCATATGCGTCCACGAGCCGCTTTCGGGCCCGTGCGAGGGTCGTGCCGACGGCGCCGACCGCGAGGCCGGTCTGGGCGGCGATCTCCGGGTAGCTGAGCCCTGCGTCCCACAGGAGGAGGACCTCCCGGTCCCGCGCCGTCAGGGTGTCGAGGGCGTCGTGCACCGCCGTGAGCCGCTCGTCCCGCTCCACCTGGTCATCCGCCGCCATCGTGGGGGCCGGTCCCTGGTCGGGATCGTGGGTCATGAGCGTGAGATGGCGCTTGCGGCGGATCGCCGCCCGGGCCTCGTCGCGGGCCAGGTTGGCGGCGACGGCAAAGACCCAGGCCCGCGGCTTCTCGGGGCGGTGCGCCAGGGCACGCACGAAGACCTCCTGCGCCAGATCCTCGGCCCGGTCGGCGTCCCACACCTTGCGGTAGAGGAAACGCACTACCGCGGTATATGTCGTCTGATAGAGCTGCTCGAGATCGTCCACGGAGACTCCGGGCTGTCGGCGGCCGGCTGGATCTTCCGGCTATAGGACGTGCGGCCGCGATCTTTCCTGCACAGGAGCGCTCAGCCGGCGGCCCGCCGCCGACGGGCAAAGACACAGCCCGGGTGGAGCACCTTCTGCTTCCCGGGCCACTCGCTGCAGAGATCGGGCTTGGCCGGCCTGCCGTCGGCGCGGGTACGGCCGTGCAGCGTGCAGTTGACCCCGCCCGGCTCGAGATAGGCGCAGGCCGAGATCATCTCCGCGTCGATCGAGAATTCGCCCTCGCGCGAAACCTTGCAGAGATATGGGGATCGGCGCGATCGCACCAGTGCCTCGAGCATCGTCTGGCGCCGGGTGCACATGATCTCGACCTGCAGGTCGCGGCAGCAGGCGGCGCCACGGCGGTTGTCCGCCGTGCGGCACGGAGCGGCAGCGCACGGATTGGCGGTGGCCGCGGGTGCCGCGAGCACCGGGAGCGACCGCCTCGGCTCCGGCGGGGCGGGGAGCCGGCGGGGCGCCATGCGTCGGCGATCCACCACGTTGAACTGGTCGCCACCGAGCTGCCGCGGCTGAGGCGGACGCCGGGGCGCGGGGACGCGGCCGGTATAGCCGTGCGCGGTACAGCGGGCTGCCTCACCGTTCCGCGCGAGATAGCGGCAGGGGACGTGGAGGACGGCCTGGACGTACAGGTCTCCCTCGTCCTCCCAGAGCTCCGAGAAGGTGATCTGCTCGGTGTGCCCGAGGAGCCACGTCGATTCGTGGTCCAGGGACGTATTGCCTTCCTCGAGCGAGCCGATCCGGAGCGTTACCGGGAGGCTGGAACACTGTCGGCCGATGGCGGTGCAGGGCGGCGGGGTGCTCACGCGGCGGTTCCCATTTTCACAGGCCTAATATATACTTGTGAACTGCTTCACAAAGTACGGTTTTCCGTACGTGTGGAGATGGAGCGGGTGGACAATTCTCTCGGATCTGGAGGCACAACGGCAATGCGGGTGACTTCCCTGGTGGCTGGTCTCGCCCTCGTCCTCGCGGCGTGCGGCGGGGAGAAGAAGGCAGAGAATCAGGCGGCGGCGACGGATACGACGACTGCGGCTCCGACGGCGGCCGCTCCGGCCGCGACGGGCGCCACGCACGATGTGGACATGGTCATGGACGGTACGCAGCCCAAGTTCGTCCCGGCCACCCTCACCGTGAAGAGTGGTGACGTGATCCGTTTCCACAACAAGAGCGGCGGCCCGCACAGCGTGAACTTCTGGGCCGACAGCATCCCGGCCAACGCCAAGTCGGCCATCACGGTGAATCCGTCGACCGGCGGCGAGCCGCTCGACAGCGACCTCATGAACGAGCCGGACGGCATCATCACGGTCACGTTCAACAACGCGCCGGCCGGCGAGTACAAGATCTACTGCCTGCCGCACCTCGCGATGGGGATGAAGGGCGTCATCACCGTCCAGCAGTAGTCCCCGCACGTCGAAGCATCGCGAACGGCCCGCCGGAGATCCGGCGGGCCGTTTAGCGTCTGCACCCTAAGCCGACCGGGCGACCAGCCGGCCGGCGAGCGCGGCAAGGGCGCCGATGGCGAGTCCGGCGAGCGCGTCCACCGCATAGTGCATCTGGCAGTAGACCACCGAGATCGTCAGGAGTGCCGTCGGCACCGCGAGCAGGATCCCCAGGCGCCGCGAGCCCTGCCAGCCCGCGATCGTGGCCGCGAGCGCCGCGGCGACGTGTGACGACGGGAAGGCGGCGCCGTACGAGCTGCCCCGTGCCAGTGTCGCGTACACCATCCGCGCGGCGGCGTTGTCCACGAAGAGCCCGGTGGGCCGCGGATACGTGTAGTACGGGCCGGCGACGGGGTAGAAGATGAAGAAGACGTAGCAGGCGATGAAGGCCAGCATCACGCTCAGCACGAACCGCCGCACGGCGACGAGGTCACGCCGCGCCACCAGCCACACCGCCGGCACCGCGAGGATGAGGTAGTACGAGAGATAGGCGGTGTGGAGCAGGGTGGACCAGAAGCGGCTCGGCGCCGCCTGCCACCAGTCGCGGCTCGGCTCGAAGCCGAACAAGGCGAGCTCCCAGTGCTCGACGAGTGCGTCGTGCACCTGAACGCCCCCCGCGTTGAGCACGTCGAGCTCGCTGTACAGCGCGAGGAGCAGGATGAGCGGGAAGATCTCGCGGATCGTGCGCCCGACCGGCCCCAGGCCCGGTCGTGTGACGAGATAGACGAGGAGGACCGCGAGCGCGTGCGAGACCACGAGCCACCAGCACGCCGGGTGACTTCCGGCGCGCGCCACCGCGACGACGGTGACGAGGCCGAGGTAGCCGAGCACGAGGTACTCGACGGGGCGGAGCCGTGACGGGACCGCGGCGGTTGCGGCGGTGGTCAGGACGGGCTCAGAGCCAGCCAGCGGCGCGATACCAGTCATAGGTGCGGGCCAGGCCGGCCTCGAGGTCGTGTGCGGCCTCCCACCCGGTGGCGGCGGTGAAGGGCCGCGGGTCGCCGGTCCAGCCCTGCTGGAAGAACTCGTTCGCCTTGTCGGCATTGAGAATCGTCGCGCGGCCGGCGAGCGCGGCGGCGGCGCCGGTGACGTGCAGAATGCCGCGGCCCGCCCACTCGGGAACGCCCACCGTGCGGACGCGCCGTCCCATCGCCCGCGCGATGGCGTGGACCATGCCGCCGGTGGTCAGCACCTCGGGATGGTTCACGTACCACGTGCGTCCAAGCGCCGCCTCGCTCGTCGCCGCGGCAATGAGCGCATCGGCGAGATCCGGTGCGTAGATGGCGGAGACTTCCATCGCCCCGCGCCCGAACACCGGCGCGACGCCGAGTCGTGCCATCCGGAAGACCTTGATCAGGTTGTCGCGGTCGCGGGGACCGTAGATCGTCGGCGGCCGCAGCACGACCCAGGGGAGTGGTCCGCTGCGAACCACCTCTTCGGAGGCGAGCTTGCTGCGGCCGTACATGGTGACGGGGCGCGGCGTCTCCTCGCCGGTCGCGGGTCGTCCCGGCGCAGTCGGCCCGCCCGCCGCGCCGGAGCTCACCAGGACGATTCTCGGCGACCCGGCCGCCGCGGCCGCCGCCACGACGTTGGCGGTCCCCTCGCGGTTGGCGGCCATGTACTCGGCCTCGGAGCGCGCCGCGACCGCGCCGGCGACGTGGAAGATCACGTCCTGTCCCCGACTCGCGGCCTCGAGTGCGTCAGGCGAGTGCAGGTCCCCCCGGGCCAGCGTCACGCCCGGCCAGTGGAGCGCGGCGGCCTTGGCGGGGTTGCGGACCAGCGCGGTGACGGAGTGGCCCCCGCGGTTGAGCGCTTCGACGAGATGGCTGCCGACGAATCCCGTCGCGCCGGTGACCAGCGCTTTCACACCGCCCGATCGTACAGGCGGTAAGTCTTGTAGACCTCGAACCGCATCTTCACGAGTCCCGCGTTCATCAGCGGATTGTCCTCCAGGATCCAGCCGGCCTCCCCCCAGTACATCCCGTGCTTGGCGGCCTTGGTCCAGATCCAGTGATACAGCACGGCGTCCAGCCCCTTGCCGCGGAACTCGGGGAGGATGCCGAGGAGCGGGATGCGGGCGCGCCGGATCCGCTCGGTCTTGAGCGCCCAGAGCAGTTTGAGGACGACGGGGAACATCCGGCCCGAACGGTTGGTGCGGAACACGGTGTTGAGGTCCGGCAGCGCCAGCCCGAAGCCGACCGTCCGGCCGTCCTTCTCCGCGAAGGGTACCAGATCGGCGACGACGACGGGCTTGAACTGCTGGGCGAGATGATCGATCTCGTGATCGGTCATCGGGACGAAGCCCCAGTTCTTCTCCCACGCCGAGTTGTAGATCGTCTTGATCCGCTCCACTTCGGCGTCGAAGTCCTTGAGGTTGAGCGGGCGGATCGTGACGCCCATGCGCTCGCGCATGATCTGGACGGCGCGTTCGAGCCGCGCGGGGACCGGATCGTAGGCCCGGAAGGTCCGGTCGCCGCCCTGATAGACGAGCAGGTCCTTCGCCTTGTGGAATCCCGCGCCCTCGACGAGCGGCACGTAGTACGGCGGGTTGTGCGGCATCATCAGCGCCGGCGGGGTGTTGAACCCGTCGACCAGCAGGCCGCACTCGTCGTTGACCGAGAACGAGGCGGGGCCGCGCATCGTGTCGAAGCCGCGCGAGCGGAGCCATTCGGCTGCCGCATCGAACAGCGCGTCGGCCACGCCGGAGTCGTTCTCCGACTCGAAGAAGCCGAAGAAGCCGACCCGGTCACCGTGGGTCTCGTTGTGGAGCCGGTTGGCGATCGCGGCGATGCGGCCGACCACGCGGTCTCCGCGCTCGGCGAGGAAGTACTCCGCTTCGGCGTGCTCGAAGAAGGGATTCTTCGTGCGGGAGAGGAGCGTGTCGACGTCTCTACGCAACGGCGGGACCCACATGGGGTCCCGCTGGTGGAGCCGGTAGGGCAGGTCGATGAATCGTCTGACGTCCTTCCGGTCCCGCGCCGGGCGAACCCGGACGGGGATCAGATGACCCCCAGCTCGCGGCCGATCTGGGCGAAGGTCTCGAGGCAGAAATCGATCTGGTCGAAGGTGTGCGTCGCCATCACGCTGGTGCGGAGCCGGCACTGCGACGGCGGCACCGCCGGGGGCATGACCGGGTTGGTGAAGACCCCGGCGTCGAACAGCCGGCGCCACATCACGAAGGTGTTCTCCATCGTGCCGATCAGGACCGGCACGATCGGCGTCTCGGTCGGACCGATCTCGAAGCCGTAGCTCCGGAACCCTTCGTGGAGGCGCCGGGTGTTGGCCCAGAGGCGCTCACGGCGCTCGGTGTCGGTCTGCAGCACTTCCAGCGCCGCCAGGACGCCGGCGGTGTTGGCCGGGGGCAGGGACGCGGTGAAGATGAGCGGCCGGCTGTGGTGCCGGATGTAGTTGATGACGTTCTCGCTGCCGCTCACGAAGCCGCCGATTGAAGCGAGCGACTTGGAGAAGGTGCCGGCGATGATGTCGACGTCGTCGGTCATGCCGAAGTGGGCCGCGGTGCCGTCGCCGTTGGGTCCCAGGACGCCCAGGGAGTGGGCGTCGTCGACCGCGAGGGCGGCGCCGTTCTTCCGGGCGACGCGCACGAGGCCCGGGATGTCGGCGATGTCACCTTCCATCGAGTAGATGCCGTCCACGACGATCATGGCGCCCTTCGACGTGCCGGCACGCTCCAGCTTGCGCTCGAGACCCGCGAGGTCGCCGTGATTGAAGCGCTCGGTCTCGCCGAAGGACATCTTGGCGCCGTCGACGATCGAGGCATGATCGAGCTTGTCGAGGAAGACCGTCTCGCCGCGGCCCACGAGGCCCGAGATCAGGCCGACATTGGCCAGATAGCCGGTCGAGAAGACGATGCAGTCCTCCTTGCCCAGGAACTCGGCGATCGCCGCCTCGAGCTGGACGTGGAGGTCGAGGGTGCCGTTCAGAAAGCGGCTGCCGGTGCAGCCCGAGCCGTACCGGGCCAGCGCGCGGGACGCCGCTTCGAGGACCTTCGGATGATGCGTCAGCCCGAGGTAGTTGTTCGAGCCGAGCATGATCCGCTTCCGGCCCTCGATCGTGACGACCGTGTCCTCGGATTCGGAGATCGGCTTGAAATAGGGATACAGCCCGGCCGCCTTGACCTCTCGCGCCTTGGTGAACTGCCTGCACTTGTCGAAGAGCGCGATGTGTTCAAGCGTTTGGGTATCCACGAGGCCTCGGTCCTGGAAGGGTGTGAGGAACAACCCCACATCACTATGTGACAGAACGGCTTAAACTAACGTCGGGGGCGAGCCGGCACAAGTAAATCGCCGGGAACCGCGGCCCCGGCGCGGGACGTTTGCAGCATCCGGGCCGCGGCGGCGGGTGAATGGTTTCTCGGCGGTAGCCCGCATGCTACATTCCTTGCACACTTTAGCATCCGGTGGCGTCGTGCGGACTGAGCTTCGGCGGGCGATTTCCGCCCTTGGGATCGTCCTGGCCGTGCTGGTCCCTGCCGCGGGAGCGGCTCAGTATCCGCGGGCCAGAATCGGGCAGTTCGAAGTGCGCGGGATGGATTTCAGCGCCGACGGCGCCTGGCGCAAGCGCGTCGGCTCGATCCGCGCCACGCGGCATCAGTTCATCAAGGCCGGGTCAATCCGCTCGCTCAATCTGAGCTCCGCCACCGCCTTCGGGGGGGTCAAGGTCACCGGGCACGTGGTGGTGCCGGTGATTCCGATCGCCTTTCTCAACGTGGCGCCTCCGTTCAGTGCGGCCCAGCTCAGCACGCAGCTCTTCTCGTCCGCTCCGGTCGGCACCCCGTACAGCCTCAAGACCTATTACGAGCAGCTGTCGAACAACAACATCACCCTCGACGGGCGGGTGTTCCCGTGGGTGGCGGCGGACTCCGCGGACACCTACTACGAGGACGGCTGCAACGGAATCGGCGTGCTCAGCCCCTGTGCCCACGGCGGCGCGCGGCTCGGGGAGATGCTCCTCCAGGCGTTGAGCGTTGCCTCGAACGGCAGCGATGCCGCCACGGTCTGGGCGCCGTTCGACAATGACGGACCCGACGGAATCGCCAACTCGGGCGACGACGACGGCATGGTGGATTTCGTGACCTTCGTTCAGGCTGACAAGGACGGCGCGTGCGGGACGCCCCATATCTGGGCGCATCGCTTCGTCGTCGCCGCGTACAACGGTGGCTCGCCGTACGTGACCCAGACGCCGTGGGCCGGCCACCCGGGCCAGTTCATCAAGGTCAATGACTACACGATGCAGAGCGCCGTCGGCGGTCCGACCGCGTGCGATGGATCGCAGATCATGCCGATCGGCACCGTCGCGCACGAGACCGGCCACGCCTTCGGCCTTCCCGACCTCTACGACACCACCGACGGGCTCTACACCGAGGGGATCGGGGAATGGGGACTGATGGGGAGCGGCAATTACGCCCTGCCGTTCAGCCCGTCGCGGATGGAGGCGTGGTCGATGGTCGAGCTGGGATGGGTCGGCGTCGACTCCCTCAGCGCCAGCGGAACGATCCGGATGGATCCGGTGTCGGCGTCGCATCGGGTCACGTTCGTCGGAATCCCCAACACCGACGAGTATTACCTGCTGGAGAACAGGCAGGACCTGGAGAGCGACTCGGCGCAGATGAATCCGGCCCGCGGCAGCCGGTCCAAGATGCCGGGACTGCTCGTGTGGCACATCGATCAGGGACAGGTCGACGCGCACGGTTTCCAGGGGGACAACCGGGTGAACGCCGGCACGGTGCATGGCGTCGAGCTGCTCCAGGCCGACGGCCTTCGGAACCTCGATCAGATCAACACGTCACCCGGCAGCAACCGGGGCGACGCCGGCGACTCCTATCCCGGCTCGAGCGGCAACCGGCGGCTTGGGCTGTCATCGAACCCGGCATCACTGGACAATCAGAGCCGCTACACCGGCTTCGTGATCGATTCGATCTTCCAGGTGGCGCCGCACGGCCAGATGATCTTCCGGTTCACACTGAAGCAGCCCGCATTGTTCGCCGCGGCGCCGTCCGGCGCGCGGATCCGGGTGAATGGGGGGCCGGTCGCCAGCTTCACCGACGTCTTTCTCGCCGGCGAGACGGCGGTGCTCGGTGCCGATTCGCTGCAGACCTCGGCTGACGGCCTGAGCCGCTTCGAGTATCAGTCATGGTCGGATGGAGGCACCCTCACGCACACCTACGTCGCCGGTGCCGGCGTCGACACGATCATCGCGCGGTTCGGGTCACAGTACCGCCTGACGGTCCAGCTCATCAATGCACTTCCGGGCGCGGTGGTGCTCACCGCTCCTCCCCCCGATGCCGATCTGGCAGCCGGCGTGTTCCTGACCGGTGGCACGCCGGTCACCCTCACCGCCACCGCCCCCACCGGGACCGTCTTCGGTGGCTGGAGCGGGGATACCACTGCGTCGGCGCCGAGCCTGACTCTGCCGATGAACCGGCCGTACAGCGTCAACGCGAAGTTCGTCGCCCAGGTCGCGGTGGACGTGAACGCAGCGGCCAACACCCTCCTCGGCACGGGGGCGCTCGCGCCGGAGCAGACGGCATACCTCGATGCGCGGGGGAACCAGAACGGGATCTACGATCTCGGCGACTTCCTCGCCTATGTGAAATTCAGCGGCGTCAGCCCGAGCGCGGGCGTCATGCGTGCGCTGCTCGCGGGCCCGCCCGCGCAGAAGCCTGGATCGAAAGGACGGTGATCATGCGTCGTCAGCTCCTTCCACTGGTCCTGCTCGCGCTCGCCTCGGCGTGCGGCGACGGGGGGCCCACCGAGCCGGCCGGGCCGGTGCCCGGCGTGCTCAAGATTGCCCTCGCGACGCCGAACGCCGATGACGGCGCACTGCTCTTCACCGTCTCCGGGGGGCGCGTCTCGACGGTGGACGCCGCCACCGGATATCAGATCTACACCGCGCAGCCCGACACGATGACGACGCGCATTCTGGTGACGGGAGACATCGCGGCGGGAGAGGTGGTGCGGATTCACGTGCCGGACACGCGCAGCGCGGCGGCGTATCATGCGACGATCGCGCAGGCGGCCTCGCGGACGACGTTCGCGCAGCGGGCGCTCGCCGGCTACGCGCTCGCGGTGGCTCCGTAACCGGAGATGCGCTAGTTTTCCCGCCGTACGAGTCGGGGCGGTAGCTCAGCTGGGAGAGCACCTGCTTTGCAAGCAGGGGGTCACGGGTTCGATCCCCGTCCGCTCCATGCGCACTTCCGGATCAACCGGGTCGGCGTATCTTAACCGTCCACATGACATCACCTGAGCAGCGGACCCCGACCATCCTCGTGGTGGACGATGAGCCGCAGGTGCGCCGGCTCGCGACTCGTGCCCTCGAGCACGAGGGATATCACGTCATTCAGGCGACGGATGGGCTCGAGGCGCTGGGGCTGTTCACCGACGAAGCCGGCATCGACCTCCTCGTCACCGACGTCCGGATGCCGCACACCGACGGCATCGTCCTCGCCGCCGCACTTCGCCGCCGCTATCCCCACGTCCCGGTGCTCTTCATGTCGGGGTTTCCGCGCGGCACGGAGCCGGCGCCGGAGCCCTTTCTCGCCAAGCCGTTCGAGATGCAGACGCTTTGCGACCGGGTGAAGGAGCTGCTGGCCGCGAGGCGGTCCGACTAGTCCAGAAAGCTGCGGGTCTCGAAGTGACCGGCGTCCACGACCCGGTCACCTTCGACGGTGACGAGCACCAGCGCGTGGTCGGTGGTCCAGCGCGGCTCGACGAGATACCACGCATCCGGGTCCAGCATCCGGTAGCCCCACGCGAAGGCCGCTTTCACCCGGGCCTCAGTCCGCAGGCCGCTCGCCGGATGTCCCGCCTGCCGCTTCGTTTCGAGCAGCTTCAGCAGCTCGGCGTCGGACCACGCGTCGAGCGTCGGCGCTGCGATCCCTGGCACGAGCAGGTAGCCCCCGTCGTGACACACGAAGCGCAGAGTATGCGAGCCGCAGCCAGCCGATCCGTTCCCGGTGTCGGCGACCAGTGCGGCTGCCCAGCGTCGACCGGCCTCGTCCAGCAGCAGGCGCGTGCCGTCGGTTCGGCCGAGCTCGACCATGTTCCGCGCGACCGGCACATAGCTGGATTTGTCGTCGATGGGCACATCGGCGGGCCGCAGCAGCAGCTGGCCCACCGGCGGGAGGCGTCCCGCTTCGCCGCCGAACACGTCGTACCAGATTCCCGAAGCGAGACCGCACAGGACCGGCGCATCAGACCGCAACCGCGCGCGCAGCCGGGACCCTGGAAAACCCTTCATGACAACTGCTCCATGCCACCTTCCGGTAGGAGTAATGCGTAGAACGACCGTGCAACTTACGCGGCATGCGGCGGAACACGAGCGATCGGTCCCTTGCCCCGCGGCGCGCGACATCACAGCTTTTCGAACAACCTCATCCATCGCGCCCTGCGCGCCCTAGCCGCGGAGCCCACACTGCTGGCCGATTCGATCGCCCGTTCATCGGGGCGCAAGCCCGGTGCCACCATGTGCCACGGCGCTGTCGCGCGCGGCACCTGCTTCGCGCTCACGCCATGAGCCCTCCGCGGGAAGCCCGGCTGAAGCCGGAGTTTGCGCTCCTCTATCCGGATGTCGCTGCCGGCGTCTGGCTCCTCGCGGCGCACGTTGCCGACACGCTGGCCGTGCTGGCGCGCAAGGACCCGGAGGGAGACGTGCTGCGGCGGGTACTGGACGAGAGCCACTTCGAGTTTCGAGGAGGTTCGCCCGCGGGCGTGCCCCACGTGGTGCGGGACCGGATCATGCGGTTCGGCACGCCGGCACGTCAGCGGCGCGGACCACGTACCGATCGGGAGCAATGAATGTCACCGCAACGTGAGGCGAAACTCAAGCCCGAGTTCGCCGAGATCTATCCCGGCCTGCAGGCGGGCATCTGGTATCCGGCGGCCCGGGTCGCCGAATATTTTCTGGCACGGCTCGCACAGGTCCCCTCGGCGACGACCGAGCTCGCCGATCGCGTGCTCGACGAGCGCCACTTCGAGTTCCGCGGCGGGCCGCCGGCCGAGGCGGAACGTGAGGGCCCGTCGCGCGCATCGGATCAGCGGGACGGCCAGATGAGCGACCGTAGGGCAGGGCCCGCGTGAGCGCCGTTCGCGAGTGCAGACTGAGGCGGGAGCATGCGGCGCTCTACCAGGGGATCGAGCCGGAGATCTGGGAGGTCGCTGCCAACGTCGTGGAGCGGCTCGTCACGCGACGGGGCCCGTCGTCCAGTGCCTCGCCGTCAGGCCATCGCGTCCTGGGCGATGCCCACTTCGACTTCCGTGGCGGCCGCCGTCCCTCGCGGCAGGGATCGCGGACTCGCCTCGGCGACGCCCCGATCACACGCTGAGCTGTCGTTGGCCCGCCACAGACTGCGCCGTGCGTCCCGCAGGGATTTTGCGGGTCAGCGGCCCGCGTGCGGTTCATCCGGTTTCACCGCCCAATCGTCCAACAGAAAGAGCAGCAACGTGTTGCGGGTGTGATCCAAATCACATTCCAGGCCGATGGCCCAGGCTTTGCCTTGGAGGCGGCCACCTCCATCAGCGAAGTCACTATGGGACCCCGTACTGCCCTGGCGCTTGCCGCCGTGGCCACCACGCTTGCCGTACGCCCCGTCGCGGCGGCGCCGATTGATCGCTCGATCGGGATGCTGTCCGACAATGCCGCGTACTTCCAGACGCTGGTCAGCGCCGTTGACGGCGGTGGCCGCCGCACGAAGAGCGACTCGGCGGCAGGCGGTCTCATCGGCGGAGGCCACTCCGGCCGACTGTACGCCGTGGGCGGCGCGGCGATGCTCGGCGTCGTCGCGGCATTTATCCTGGATTCGCGCGGCGCGAACGAGCATGAGCTGCTCGATCCCCCGGTCATCGTTCCGGGCGGCGACGATCCGCAGGGCGGCGGGACGCAGCACGACATTCTGGATCCGAACCTTCCCGGAGGACTTCCCGGGACCACCGTCACGCCGGAGCCGGGGACGCTGCTGCTGCTCAGCACCGGAGTCTCGACGCTCGGTGCCGCCGCCGTCCGCCGGCGCCGGAAGCTGCACTAGGTCAGACCCGGCTCCGCCGCGATCACGCGCCTCCCGTCGGGAGGCGCGTTTCGTTTGGGCCGGCACTCCTCCGACGCTAGACTCCACGCCATGCCAACGCTGATCGTCGCCCTCATCGCGCTCGCCGCCGCCGCGAGCGCAGCCCTGCCGCGCCCGCTGGAGCGGCGGCTCGCCGCGTGGGGGCTGCTCGCCTCGGCTCTCGGTGTCGCGAGCGTGAGCGTCGCGGCAAGCGGTGATATCCGGCTGGCCGATCTCGGTGCGCCGTCAGCCGCCGTTGACGGCGGTCTCGAGCTTCTCGGGGCGCTGCTCCTTCTCGCCGCCGGCGTGCGGGCGTGGACGATGCCGCCGATGAGCCGGCTCGCGGCGGCCGTCGTCGTCGCCCTGGGCGTGGCCCTCGGATGCCTTGCGAAGCCGGTGCTCGCTGCCGCCGGCCTCGCCGCTTACGGTGCCGCCGCCGCAATCGCCGCAGGTGGTGCCGCCGGGGTCTGGCTCGTCACGCGGAGCGCCCAAGCGCTCCCGCCGCTTCAGCGCCGCGCGTCCTCTGCGGAGTTACCGGCTGCCGTCGGACGTCTCCCACTCCTGCTTGGCGTGGCTGGAGGTGCTGCGGCGGTGGTCGGCACCGATGCGTGGATCGTCGT